>NZ_JBQKFT010000012.1:0-106221 GCF_052119185.1 Bilifractor sp. LCP19S3_H10
TCCATCAATACCAAGCCTCCTTTGGAGAAGTCGAAAAAACCTTAGATTTATTCGACTCCATTATCGCAAAGGCTAGCTAGGTACAACAGGTACTGGCGGTTTACCGTTTACCTTTGATTTCTCCTTATCAGCCTTGATGTTTCCTGCAGGGTCACGGCGGATGAAGATGTTATCCATCATCAAGCGGAGCACCGGACGGCCTGCTTCACCCATTGATGAAGTCTCAGCTGCCGGAAGGCGTTCTCCTCGCCGGGGGTCTGCTTTGCTGAGTTGCAGGCAGCTTCCACCATGTCGATTCCTACTGTGATACCAAGGGACGGATTCGCTTTCTTCCAGACGGCGGGGTCTGTCCAGTCATCGGATTCCTCCGCCCCGTAGATCACAGGGTAGAATGTCGGGTCGATTTTCCTGCCTTCGATGACGTCGAGCGCCTTCTGGAGGACTTCGTAGCAGATACTGTTCATATCCGTCCCGGCGGTCGTGATAAGAAAGTAAAGCGGCTGGGTTCTGGCGTCCCCGGATCTTGCTTGTGACAATGATAGTTTATAGGTAAACCCGAGATGTTGCAAATGTGAGGCCATTACATATTAGCTTACAAATGTTATAATTAGGCAAGATAGGAGTGGTTTCCGGAATCATTGAATCATTAATGGTTTATACACATCGGAGAAACACGAGAAAGATATGATTGCTAAAAGGGAAGAGAAGGAAATAGTTGCCGCGGAGATTTCACTTGAGACAAAAGGAGAAAATGTCGGCAGCAGTAATATCGATGCAGAACAGCGACGGGAATTATGATGAGACTGAGCGTCGTATACTGAAATATGTAGTTCGTAAGCTGAACATCGATAAAGCTGTGTTCCTGGAATTGGAAAACAGTATCGTTACGCTTCTTGATCTTGAGAAAGAGCTGCAATGGATTAAGACGACAGATCGTCCTTATCTCACGATAGAAGCTATGGTTAATGAGATCACTGACCGGAAAAAAGTGATCTCTGAGAGCGTCAAGGATCTGATTAAGTTATAAGGAGGTCGGATATGCCATTACCTTTACTATTTATCGGAGTTGCGGCTGCTATGGGATCAGCAGGTGCTGTTCTGGAGCAGAAAAGCGAGTAGTGACGTCAGCTTTTCCTGTTTAGAGGTTATTTCTATTTTTCAAGAAAAAAGAAGCATGATGGATTCAGATACAGCCGGGGACGGGGCAGGGTTTCCCGGTTTTATTGATATGACCACGTCATTTTATAATTGACACACAAAAGGGGACAATACGAGATGAACAAGCAGCAGCTGGCAGCAAAGATCTGGGAATCCGCGAACCGTATGCGGTCAAAGATTGAGGCCAATGAGTACAAGGATTACATTCTTGGATTTATTTTCTATAAATACCTCTCTGATAAAGAGGAGCACTGGCTCCTGCAGAGAGGATATGACGCAGAAAGTATTCGTGAATATGTCAATGAAGAGGCAGACGATGCCTATTCCAGCCGTACAAGTGCACAGCAGAGCCTTGGCTATTTTATTGCCTGGAAAGATCTGTTCTCGACCTGGATCCAAATGGGATCAGATTTTTCCGTTGATAACGTCCGCACAGGGCTGTCTTCGTTTAACCGTCTGATTTCAGAATCGCATAAGAAGGTTTTTGAAGGCATTTTCAACACTCTGGAGACCGGACTCTCCAAGCTCGGTGAGAATACAAAATCCCAGACCAAGGCGGTCAGTGATCTGATCCAGCTGATCAATGAAATCCCCATGAATGGAAGACAGGACTATGATGTGCTTGGCTTCATTTACGAATATCTGATCTCTAACTTCGCAGCCAACGCAGGGAAGAAGGCCGGAGAATTCTACACACCCCATGAGGTGTCCCTGCTCATGTCCGAGATCATAGCAAACCACCTGAAGGGTCGCGATGAAATCAAAATTTATGATCCCACCTCTGGTTCCGGAAGTCTGTTAATAAACATCGGCAGGACCGCGTCTAAATATATGGAAGACCCGAACAGGATCCGTTATTACGCGCAGGAGTTGAAAGCCAACACATACAATCTGACACGTATGAACCTTGTCATGCGAGGCATCCTTCCGGACAATATCGTGACCAGAAATGGCGACACCCTTGAAGAAGACTGGCCATATTTCGATGAATCGGATCCACAGGGAACTTATGAGCCGTTATATGTGGATGCGGTCGTAAGCAATCCGCCCTATTCTCAACGGTGGGATCCTTCCGGAAAGGAAAATGATGCCAGATACGCCCGTTACGGTCTGGCTCCCAAATCCAAGGCGGACTACGCTTTTCTTCTGCATGATCTCTATCACCTCAAGCCGGACGGTATCATGACCATTGTCCTTCCCCATGGTGTTCTTTTTCGCGGCGGTGAGGAAGGTACCATCCGCAGAAACCTGATCGAGCAGAACAATATCGATGCCATCATCGGTCTTCCTGCCAATATTTTCTTCGGCACCGGCATTCCGACGATTATCATGGTACTGCGTCAGAAGCGGGAAAGCACAGACGTTCTGATCATTGACGCCTCCAAAGGATTTGCCAAAGAGGGAAAAAATAACAAGCTGCGTGCATCTGATATCCGAAGGATTGCCGATACGGTGCGGGCACGCAGGACAACGCCGAAATATTCCCGTGTGGTGAGCCGCGAAGAAATCCGGGAAAATGATTACAATCTGAATATTCCGCGCTATGTGGATTCCTCTGAGGAAGCAGAGAGCTACGACATCTATGCTGCCATGTTCGGAGGTATTCCGGAGCAGGAACTACACTGTTTTGACAGTTTCTGGAAGGTATTCCCGACGCTGAAGGACGAGCTGTTTGCAGGGGAGAACGGGTATCTTCATCTGTGCACAGAAAATATAAAAGAAACGATACGGAAGAATGCAGATGTCTGCCGGTTCCGTGACACATTCAGGGAGGCTTTTGAGGATCTTGGTGAAAAAATGGATACTGCCCTCATAGACCAGGCAGAAACACTCTCTGTGCCAAAAATAGAGGAAGATCTGACAGGGGAGATCTTCCGTCGCTTCCACGACATTCCGCTTCTGGATCCATACCAGGCTTACGAGATCTTTGAGGACCAGTTCTCTGTCATCGGCGGCGATCTGGAACTGATCCAGACAGAAGGATGGAAAGCAGTGAGCCAGGTGGATCCCAACATGGTAGTGAAGAAAAAGAATGGAAAAGATGTGGAGGTCCAGGAGGGATGGAAGGGACATATTTTGCCTTTTGATCTCGTTCAGAAAAACTGCCTGGCTGCTGAAAGGAAGGATTTATCGGATGAGGAGGAACAGCTTGCGGGGATCCCATCATCCTACGAGGAACTGCTGGATGCGTTAAGTGAAGAGGAAAAAGAATCAATCTCGGACGCACTCAACGATAGCAATGATGCATTTGTGTTTAAAAATATTAAGACTGTTCTGAAAACACTAAAGGCAGACAGCGACGCCAGCCCTCAGCTGATTTCAACCTTGCAGAAGGCGGAGCGGCTGAATAATGAAGAGAAATTTCTGAAGAGTGAAATCAGGAAAAAGGAAGAAAGGCTGCATCTGGACACAAAGAAGACAATCGAAAATCTGACAGATGGGCAGGCCCGTATACTGCTTCACCAGAAATGGGCAAAGCCCGTGCTTGATGGAATCGCGTCTCTTTCCGAGACCATGTTGGAAAAGTTCTCCAAGGATGTAGAAGCGGCTGCAAATAAATATTCGGTAACTATGAATGACCTTGAAGCAGAGATTCATCAGACAGAAAAAGAGTTGTGTGATATGCTGGGAGATCTCACCGGATCAGAGTCGGATATGCAGGGTATCCGGGAACTACGTATTCTGTTAGGAGGTTCCGAAGATGAATAAGCGGAAAACACCGGCGATCCGATTCAAGGGATATCAAAATGATTGGGAACAGCGTAAGTTGTCATCGCTATGCGAGAAATTTACGGACGGTGATTGGATTGAATCGGAAGATCAAAGTGATTCGGGTGTTCGATTAATTCAGACTGGTAACGTGGGTGTTACTGAATATCTCGATAAGCCAAACAATAAAAAATGGATATCTAATGAGACTTTTGATCGACTCCATTGCGAAGAAGTTTTACCAGGAGATATCTTAATTTCGAGATTGCCTGAACCTGCTGGAAGAGCTTGTATTATGCCATTTTTAGGCACAAAGATGATAACAGCAGTTGATTGCACAATCGTCAGAACCTCACCTGATGTGAGTAATAAATTTTTGGTGCAGTATCTGTCATCACAACCATACTTTAACGAGGTAAATACCTGTCTTGCCGGAGGAACGCGACAGAGAATAAGCCGTAGTAATCTATCGAATTTTATGGTGCCGATACCTTCTGAGAAAGATGAACAAGATGCCATAGGATCTGTTTTTGAGAGCATCGACAACCTCATCACCCTTCATCAACGTAAGCTGGAAAAGCTGAAAATTCTGAAAAAAACGATGCTAGAAAATTGTTTCCCTCAAAAGGGTGAATCTGTGCCAAGAGTTAGGTTCGGAGGCTTCACTGGAGATTGGGAACAGCGGAAGTTTTCCGAATTATACGAAAAGGCAAGTAGAAAGAATGACTTGACCTACGGAAAATATGACATTATTTCGGTTGCCAATATGTACTTCAAACCGGATTCATACATCACGGATGAAAGATACTTGCTCACATATAATATTTTTGAGCTTGGCGATATTGCTTTTGAGGGAAATAAAAGCAAAAACTATGCTCACGGTCGTTTTGTTGAGAATACTATCGGAAACGGCATAGTTTCACACGTTTTTGATGTATTCAAGCCAATAATGAAGCCTTATGATTTGCAGTTTTGGAAGTACGCTATCAACAATGAACGACTTATGGGTGGCATACTTTTGAGAAGTACAAAAGCGTCAACAATGATGACGAACCTTGTAGCAAATGATTTTTTGCAGGAAACATTCGTGGTGCCGTCTTATCCTGAACAGCAGAAAATTGGGGCTTTTTTTCAAGGACTCGACAACCTCATCACCCTTCATCATCGAAAGCAAAAACGCATAAAAATTTGTTATTTCAGGAGCATATAAATGGATCATTTTGAAATAGAAGCTGATTTTGAGAAAGCGCTTATCGCTGCACTTCAGGGATATGGATGGGAGAAGAAGGTAATTGACCATCCGACAGAGAAAGACCTGATCCAGAACTGGGCAGATATTCTGTTTGAGAACAATCGTGGCAAGGACAGGCTGAATGACTGCCCATTGATTCCGGAGGAAATGGATGAGCTGCTGGAGCAGATCAGAGAAGCGCGGACTCCACTTGCTCTGAATGGATTTATTAACGGAAAAACAGTTTCCATTACCCGCAAAAATCCAAAAGATAAGGATCACTATGGGAAGGAGGTCAGCCTGAAGATCTATGACCGCATGGAGATCGCTGCCGGACAAAGCCGGTACCAGATCGTAGAGCAGCCGCTTTTTCCGAGACATGAAAAGGTGCTGCAGGACCGCCGCGGAGACCTTATGCTTCTCATCAATGGAATGCCGGTGTTTCATATAGAACTGAAACGTTCCGGAGTACCGGTTCAGGAGGCGGTGAATCAGATCCAGAAGTATGCGCATGAAGGCGTGTTTACCGGTCTGTTTTCTCTTGTGCAGGTATTTGTGGCCATGAACCCGGAGGAGACACTGTATTTTGCCAATCCCGGACCGGATGGCAGGTTCAATGCTGACTTTTTCTTTCATTGGGAGGATGTGAATAACGAGCCGGTTAACAACTGGAAGCTGGTTGCGGAGAAGCTGCTTTCTATTCCGATGGCGCATCAGCTGATCGGATTCTACACGGTTGCGGATGATTCCGATGGTGTGCTGAAGGTAATGCGCAGCTACCAGTATTATGCGGCGAACAAGATCTCTGACCGTGTGTCAAAAAATGATTGGATGGAGGGAAATCAGCTGGGCGGATATGTGTGGCACACAACTGGTTCCGGAAAGACAATGACTTCCTTTAAGTCCGCGCAGCTGATTGCCAATTCTAAGGATGCCGATAAGGTGGTCTTCCTGATGGACCGAATCGAGCTTGGAGTTCAGTCGTTGAAGGAGTACCGGGCGTTTGCGGATGATACGGATGATGTGCAGGCAACGGAAGACACGATTACCCTTATCTCCAAACTGAAGAGTAATGATCCAAGAAACACACTGATCGTTTCTTCTATTCAAAAGATGAGCAACATCCGCGAAGATGCAACTGCAAAAATGCGCGCCAGAGATCTGGAAGAGATGCAGAGCAAGAAAATCGTCTTCATTATTGATGAATGTCACCGCTCTACATTTGGCGAAATGCTATCAACGATCAAGGCAACTTTTCCGAAGGCACTGTTTTTCGGTTTTACTGGTACACCTGTGTTTACGGAAAATGAAAAGGCAATGAACACGACGGCGGATATTTTCGGAGATGAACTGCATCGTTATAGTATTGCAGATGGAATTCGAGATAAAAACGTTCTGGGTTTTGATCCGACAATGGTGCTGGTGTACCGTGATAAGGATTTGCGCAAGAGGGTTGCAAAACAGGAATCCGGCGCTCTTTCAGAAGAAGAAGCTGTGACAGATCCGGTGATGAGTCAGAAGTACTATCACTTTATGTCCGCATCGGAAGTTCCGATGGCAGGGCGTAAAGGAGAAGATGGCAGATACGAGAAGGGCATCGAAGATTATGTTGAAAGGGAAGCCTGGCAGACACCAGTGTATCAGAATGCCGTGGTGAATGACATCATGGAGAACTGGCGGACGCTCAGCAGAAATGGTAAATTCCATGCTATTTTTGCCACATCCAGTATCCCGGAGGCGGTCGAATATTACCGGATCTTCCGCGAAAAATACCCGGAACTGAAGGTGACGGGACTCTTTGACCCGACAATCGACAATCAGAGTGGAAAGAAAGTGTTTACTAAGGAAGACGGGCTGAAGGAGATGCTGACAGATTACAACAACACCTTTGGTCAGAACTTTGATATTGGCGGTTATGCTGCATTCAAGAAGGATGTTTCTGCAAGGCTGGCGCATAAGAAACCCTACGCTCGGGTAAAGCCGGAAGAGCAGCTTAATCTTCTGATTGTCGTCAATCAGATGCTTACCGGATTTGATTCCAAGTGGATCAACACGCTGTATCTGGATAAGGTGCTTGTCTATCAGAACTTGATTCAGGCTTTTTCCAGGACGAACCGTTTATTCAACATTAATGAAAAACCGTTCGGAATCATTCGATATTACCGGATGCCACATACCATGAAGCGGAACATCGCGGATGCCGTCCGGCTCTATTCGGGCGACCGCCCGCAGGGCCTTTTTGCAGATCATCTGCCGGATAATATCACCCATATGAATGTAACCTTCCGGGACATGACGGAAATATTCCGAAGTGCAGGGATTCCGGATATGGACCGTCTGCCAGGGGATGTTCCGTCAAAGGCAAAGTTCGCGAAGCTGTACCGGGAATTCTCCACTTATCTGCAGGCTGCCAGGATCCAGGGAATGCGCTGGGACAGACGGGAGTATTCCTCCCGGATCGATCCGGAAGATGAGAGCAGGGAGGAGACGATTACGTTGATTCCAACGGTGAAGCAATACAACATTCTTCAGCAGAGGTACAGAGAACTGCAGCGTGGCAGAGGCGTGGATGATCAGGAGGAGGAAATCACCTTCCCGATAGATCCCTATTTGACGGAAGAGAATACCGGTGTTATCGACAACGATTATATGAATGCCAGATTCGAAAAATGGAAGAAACCTCTCAGTGACCCAAGTGTCCCGCAGGAGGAAAAAGAGAAGATGCTGGCAGATCTGCACAAGTCCTATGCCTTCCTCTCTCAGGAAGATCAGAAATACGCCAACATTTTCCTGCATGATGTGCAGACCGGAGATGTTCATCTCGTTCCGGACAGAAGTTTCCGGGATTATATCGTCATGTATGAAAAAAATGCGAAATCAGAACAGGTAAAGCGCGTGGTGAAGTACCTTGGCGTCTCAGAGACACAGCTTACAGATATGATGAAAGCCCATCTGACGAAAAATAAGCTGAACGAGTACGGCCGCTTTGATGCGCTGAAGGCGACCGTTGTGCGTGACAAAGCACAGACGTATTTCTCACAGGTGGATGGGAAGATGCTTCCGCCGTTTTTGGTGAGCAACCGGGTGGATAAGCTCCTTACAGATTTTATTCTGGCAGATGGGTTCGACATCCCGGATCCGGAACAGAAAGATGGAAAATAAACAGAAGGCGGTCGGTCCTTCATCGGCATAGCAATGAAAGGAGAAAAATATGCCTTATGAATTTCAACCGACCGATCAGCTGAAGGAATACTATCGGAATTGGATATCTGTGTACAAGGAGGGCGCAATTCGTGATGTTACCCTGTCCAAGTACAAGATGAGCCTTGTCTGGATTGAAAAACTGGTGCCGGATCTGAAGCTCTGCGATGTTACACGGACGGTATATCAGCAGATCATCAATGAGTATGCAAAAGAACATGAGCGGCAGACGACGATGGATTTTCATCATCAGCTGAAGGGAGCTGTTCTGGATGCTGTTGATGAAGGCTTGATTCCTCACGATCCGACGCGAAAGGTTATTATCAAGGGAAAGACACCTGCTGAGAAAAAAAGAAAATATCTGAACCAGTTTGAGCTTCACACACTTTTGACAAATCTGACGCTTGGAGAAACGGTCAGCTGGGACTGGTTCATTCTTCTTGTGGCAAAGACCGGCATGCGTTTCTCGGAGGCACTGGCGGTCACCCCGGCAGATTTTGATTTTGCCCATCAGACCATTTCTGTCAGCAAGACGTGGAATTACAAGGAGGGAGGAGGCTTTGCCCCAACTAAAAATCGTTCCTCGGTCCGAAAGATCCAGATTGACTGGCAGGTAGTAATGCAGTTTGCAACACTCGTAAAAGATTTGCCTGCAGATCAGCCGATCTTTGCGACAGATAAGAAGGTGTACAATTCTACCGTGAATGATTTGCTGGAGCGGTACTGCAAAAAACTGGGAATCCCGGTGATCTCTGTGCACGGGTTGCGGCACACGCACGCATCGATACTGCTCTATGCCGGGGTTTCTATTGCCAGTGTCGCAAGAAGGCTTGGGCATGCCAGTATGACAACAACGCAAAAGACATACCTGCACGTTATTCAGGAACTGGAAAATCAGGATGTAGATCTCGTCATGAGATCACTGTCAAATTTGACATAACAAAAGTATAGTACAGGTGCCGATGGAGGATTTTTAAAGCGGAAGCATCAAAGTACGATGAGCTATTGAGGTAAGTGCTCATGCTTATAGTTATAAAGGTTTACATATTGTTACAGCGATTGTATTCTTAAAAGATTCGGATTCGCGATATGGAGGTTGACAGATGGAGAAAGAAGCAAACTGGCCGGGACCGGAGGGGCTTATTCCGGCGCTGCCAAAAGATGCATCGAACGCAAGCTGGCACACAAGGCATTTTTTGGATGAAATTCTCATAGAAGAGCGCATCATCGGAACGCATACGGCAGATATCTCGATGATGCTTTGGGGGCGGAAATTTACATCTCCGATCATGATGCCGGCATTTTCGCATTTAAACAAGGCAGGGCTCGATCACCGGCCAATGGAAGAGTATGCGCAGGCGGCAAAGGATCTGGGACTCGTCAACTGGGTCGGCATGGAGTCCGACGCGGATTATGCGGACATTGCCGCAGTCGGCGCTGATACAATTCGCATCATCAAGCCTTTTGCCGATCATGAAAAGATCAGGAGGCAGATGGCCTTCGCGGTGAAACATCAGGCATTTGCGGTTGGCATTGATATCGATCACAGCATCGGAAATGATGGAAATGTAGATGTGGTCGATGGCGAAAAAATGGGCACACTGACGGATCAGGATATAGAAGGATTTGCAGAGACTGCACATGAATTGGGAGTTCCGTTTGTTGCCAAGGGAGTCCTCAGCATAAAGGATGCCGCCATCTGTGAGAAGGCAGGCGTGGATGCAATCGTAGTCAGTCATCATCACGGCAGACTGCCATTTGCCGTACCGCCGGCGATGATACTACCTGATATCAGGAAAGTCTCAGGGAAAATGAAGATTTTCGCGGACTGTTCCGTGGATGATGGAAGAGATGCATACAAACTCATGGCGCTGGGAGCTGATGCTGTTTCGACCGGGCGTGCCATCCTGCCAGGGCTGCTGAAAAACGGGACACCGGCTGTGAGGGAAAAGCTGCAGCAGATGAACAGACAGCTGAAAGAGCTGATGGGGTATACCGGTGTGGCAGCGCTGGGTGCATTTGATCCAACGGTCCTCTGGTACCACGGAAGACACCTCCTTGCATGTTTGGAAAAATCGGAGTTTTAGATATTTCCCGAGTGCATTTGCCTGGAACATGTTTGCCGCGTTTGCGGCTGCTCCGTTTACGCTCTTCAGAACAATGAATATCGATACCTCACATAGCCCCGCAGTGACGAAAATCACTTCGGGGCTTCTGGAAAAGGTGTATGAAAATTTAACCGGTAAAAATTACCATATGCCTGAAGGAGGAAGGAGGCAATTTTCTGCGTATGGCTTTATATGCGATTGGAGATCTGCATCTTCATTTTCAGTCTGAGCTGAAGGCGCCCGGACAGCTGCATGACCGTGTATGGAAGAAGCACGAGGAAAAATTCAAAAAAAACTGCGCACAGCTGATGAAGGACGAGGATACGCTTGTTCTGGTCGGAGATCACAGCTGGGGAAAGAATCTTGCGCAATGTGAAGAGGATCTTCAGTATATCTGTGATCTTCCCGGCAGGAAAATCCTGACCCGCGGCAATCACGATATGTTCTGGGATGCAAAGAAAACAGGGCAGCTGAATGAAAGATATCAGCCACAGCTTGCCTTTCTTCAGGATAATTATGAGACGTACCGGGACTATGCGCTTGTCGGGACAAAGGGATTCACTTTTGAAGGACCCTTTTATGTGGACCGCCGCGGAAGAATCGCGGGATGGGACGAGGCGGCGGAGGAGCATGCGAAAAAGCTGGTGGACCGGGAGCTGAAGCGTCTGAGAAAATCCTTTGAGCTGGCGAAAGAAGACGGCTACCGGAAGTTTATCATGTTCCTCCATTATCCGCCGACAAATATTCTGGAGGAACGAAGCGGATTTACGGATATGGCGGAAGAATATGGCGCGGAGCAGGTGATTTACGCGCATTGTCATGGGGAGAGCCGGTTCCATGACAGCATACAGGGAGAATATCGCGGCAGGCAGTATCATCTGGTGTCAGGGGATTTTCTGCGGTGGAAGCCATGGAAGGTGATGGATTAAGCGACGATCCTGTCTGCGTTTTCGAAGAGCTTATACAATAAAACAAACATGCAGAATAAGAAATCGTACTCACGGTATGAAAATTTGTGCCGGAGATGCGATTTCTTGTTTTTTTTTCGGATAAAATCAGGTAGTTTGACAACATTTTCAAAAAGATATTGAATTTACCAGACAAGATACCTTGGCTATGATATAGGCATCAAGATCATTGACACGGGGTGTCAAAAATTTATTTCATTGTTCTTTCAAGGGAGGGAAAAAAATGAAAAGAAAAGTCGTAGCAACTATCATTGCCATGGTAATGGCCACAGGACTTGCGGCATGTGGATCATCTGCGAGTTCAGCAACGTCGGCAAAATCAGAGTCATCTGAGGCATCTTCAGCATCTTCAGAAGAAGCGGCAGCGGCAGATTCTTCAGAGGATATGGAGGAGCTTGCAAGCTCGATTTCCGCTGATGCGGGAAATACGGACGGAGATCTCATTACCGTAGGATTTTCTCAGGTAGGACATGAGTCAGACTGGCGTACCGCTTCGACGAATTCCGTCAAGGAAGCCTTCTCTGAGGCAAATGGCTTTGATCTTCAGTTTGTTGACTGCGACAATGACTCCGAGGCACAGCTTGAGTCGGTCAGAAACTTCATTCAGCAGCAGGTTGATTACATCATTATTGACCCGATTGTTGCAACCGGATGGGACACTGTTCTGACAGAGGCTCAGGATGCAGATATTCCGGTTATCGTCATTGACCGTACGATCGATGATTCCGATAAATATACAGCATGGATCGGAACAGAGACGAAGAACGAAGGCCTTGCGGCAGGAGCATGGCTGAAGGCTTATGCAGAGGCAAAGGGTCTTAAGGATCTCAATATCCTTGTTATCTCCGGAACAACCGGATCTTCAGCACAGATCGGACGAAGCGAGGGCTTTGATCAGTATGTAGAATCTGAGGGATGGAACAAGCTGGATGAGCAGACCGGAGATTTCACACAGGACGGCGGCCAGAAGGTTATGGAGTCCTACTGCAAGTCCTACGAAGGAAAGTTCAATGTAGTAGTATGTCAGAATGATAACGAGGCGTTCGGCGCTGTAGATGCGATGAAAGCAGCAGGCGTTTCCTACGGTGTTGACGGTGATGTCATTGTCATCTCGTTTGATGCATGCAAGGCAGGACTTCAGATGGTTCTTGACGGCGATATCAACGCAGACTTCCAGTGCAACCCGCTGCAGGGACCTGACTGTGCAAAGATCGTATCTGAGCTTGCTGCAGGCAAAGATGTTCCGGAAAAGACCTACATGGCTGAGCCGTGGTACGCACATGATGATACGGTTAAGAGTGTAAGTTACACCAACGCAGCAGGCAAGGATGTCACAGAGGATATGATTGTAGTTGATCAGAGCATCGTTGATGCAGGATACTGATGGTCAGACGTACGGACTTTAAGAAGTCCGGCAGTTGCACCAGCTGAATTCTGGAAGGGCTGTCGCTTTTCGAGCAGCAGCCCTTTTGCGTGGAGTGACATGCCATCATAGCTTTTGTGTGCATGACGTGCGCGAGACGGAACTTCAGGCTGGCGGAAATCCCTTCTGCAATCGTGTTTGTGTGCATGACGCGCGTGATGGAAGGAATCAGCCTGAAGACAATTGCATTGGGATAACAGGAGAGCGGATCATTATGGAAGAAAATGTTCTTGTGGAAATGAAGAACATCGTCAAAACCTTTCCGGGCGTTGTAGCACTTGATCATGCCTCGCTTACGCTGCGGAGCGGAGAAATCCATGCGCTGATGGGAGAAAACGGCGCCGGCAAGTCTACAATTATCAAGTGCCTGACAGGTGTGTATGAAAGGGACAGCGGCGATGTGTATGTGAAAGGCGTCGAAGGCAATGTTCACTGCCATTCGACGATGGATGCCCAGAAGATCGGTATTGCGACAGTATATCAGGAAGTCAATCTCTGTCCGAATCTTTCTGTTGCAGAAAACCTTTATATCGGACGTGAGCCGAGAACAAAGCTGAATACCATCGACTGGCGGACAATGAACCGTAAGGCGAAGGAACTTATGCAGCGTATGAAGATCGAGGTAGACGTAACCAGAACGCTGGAAAACTATTCCATTGCCATTCAGCAGATGGTTGCGATTGTCCGTGCGGTCGACATGGACGCAAAGGTTTTGATTCTCGATGAGCCGACCTCATCTCTCGATGACCACGAGGTGGAAAAACTGTTTGATATGATGCGTACGCTGAAGAAAAAAGGTGTTGGCATCATATTTGTCACACATTTTCTGGAACAGGTATATGAGGTGTGCGACAGAATCACCGTTATGAGAAACGGCGGATTTGTCGGTGATTATTCGGTGGCTGAGCTGCCAAGGGTAAAGCTCGTGGCCGCGATGCTGGGCAAGGATTTTGATGATCTCGCCTCCATCCGCAAGGAAGGAGAACATACTGTCTCAGATGAAACCCTCTATAAGGCGGAGAATCTGAGCCATCGCGGGACAATCAAGCCGTTTGATTTTTCAATTCGAAAAGGAGAGGTTGTCGGGCTGGCAGGGCTGCTCGGGAGCGGACGAAGCGAGCTGGTGCGGTGCATCTACGGAATAGACAACTCACAGACCGGATATGCGGAGATGGAGGGGAAGACCCTGAAGATCCATACGCCGCTGGACTCGATTCGGGCGGGTATGGGCTATCTGCCGGATGATCGAAAGCTGGATGGCTGCATCGCCGGCCTGTCGATCCGTGAAAATATCTGTATCGCACTGCAGGCAAGGGCAGGAGTGTTTCACCGGATTCCGACGGCGAAGCAGAATGAGATTGCAGACAAATATATCAAGATGCTTCAGATCAAAACAGCCTCCCGTGAAACGCTGATCAGTCAGCTCTCGGGCGGCAATCAGCAGAAGGTGATTCTGGCGCGCTGGCTGGCGACGAATCCGAAGTTTCTGATTCTGGATGAGCCGACCAGAGGTATTGATATCGGTACAAAAACAGAGATTCAGAAGCTGGTTCTGCAGCTCGCATCGCAGGGCATGAGCGTTATTTTTATTTCTTCGGAAATCGATGAAATGCTGCGAACCTGCTCCCGGATTCTGATTATGCGTGACGGTCACAAGGTAGGGGAACTGGATTCCAATGAAGTTGAACTGACGCAGGAGAGCGTCATGGGTGCGATCGCTGGAGGTGAAACGGAATGAATATCTGGAAAAAATTGAGAAAACATCCGCTCTTCATGCCGATCCTGATGCTGATCCTGGTGCTTTTGATCAACCTGTTCAAGGATCCGTCTTTTTTTGCGATTGCAATCAAGAACGGTGTGCTGTACGGAAGATTGATTGATGTGCTGAACCGCGGAAGTGAAATCGCCATTCTTGCGGTAGGACAGACGCTCGTTGTCGCTGTTTCCGCCGGAACCGATATCTCGGTCGGATCGGTTATGTCACTGGCGGCCTGCGGAGGCTGCATGGTGCTGGCAGGTTACGGGAATACCTCGGTAACGGGTATTGTGGCCCCGATTGCCGTAGGAATTATCGTCGGTATGCTGTTCGGCTTCGGAAGCGGCTGTGTCAACGGCGCGATGGTTGCCAAACTGAAGATTCAGCCGATGGTGGCGACTCTGATTCTGTTCACGGCTGCACGTGCTATTGGACTGCTTCTGTGCAACAATCAGATTATCTATATCCGATATGAGCCGTATCAGTATCTGGGAAATTTCCTTCCGGGTGTTCCCATACCGACGCCGATCATCGTGACGATCATCGTGATTGCCGCAGCACAGCTGGTTCTCAGAAAAACAGCGCTGGAGACATATATTCAGTCTGTCGGCATCAACAGCCGGGCCTCCAGGATCTGCGGTATCAACTCGGATAAGATCTGCTTCATCTGTTATGCGATCTGCGGTCTCTGCGCAGGTGTTGCCGGTATGATTGCCTCTTCCAGAATTTATTCGGCGGATTCGAATAATATCGGACTGAATAATGAGATGTACTCCATTCTGGCAGTCGCTCTCGGCGGGAACAGCCTTGCCGGCGGCAAATTTAATCTTGCGGGATCTATTGTCGGAGCCTATACAATCCAGGCAATTATGACGACGCTGCTTGCCATGGGCGTGTCTACAGATCAGTCTCCGGCGATTATGGCTGTGATCATTGTGATCATCGTTGTGATCCAGTCTCCGGTTTTCAAGGAATGGTCTGCAATGCGCCGGACAAAAAGAGCTGAGGCAGGAAAGGAGGCAGAATGATGGCTGGACAAATTCAGAGTGTGAGAAAGAAGAAGGCAATCAACAGCAACAATCTGCTTCTGTTTATCACGATACTTTTGTTTATCGGCATGTACGCCATCGGATGCGTGATTTACGCGGGCAAAGGATTCACTCATTTTCAGACTTTCCTGAATCTGTTCATTACCAATGCGGGTCTGATCTGTGTGGCTTCCGGCATGACCTGCGTCATGCTTACGGGAGGGATCGATATCTCTGTCGGTTCCCTGATTGCGATGAATTGCATGATCCTTGCCGATGGTATGGCAAATAAGCATATGAATGCGGTTCTGCTTGTCGTACTGGTAATGATTGTCGGTGTGGTGTGGGGCTGTGTGCAGGGATTCCTGATCGGTTATCTGGATATTCAGCCGTTTATCGTAACGATGGCGGGCATGTTCTTCGGAAGAGGAATGACAGCCGTGATCAACACAGAACAGGTTCCGATCACGAAGGACGCAAGCAGTCTGTTTTACGGCTGGGCAAATGCAAAGATTCTGCTTCCATCCTTTCTGGGGTACATGGGCAAAAAGAAGATGATCGCGCCGTTCATCCGGCCTACGGTGATCATCGCGCTTGCCGTTGTGTTCGTTATCTTTTTTGTCCTGAAGTATACCAAGTTCGGGCGGGTGCTCTATGCGGTCGGAGGAAACGAGAGCAGTGCCAGGATGATGGGACTGAATGTCCGGAAGACGAAGATGGAGGCGTATATTCTTTCTTCTGTGCTCTGTTCCATTGGTTCCATTCTGTACTGCCTGAACACGATGACCGGTTCGGTCCAGCAGGCGAAGGGATTTGAGATGGATGCCATCGCTGCCGCGGTTATCGGCGGCACGCTGCTTACCGGAGGTTTCGGCAATGTATGGGGGACGCTGATTGGCGTAATGATCACAGGTACCATCAATTCGCTGGTCATGACGAATGGAAAGCTCCTGTCGAGCTGGGCGAACATCATGACGGCAGCGCTTCTCTGCGTTTTCATTCTGCTGCAGGCCATTTTTGCCTACATCAAGAGACGAAGAGAAAACTGAGGGTGACAGCAGGTATATTGGAGATTCAGGCAGAGTTGTCCGCTCTGTCTGAATCTCTTTGTGATCTCGAATCAGGATGCAGTCAGAGTACCTTTGATATGTCCCGGATCCGTTGATCCGTTTATGGGGAGCAATGGATCCGGACGTGTTGTATAATAAACAGGTTCGAAGTGTGGCGGATTCGTTCATAATGTGCATATAGAAGCAAGACGATCACTGTTCAACGGGGTGTTCGTTGTCGGATTCGTTCATGATGCGTGTATAGAAGCAAGACGATCACTGTTCAACGGGGTGTCCGTTGTCAGATTCTATCCTGATGTGCGTATGGACGCGGGGATGACGACAGATGCAGGATGTGTTTTAATAGAGTGAGTTTGTGCCGTACAGGAGGCGTTCGATATGCTGAAGGTATTTCTGGTGGAAGACGAATATATTATTCGTGAGGCAATCCGAAAAACGATAAACTGGGAGCAGGAGGGATTTGAGCTGACCGGTGAGGCAGGTGACGGAGAAAAGGCATATCCGATGATCATGCAGAGCAGACCGGATATTCTGATCACCGATATCCGTATGCCGTTTATGGATGGGCTGGAACTCTCCAGACTGGTGTGCAGCAGTCTTCCGCACACGAGAATCATCATTCTGAGTGGTTATGACGATTTTTCCTATGCAAGGGAAGCGATCAGTATCGGGGTGACGGAATATCTCTTGAAGCCGGTGACAGGCGCAAAGCTTCTGGAGACGATGAAAAAAATCGGGACCGATATTGCAGCGGAGCGGGAGAGGGAAAACTATCGCGCGATTTATGAAAAGGAACATGAGGAGCGTATCCGGCTGGAACGTTCTGCTTTCCTGAAAAATGTGATCAGCGGACGATATTCTATGACGCGCCTGATGGAAATGAGTCATGAGCTGGGCATCCGTCTTTCAGCAGCGTTCTATCAGATCATTCTGTTTCAGTGTCTGGTGAGCCAGGACAGGCGGGCAGGCCGAAGGAACAATCCGGGCGACGGTGTGATGGATATGCTGGATGCGCTGCGGGATGTTTTCTGCTGTGAGCAGGTGGGCGGATCTGTGTGCATACTGGTTACCGGATCGGATGCGGATTCGATGGAGCAGAACCGAGCTTCCGTGATGGAGGCGATCAGACGGGGCATGGCAGATGCGGACGGCTACATTTATTTTACTTCTACAGGACCGGCTGTGGAACATATCAGTGAGATTGCCGATTCCTATCATCTGGCCGGACGGATGTTCGCGCAGCGCTTCCTGTATGATGAGGGGCGCGAATTTGTCTATGACAGGGATGCGTCTTCGAGACGGCCGGGTTCTGAGAGCCGGGACAGCGGCCGGGGAAGTCTGTCGGACCGTGACGCTGTGGAGTTCTGGCAGATGGACAGGACATACATTCATAATTTTCTGGCAAGCGGAGACGTCGATGATATCGATGTATTCTGTGACACAATCGTGAAAAATATCGGGATCCGGAATCTTTCGTCTCTGCTTTTCCGTCAGTATATCATGATGGATGTATATCTCATCTGTGCTGGCTTTCTGGGAAACTGCGGGTGTACAAAGGATGAGATTGAGGAAGCCTGCGGTGCCTTTTATTCACAAGGGTTTTCAGCTTCCATGGAAGAGGCGGAAAGACAGCTGAAGCAATGTTTTTCGGCGACGCTGGCGCTCCGGGACAAGTATTCGGAAACACAGTCTCTTTCGTTAACGCAGGAAGCACAGAAATACATCAAGAAGCATTTTTGCGAGAATGACCTGTCGCTGGGAAAGGTGGCTGGCGCAATCGGCGTTTCGTCAAATTATCTGAGTCATATGTTCAGCCAGAAGACAGGACATACCTTTATCGAGTATCTGACAGGGTTGCGGATGGATCAGGCAAAAAAACTGATGAAGACCACGGACCTCACGAGCGCGGAGATCGGCATGAAGGTAGGATACAGCGATGCTCATTATTTCTATTATATTTTCAAGAAGACGCTGGATATGACGCCGAAGGAGTATCGGAACCGCGTGACAGAGGCTGAGGAGCCATGAACGCAAAACAGACGTATGCGCGGGACGGGCAGGGGAACAGGCAGAAGAGGGGGACTTTTGTGAAAACGGCGGAAGGCGTTACCGAGAAAAGAACCAGTATTTTACGCAGGATCTGGAGAATCATACTCGTTATTACGATCCCGCTGACGGCACTGTCCGTTGTCTGTCTGGTTCTGCTGAATATGATATACACCCGGTATGACAGAAGCGTACAGAACATTACGGCAGTCAACAGTTATAATCTTGACTGGGAGAAAAACATGAACAGTACCATGTATTATCTCATAGTGGAGGCCAATGACTGGGATAAGATCATTAAGGAGAAGAATGCGGACAATCCATATTATCTGATCGATGATATGCGAAGCCATTTCAAGAGCCTTGCCGCCGACAATGATGATTCAGAAGTTGAGAATAATCTGGATATGATTTTCCGTGTTCTTGACAATCTGGAAAAATGTGTCGATGAGGTTGCGGATAATATCCGAGAGGGCGGTCATTACGACGACAATATTGAGATTCTGAAGACGGATATTTATGTCATGACAGATATGATTCAGGAGAATATCCAGAAGTATATCTATCGGGAAGCGGCCCTTATGGAGCAATCCCGTGAGGAAATAGCACGCAACGTGCGTGTGCTTACCTGGATCATCGTCGTGCTGATTGCGTTTGCTTTTGCGGCGACGGTATCCTTCTCCCGGTGGATGACTCATAAGATTACAGATCCCATTTTTGGACTGGTTAAGGCAACGAAGATGTTCTCTGGGGGAAATTTTTCCGTTCGTTTTGAATCCAATTCTCACGATGAGATCGACGTGCTGGCGGACAGTTTTAACGATATGGTCAGGGAGATTTCGCTTCTCGTGGAAAACATACACCGGGATGAGCGCCAGATGCGGGATCTCGAGCTGAAGCTTCTGCAGGAGCAGGTCAATCCGCATTTTCTGTATAATTCGCTGGATGCCATCATGTGGCTGGCAGAGGCAGGGGAAAATGCGCTTGCTGTGAAGATGGTGAGTTCGCTGTCGACATTTTTCCGGACCGGTCTCTCGAAGGGGCGGGACTGGATCACGGTAAGGGATGAGGAAAGTCATACCAGGAGCTACCTGGAGATCCAGCAGTTTCGCTATCAGGATATCCTGAGCTATGAAATCAGAATTCCGGAGGAAATCGGTGGATATTATATGATGCGGCTGATGCTGCAGCCGATCGTGGAAAATGCGCTGTATCACGGTATTAAAAACCGCCGCGCAATGGGTCACATTCTTGTCATAGGGGAGAAGGATGGCGGTGATCTTGTATTCACCGTAAAGGATGATGGCATTGGCATGAAGCCTGAGGAGCTGGAGCATATGCGTGAACTGATTTCGGGGCAGGCCAGGGATGAATCTGATCATGGGTTTGGAGTTGCCAATGTACAGCAGCGGATTCAGCTGCGATACGGTCCGGAATACGGGGCCACGGTGGAGAGCGTGTATGGAGAAGGTACTTGTGTGTGCGTGAGGATTCCGGCGCTGACGTCACCGGGAAATTCAGATCTGCCCGGACCGGGGGAATTATCCAGAATAGCGGATCCGGATACAAATTCAGATCTGTCCGGAGCTGGGGAAATTATCCATAAGAGAGGTATCAGAAAATTCCGGATTTAGGAAAGAAGGGATAGGGGTGATTATGCAAAATAAATTGTCATGCTATAAGCAGTACCACAAACGCAATAAGCATCGAATTGCTCCATTCTGCGGACTTCTGCTGGCTGCTCTCTGCGGCTTCACGGGCTGCGGCACGGAACACAATGAAGCGGTAACTTCCATCTCTTTTTCCCAGGATGACAGCACTGGCCAGTTTGCCGCAGATGACGGGCATACGATCACCATCGGATTTGCGCAGGTCGGTGAGGAATCGGACTGGAGAAGAACAAATTCTGATTCCGTGCGTAATACCTTTACAACGGACAGAGGATATAATCTGCTGTTTGAGGATGCACAGAACGACCCGGACGCACAGGTGAGTGCGGTCAGCCGGTTCATTCAGCAGGGTGTGGATTATATTGTCCTGGAACCAATTGTGAAAACGGGATGGGATAAGGTACTGGGAGATGTGCAAAAAGCAGGAATTCCTGTTATCGTTGCCGACAGGCAGCTGACATTGGAGGATGATTCGCTTTATACAGCCTGGGTCGGCTCCGATCCGGAATTGGAAGGGGATAAAGTATGTGCCTGGCTGCACGCTCTTGCAGAGAAAAGAGGACTGGACGAATCACAGTTTCGTGTTGGGATCATTCAGGGAACAATCGGGTCCAGTCCGCAGATCGGTCGTGAAAAAGCACTTCGTGAGGCGGCGTCGGACTATGGATGGTCGATCGTGGGTTCAGAAAGAGGTGAATTTACGCAGGCTAAGGGCAGAGAGGCAATGGATGCGCTGCTGGGAAAATATCCGGATCTGAATATTGTCTACTGCGACAATGACAATGAGGCTTACGGCGCGATTGAGGCACTGGAGGCCGCAGGGAAAACCATAGGAACAGACATCAATAACGGAGAGATCATGATTGTCGCATTTGACGCGGCGAAGAAGGCACTGTCGTATGTAAGAAAGGGACTCATTGCCTGTGACGGTGAGTGCAATCCTTTTCTCGGGCCGGAAATTGAGAAGATGATCCTCGCTCTGGAAGAGGGAAAGAGCGTCGAGAAGATCCGGTATGTAGATGAAGGAATATATGCCGGAAACCAGGAGATTCACTCTGTAATTGTAGATGGGAAGACCTATCCTGTGACGCCGGTAACACAGGATCTTCTGGAGAAAAGAGTCTATTAAAGATTTGTTAATCCACACAGGACGCATAATATTGTGACCGGCTTTTACGGACCAGCGATACCGCTGGTCCGTTTATTCGATAAGGGCAATATCGTTCCGATCATCCGTAATTGGCGGTGCTGTTCATCCGGAATAGGCAATGCCGGTGAACATATTTTCAGCGTCGATGCCGTTTACTGTCTGCGGATAAGCGTCGCTATTGTCGACGCGGATGCGGACAATCCGGTTATCGGGTGTGAGGAAATCGACGCTGTCTGTCAGATTGGTCCGGTAATACTGGAGCACAGTACCGCCCGGTATCTCCGTCTGGCGGAAGGTCAGATTCTCCGGGGATCCGGACCGGTCGGAAGCAGTGTCGAGGGTGCGTGTTTCGCGCAGCACGATGTCATTCTCCGATACAGGCGCTGCAGTGTACCATGCGCTTCCGGCGACAGGGTTTCCGTCATCGTCGAGCCGGAAGAGATTTGCGCAGACAGTGGTTCCGAGAAGCTGCGATCTCGTGGACAGGAGAAAACGGTCGGGGTTAAGAAGAACATGATAGTAGAGCCCGCATGAATATTCAGCCGTCATGCCGCCATCGTCGGAACTGTCATGTGCAGCAGTATCCGTCGATGACGGATATGTCGAAGATTCGTGATTCGCCGAACCTGTATCATTCACAGAATCTGTATCATCCGGGGTCCAGACCATGTGCGGAGCAACGCCGTCGGATGAGGCGGACGGAAGTTCATAGAGGTGAACATTTTCCCAGTCGTCTTCCTGATGTGTGTTGATGAGGAGAAAACGTCTCTCGCCGCGCGTGATCAGATAATAATCGGGTGCATGATGGCCCGGGAGCTCAAAGGTTCTGGACTGTCCGTTCACCGAAATCGTTATATTTCTTGCCCCGGCATCATAGCCTTCCTCAGTTGTTGCAGGATCAGACTCAACCTGAAAGCTGCTGAATCCGCGGCCGCTGTCGTCCGTAATGGTCATCGGCACGTATTCCGGAACGGCAACGGCATAGCTGTCGTCCGTCTCCGGTACGAAAGACGGATCAATGATGCCGGAGAGATCCGCATACCTGACAGAAGGTGTCTGGGCGCCGGATGCATAGGCCGTGATGTCTCCGGCGCTGAACCAGAAGGTGACGCCCTTCGGGTCGAGAGTAAATTGAAGACCGCCATAGCTGTCGGTATTGTTCATGATTTCTCGGATCAGTGAGGCGGTATCTCTTGAATCCGTTGCCGAGAAAAGAATGAGATCCGGGTACTGATCTGTGAGTGCGAAGGCTATGATGTCCGGCAACGCGTTTTTATCCGTGAAGACATCATCGATTTTCAGCTCGTTTCCGGTTGCAGGATCGTAATTGCATCCCCTGAGAATGACACTGCCGTGTGCGCCGTGGCTGTAGACATCCGTAAGCGACAGCACACTCAGCACGGATGCGTCCGCACGCTGGACATAGAGCTTCTCGTAATTATGGTAATACGGGTCGCTGCCCTCCGGCGCAGGCTCCTCATACTCGCTCTGTGCCATGACCCGCAGATCTTCGACCGCGCTGTCTGCCTTTGCTGCAACATCGCGGTTCAGGGTGTCTGCGGCGCGGCTGAGCAAGGATTTCGCCGCTGAGGAGAGATCGTCCGTGCCGGTCAGGGGGCCGCTGTAATCGGTCTCGTCAAATGACAGCTGCTGATAGGATGCATCTACCCAGGTCACATCCCCGTCCCAGACACCATTAAAGGTTGTTTCACAGACCAGCTGAAGATCGGAAACGGCCGCAGGGTTTGCAGACTGCCCGGAGACCGGGTCATAGACAGCGGATGGGTCACGGACAGCGGAAGGATCCTTCTCACTGCCACCTGTGGAAGAAGCGGAACAGGAAGACGATGCCGTGAGAGTTTCCGCGGAGGAAGCAGACAGAGCCTGCCGGCTGTCCGTGGAAGAGGCGTGAACAGGCTTCACACTTTTCGCGTCTGTGGAACTGCCGGCAGAAATGCCTGCCGGATCCTGCGCCGCGCCGCATCCTCCCATCACAAAGACAGCAGCAAGCATGCCGGATGTCATGACGTAAAACCATCTTCTCATTTCTTTCCCTCCTCCCGATTCAATCGTAAGATGTGCGACAGATTTTTCTTTTCTTTTATTCTATCAGACACTATAGCAATACGAAAGAAGGAAGTACTTTCATAACGCAAAATTTTCACACATCCTGGTGTCCGGTTTGTGAGGCAGAATAAGAATTCATGCCGGCCGGAAGCAGTTTGAGTATTATGCGGTTAAGGTACCTCCGGGGATGGTTCGGGACGGGCGCTTCACCGGGGAACCTCCGGTTTCCAGTTCAGGAGACGGTCGCGGAAGGCGGTGTATTTTTTCTCGGGCACCGGCAGAATGGTGCCGTCGGTCATTGTTATTTCGAAGCGCTTCAGGGAACGCACGTACAGCGGGTTGACCAGGTAGCTCACGTGTGCGCGAAGAAGTGAGCCCGAGAAGCCCGACTCATAATACCGGAGCGGCTCAATGGATTTGTAGGTGCCGTCGAGGGCATGGATCAGAGAATGACGTCCGTTGTCCGTGCTTTCAATCCACAGAACTGAAGCGGAGTTGAAAAAGTATGTGATGATGTTGTCACCCTTTCCCATGACGCTTCGGAAGGAGAGCCCCGAATACCCGGTACCGGCGGCATCGATATGAGATTCGGAGGAGGAGCCGGCGTAGACTTTCGGGAGTGCAGAGCGGTTCTGAGCATTGCCGCTTTCAGGTGCCGCTGGCTCCTCCTCAATGATATTGGATATGTGGATCATGTAAACCCGGGGGATCAGTTCCCGGCTTCCGCTGTCAGTCTGCTCCCTCCGGTATCCCCAGGACATGTGCAGCCGCTGATGGTGACGGTCAACCTCACCGTTTTCAAAGTAGGTGTAGACGTCATATTCCAGCATGATCTCCAGGACGTTTGTTCCGATGGAGACGCTGTGTTCCGTGATATTTCCCATGGAAAAGGTCGGATGCTGATCCACGGAACGCCATGTGCGGATTATCGTTTCTCTGCCGCGCAGGATCTGGTCTTTCCTGGGACCGAACCACAGCACATCGTCGGCGAGGCAATCAAAGAAGGGCTCGAGATTGTTCTTGTAATATTCGGTGATGATGGATATCGATCGCTGAATCAGTTCCTGTCTTTTCATTTATTACTTTCTCCTTTTCACGGATTACCCGAAGCTCGTGATACCACCGGGCCGGCTTCCGGAATATGCGATGCCGATTGCAGCTGGGGCAGATTAATTTCTGATCTTATTCTTTCAGATTTCGAAGGTAAGAGGAGGAAAATGTCAGCTGGGTGGGAAACCTGGACCGTGAACTGTGAGAGCGGTTCTCTGCTCATCTGTTTTCTGTGACAGCGTTTCGCACGAATCAGGGGAGTGATTTTACCTGAAGGATTTCTCAGGTGCCTTATTTTTTAGCGGGGAGCATTCCAAAATCGGTGTCGAGCGATACTTGAACGGAGTATTCCGGGTATCTTTCGGCGGTTTCACTGCGGATTTGGTCTCTTACCTGCATGCGGTCGGGCGCGTCAAAGCTCACGACGGTATCGAAGCGGATTTTCTTCTCGTCGGGATCCAGATAGAAGCCGTGGACCTGTTCGACGTAGGGATGGCTCATGGCGTGAGCGGTGATATCCTCGCGGATCCGGATGACTTCAGGATCTGTCGTGTTCTGCGTATAGATACCGATGCCGGTCAGGAATACGCCGTGCTTTTGATATACACGCTGTGTGATTCTGCGTGTGATCTTGTCCAGTTCGACCACCGAGAGTGTGTCCGGGATTGCGATATGAACCGAACCGGTGTGACGTCCCGGACCATAATTGTTGAGGGACATATCATATGCGCCAAAGACCTGTTCTTCTTCGAGGATCGTTCTTTCGACGTCCTGAGCCAGTTCTTCTTCCATTCTCTCGCCGAGCATGGATGACAGCATATCCCGCACCATGATCAGACCCCCGAACAGAATGTCCGCCGAAATCACGATGGCAAGCCAGGACTCAATGGAGATATGGAAAACGGTGTAAACCAGCATTCCGGCGACGGTTACCAGAGACAGCAGAGAATGCTTGAGCTCGGATTTTCCGGTCTGTGTGAGAGCTCTGGAGTCTGTGTGCTTACCGGTATGAATGTCATGGCGTCCCACAACAATCCGTGCGATCATGCTGATGATAATAATCGAGAAGGAATAAACGGTGAAGCGAGGGCGCGACGGATGCAGGACGGACTGAATGCCGCCCAGAATACCGGTGATTCCCGCATAGGCTGTCAGGCCGGCAATGAGAAGTCCGCTGAGATACTCTACTCTTCCATACCCGAAGGGGTGCTTGCGGTCTGCGGGCTTTCCGGCAAGCCTTGCGCCGAGAACTGTGATCACGGCATTGCTTGCTTCGGTGATATGACTCAGGCCGTCGAGGATCATGGAAACAGATCCAGAAAAGACACCCTCCAATGCCTCGAGGAGTGCCAGGACGACACTGACAAGGATGGCTGTGCGTCCGACGCGGACGATTTCCCGGGTTCTTGTGTTCTGATGGGTCATATATAAAAACGCTCCATTTCTTATCTTTTTTTCTTTCCCAATTAGTTCTTCCCCACTATAGCATCTTGAAAATCATCGCGCTATCTGTTTTTTCGTCAACGAGTTATATCATAACGCCTTTGATGGCAAAAATGCAGAGCAGCGAGCAATCCGAAGCCAATACAGCATGTGGGGCCCCGCCTGCGGGGCAAAATTCCGCTTTATCTGGTTGAGACATGGTCCCATAAGTTGGAAAATGAAGAATGATATTGAGCGCGGTAGTGAAATTAATCTTCCGGTGGAAAAACCTTGCTTTCTATAGTATGATAAAAAATGAACGAAGTTGTATATATACTGGAATTTTGCATTCTGAATGAAGGAGGCTTACTGAAATGAGGGTTACAGAGGACATCCGCTACATCGGAGTCAACGACCACAAGATTGACCTTTTCGAGGGGCAGTATAAAGTTCCCCACGGAATGTCTTACAATTCATATGTAATCATGGATGAGAAGATTGCGGTCATGGACACTGTGGATATAAGGTTCACGCATGAGTGGCTGGACAATCTGGCGGAGGTGCTGGGAGAGCGCAGACCGGATTATCTGATTGTACAGCATATGGAGCCGGATCATTCCGCGAACATCATGAACTTCATGAAGATTTATCCGGACACCGTTATCGTGGCGAACAAGAAGACGTTCGCGATGATGAATCAGTTCTTTGACATGGATCCGTCCATTCACACGGAAGAAGTAGAAAACGGGGGAACGCTCTGCCTTGGAAAGCACACTCTGACCTTTGTGTTTGCGCCGATGGTACACTGGCCGGAGGTTATGGTCACCTATGACAGTACAGATAAGGTTCTGTTCTCTGCTGACGGCTTCGGCAAATTCGGTGCTCTCGATGAGGAGGAGCCGTGGGATGATGAAAGCCGTCGCTATTACATTGGCATTGTCGGAAAATACGGCGCGCAGGTTCAGAAGCTTCTGAAGACTGCTGCGACGCTGGACATCCAGATGATCTGCCCGCTTCATGGACCGGTTCTGTCGGAGAATCTGGGACATTATATTGATCTGTATGACAAGTGGTCTTCCTATACACCGGAGGAAGAGGGAATCGTAATCGCATTCACTTCCGTTTATGGACACACCAGAGCCGCGGTGGAGCAGCTGGCCGAGATGCTTCGTGAGGGCGGTGCGCCGAAGGTTGTGGTTCACGATCTGGCGAGAACGGATATGTCTCTTGCCGTTGCGGATGCGTTCCGTTACAGCAAACTGGTTCTGGCGACGACGACCTACAATGCGGAGCTCTTCCCGTTCATGCGTCAGTTCATCGATCATCTGACCGAGAGAAACTTCCAGAACCGCACGGTTGCCTTTATCGAGAACGGAACCTGGTCTCCGCTTGCGCTGAAGTTGATGAAGGAGAAGCTGGCTGGCTGCAAGAAGATGACATATGTCAATACCAGTGTCACGATCCATTCTGCACTGAAGGCGGACAGCAAGGATGCGCTGAAGAAGATGGCGGAGGAGCTGACGATGGATTATAAGGCTCTGTCTACGGAAAAAGCAGCGAAGAACGATATGACCGCTTTGTTCCGGATCGGATACGGCCTGTATGTAATCACCACCAACGATGGCAAGAAGGATAACGGAATGATCTGCAATACGGTAACGCAGCTGACAGATACACCGAACCGGATTGCCGTGAATATCAACAAGAGAAACTACACCTATCACGTGATCAAGCAGACTGGAAAGCTGAATGTGAACTGTCTGTCTGTGGAGGCACCGTTCTCCGTTTTTGAGCGTTACGGATTCCAGAGCGGACGGGCTGCCGACAAGTTTGAGGGAATTGAGGAGTTCCGCTCCGACAATGGACTGCGGATTCTGCCCCGCTATATCAATGCGGTGATGTCTCTTGAAGTGGAGTCCTATGTGGATCTGGATACGCACGGTATGTTCATCTGCACCGTTTCGGAGGCCCGTGTACTGTCGGACAAGGATACGATGACCTATACCTACTATCAGAAGAATGTAAAGCCGAAGCCGAAGACAGAAGGCAAGAAGGGCTGGGTATGTACCGTCTGTGGCTATGTCTATGAGGGAGAGGAGCTCCCGCCGGATTTCATCTGCCCGATCTGCAAGCACGGAGCTGCGGATTTTGAACCGATCGGATAAATCGAATCATCCGTAAGGGAACATAACAGATTGATTCCAGGCAAAAGAGAGGTACAGAATGGAAGAAGTATTCGAATTTTTAAAGAATGCCGGAACCTGGTATCTGGCGACCGTGGATGATGAGGGAAATCCTCAGGTGCGTCCCTTCGGGGCACAGAATATCTTTGAGGGAAAGCTGTATATTCAGACCGGACTGAAGAAGAACGTGGCGAAGCAGCTGCTGGCGCATCCGCATATCGCAATTAGTGGAATGGCCAAGGGCAAATGGATCCGCCTGAATGCGGAGGCGGTTTATGACGAGAGGATAGAGGCGCAGCAGGCGATGCTTGACGCAAATCCGGAGCTGAAGGATATGTATGCGGCCGGAGACGGCAATACCGCTGTTTTTTATCTGAAGAATGCAGCCGCGTCGATCTGCAGCTTTACTGAAGATCCGGTAACGGTATCGTTCTGATTTCCATGACAGATGGCAAGGGATTTTATCTATGTCATGGACCTGCTGGGAACGTGCGCCTTTGCGATTTCGGGGGCGATGACGGCGATCCAGCAGGGACTGGATCTCTTCGGTATCATGATTCTGGCTCTGACGACAGCGGCCGGAGGGGGCTTTATCCGTGATCTTACGATCGGGAATCTCCCGCCGGTGGTGTTCCGGGATCCGGTCTATATCATTCTTTCCTTTGCGACTGCAGGCGTTGTCTTCGTCGTGTTAAAGCTTCAGAGGCGACGGCTTCATCTGGAACGGCTGAAGAACATTTATGAGCGGGCGCTGCTGATCTCGGATACTCTGGGGTTGGCAGCGTTTACGATTGATGGTGTCTCGGCGGGACGGTCTCTGGCGCAGACGAATCTCTTCCTTTCCGTTTTTCTCGGGGTGGTTACCGGGATCGGGGGAGGAATACTCCGGGATCTGTTTGCGGGGAAAAAGCCCTATGTCTTTGTGCGGCATGTATATGCGCTGGCTTCTGTAGCCGGTGCTGTGGCTGCCTATCTTCTTCCGCGCTGGATCGATTTCAGCATGGCGATGATGATCAGCTTCGGGATTATTGTACTGCTTCGCTACCTGGCGGCACATTTTCGCTGGGACCTTCCGAGAATTTCCGGGTGAGGAAGCGGACAGAATGACAAGGCCGTGTATATTTGCGGCGCCGCAGATGGAGCATATGTGACCGGGTGAGGAAGCGGACAGAATGGCATGGCCGTGTAAATTTTGCATCGCCGCAGATGGAACGTCTGTGACCGGAGCGAGGAAGCGGCGTGGCGGCAATGTAATAACCGTAATGTAGATGGAATTTTCTGAGGAAAGATTTTTCTGCAGAACAAATTTTCTGCAGAACAGATTTTCAGGGCATCGAAGGAGCGGGACTCAGAGATGACAGAGATGATGTATGGGGACATTCCCGGTATAAATAAGAAGGTGTCGAGGATTTTTTTTGGAACAGCCGGTGATACCTTTTTGAAAGGGCTGGACAATAACGCGCTTCTCGACGCGGTTTTTGACGCGGGAGTGAATGCTTTTGATACGGCGCGGCAGTATATGGATTCGGAGAAATCTCTGGGGAAATGGATTTCCGCCAGAGGAAATCGTGACCGGATTGTTCTTCTGAGCAAGTGCGGGCATCCCGGCCCGGGCGGAAGGAAGAGGATCAGCGAGAGGGAGATCCGGAAGGATTTTGAGAAATCAAGCCGGTATCTGTGCACGGATTATATTGATATCTACCTGCTGCACCGGGACGATCCGGATGTGGAGGCCGGCGTGATTGTGGAGATCATGAACGGCTTGAAGGCGGAAGGGAAGATCGGAGTTTTCGGAGGATCGAACTGGACGCACCGGAGAATAGAGGAAGCAAATGAGTACGCTTATAAGCATGGCCTGGTTCCGTTTTCTGTCTCCAGCCCGAATTTTGGGCTGGCAGATCAGGTGGCGGATCCGTGGGGCGGCGGGTGCGTTACGATTTCCGGTCCGTCAAATGAGGAGGCGCGAAGCTGGTACCGCAGAACACAGATGCCTGTCATCGCGTATTCCAGCCTTGGGCGTGGTCTTTTCTCGGGAAGGGTACATGCGGACGCGTCGGAGAAGGCGGGGGAAATTATGGATACGGTGGCGATGAAGGGTTACTGGTGCCCGGATAACCTGGAGCGGCTCCGCAGATGTGAGAAGCTGGCGGAGAGGAAGCACTGCACCGTGCCTCAGATCGCGATGGCGTGGATCTTCCGGCAGAAGATCAATGCCTTTGCCGTAGTAAGCACCCGGAAAATATCGAGAATGCAGGAGAACATAGAAGCGCTTCACATCGATCTCACGGAGGATGAGGTTCTGTACCTGGATCTGAGAAGTAAGGATGTCTGATCCCTTGTGATGCTTCTAAACAGCGCGGCAAACGGGGTTCGCTGCAGATCGTTCCGTGAGGATCCGGTTTGGGCTGCAATTTTCAAAATACAAAAGCTATATCAGATACAGACCGCCTGATAAAATATAAAAATTTTATCAGATACAGACCGCCCGCGTTGATCGGGTCAGGTGATGGGAGAAGAAGCAAGTCTGTTACCGCCGTATGTAATGAAACATCGGGAATGTTTTGTGCGGTTTGGGTGATGGAGGATGAGAGGGATAGAAAATGCGTGGACCAAAGCCACTGAGCACAGTAACAATTGATCCGGAGGAAATCCGGGCGGACCGCAGGAAGAGCAGGAGGTTTGACCAGTGCGGTCTGGGAGAGAAGGCGATTTACGTCGGAGGATGGCTGACTCCGAGAAGGTTTTATGTGCCGTATTCTCAGGTTACCCATGTGTTCAAAAGGGTGGCGGTCAGCAAGGGCAGTGGGAAGGCGTTTCTCACGCCGATTCTGTATCTCGTAGTCCGTTACGATGATGGAAAAGAGAAGCAGTGCAGTTTCCGGTACCTGAATGAAGCCGATGAGATGCTCACGGAGCTGGAACGAACCCACCCGGAGATTTCTCTGAAAAAGCCCGGAAGTGAGGCGGCAGATAGGGAAAAGGAGGAGAGACGTCGGAGGCTGGATTCGGTCGTCCTGGAGGGAGAAGCGGCACGCGCGGCGCGGAAGCTGGAAAACGCGAAGGAAATTCTGAATAAGAGACCGGCGCTTTACAAGGAGCTGATCGCAAGAGCCAGGATCAAGAGAAGCTGTGATCTGATCCGTCCGGGCTGGCAGGCCCTGGCTGCGGTGATCCTTGCCGCGGGCATCTGCTGCATTGTGGGTTCCCTGGCCGGTCTTCGTGCCGGGCTCCCGAAAATGACCGCAATCATGCTGATTCTGATCGGCGCGGCAGCGGTTCTGATGATGGTGAACAGCAGAATCCTTCCCACGCCGGGCAGGAACCGGAGATCGGCGGAACGGGCGTGGGAGAAGGCACTTGACCATATGCAGCATCACATCAACAGCTATCCGGGTTTTCCGCTTCCTGCGTGCTATTGCCATCCGGCTGTCTGTGACCGGATGATCCGCATCCTGAAGGAAGAGCGGGCTGCTGATCTGGATGGCGCGCTGGCGGTTCTGAAGGAGGATCTGAAGCAGATGGATCACACCGTACAGCTGGACAGACAGGACTACGAAGAGGTCGTGCAGATCAAGCCTCTTTTCCTTGTCAGCAATTACCGGTGAGAGTACGGTGATTTTGTTCGGCGGTTCTTCGCGAGAACAGGGCTTTCGTGAGCGGATACCACTGAGAGCACAGGCCTTTCGGCCGGCAGTTTTCACGAAGGCAGTTTGTGGATCAGCGGATATTACTGAGAGGATGGTTTTCTGACCGGCGGGATCGCCGGTGCGGTACAGCGATATAGGTAAATATAAGGATATATGCATTGTGCAGCCCCGGGGACGATTGTGTGTTATGAATCGTTTTCGGGGCTGATTGCGTGCAAATTATTGCAGAGAAAAACGTTTTCGAAACAAAATAATTTTTTTAGTGACGAGAACGACGATAAAAATTTCGGAGTTTTCGTGAATTCTGCCATCAAGACCAAAAAATCAGCAGAAATAACCTGTTTCAGACAAAAAATTATCGAAAATAAATAAACTATAAAAAATTGATTATTTTTTGATGAAAAGCAGGTATAATAAAAAATAATTATATATCCCACGGCGTTAAGGATCAGCGGACCGTGGGAGGAAAAGGAGATACGCTATGATCACATTTATCATTGGTCTCGTAATCCTTTTCGTAGGTGGTGCGCTCTACGGAAAGCTTTGCGAGACAGTCTTCGGTCCGGATGACCGTGAGACACCGGCTTACGCAAAACAGGACGGTGTAGATTACGTTCCAATGAAGACCTGGAGAAATTCTTTAATTAACCTTCTGAATATCGCCGGAACCGGCCCGATTCTGGGACCGATTCAGGGTATTCTGTTCGGACCGATTGCCTTTCTGGCGATCCCGATCGGAAACGTCATCGGCGGTTCGATGCACGATTATTTTTCCGGTATGATCTGCACCCGTGATGGCGGTACCCAGATGCCGGATTTTGTGAAGAACTACACAAATAAGGCTGTGTTCTGGCTGTATGATGTATTCATCTGCCTGCTGCTGCTTCTGGTCGGCGCGGTATTCATCTACACGCCGGGCGACATCGCCACAACACAGATTTTCGGATGGAGCGGCGCTCCGACCGATCCGACAACCTGGATTGTGTATGCGATAATCTTTGTTTACTATCTGATTGCCACGGTATTCCCGATCGATAAAATTATCGGACGGATTTACCCGATTTTCGGTATGATTCTGGTATTTTCTGCAGTTGGTATCTTCATTGCGATTTTCGCGAGAAGCTATCCGCTGACAGAGCTGTGGGGCAGCTGGAATACAGCGGTGAACGGCGCGGGATTTGATTATGCTTCTTACTTCAGTGCCGGTCATTTCATCCCGATCTTCTTCGTTACGGTTGCCTGCGGTATTCTGTCCGGATTCCATTCGACACAGACCGCATTGATCTCCCGTACCATTGAGAGCGAGAAGGAAGGCCGCATGACCTTCTACAACATGATGGTTGTAGAGGGATTCATCGCGATGTGCTGGGCAGCCGGCGCAATGGCTATGATCAACCTCGGCGCGGCAAACGGCGGCGTTACCATGCAGCAGGTTGATGGCGTTTGGTCATTCTTCGGAATGGTCAACGGCGAGCTTACAAAGATCAGCGCGACCTCAGTGGTAGGTGTGCTCTGCAAGAATGCCCTTGGTCCGGTAGGCGGAATCATCGCTCTGATCGGAGTTATTGTACTTCCGATCACTTCCGGCGATACCGCTCTGCGTGCTCTGCGTCTGACTCTTTCTGATACCTTCCATCTGAAACAGGACAGCAACGCAAAGCGTATCGGACTGGCAATTCCGGTATTTGCTCTGGTTGCAGTCATCCTTGTATGGGCAAAGTTCGATGCGAACGGCTTCAACATTCTTTGGAGATATTTCGCATGGTCCAACCAGATGATATCTCTGTTTGCACTTGCCGGCATCGGCGCGTGGATGTGTGTCAACAAAAAAGCAAAGTTCGTGTGGATGCCTCTGATTCCGGCGGCGTTCTATGCATTCGTTACATCCTCGTTCATTCTGAACGCAAAGATCGGCTTCCATCTTCCGTGGCCGGCGGCATACGGAGTTGCGGCGGCATTTACAATTGTTTATCTTGTTGTTATTCTAATGAATGGCAAAAAGAAAGCTGGCGAGAGAGCAGCAGCATAAACTGGAATACGGGCTGTTCCGGATGGACGGAATGGGCGAATCTGCAAGCTGCTGTGTGTGACAACTGAATATGACAGGAGGGGGACAGCCATCAGCCATCTGTGCGGGCTGTCTCCTTTTTGATATAATAATGCGGTGGTATTCATGCGGCGGCAGTGGATTTCCGTGTGCCTTGAAGGCCGTGCATGGACAGCGAACTGGAATAGGAAAAGAAGGAGCGTTAATCAGATGGGTGATACGGAAATGATCAGTTTTTTGAAAAAGGAGGGGATTTCGGACCGGATACTTTCGGAGGTCGAATCCTTCCGTTCTTACTATAAGCTGAATCCGGGAATGGAACGGAGGATACCGGATCCGATGTACCATTACTACGGAGCGGATGTGTGGGAAAAGGCACTGTCCGCGCTGCTGGTCGGCGAGCATCTGCTTCTGTCCGGTCCGAAGGCTACCGGAAAAAACGTTCTGGCGCAGGATCTGGCCGCGGTTTTCGGGAGACCGGAGTGGGATATTTCTCTTTATATCAATACAGATGCCGCTTCGCTGATTGGAACGGATACGTTTGAGAACGGCGCGGTTCGCCTGCGGAAGGGACCGATTCTGCGGGTGGCAGAGGAGGGCGGTTTCGGCGTTCTTGATGAGATCAATATGGCGAAAAATGAATCGCTGGCTGTTCTTCACGCCGTTCTGGATTTCCGCCGGGTCATCGATGTTCCCGGATACGACCGCATCTGCCTGAATGAGGCTTCACGGTTTATCGGGACGATGAACTACGGGTACGCCGGAACCCGTGAGGTCAATGAGGCACTCGCCTCGCGGTTCCTGATCATTCAGATGCCTGTCATCAGCGAAGAAAATCTGAAAAAGCTGATTCGCGACAAGTACCCGGATATCCGGGAGGAGTACGCGGAGCAGTTTTCGCAGCTGTTCCATGACATTCGCAGAAAGTGTGAGGGAGGCGAGATTTCCACGAAGGCGCTGGATCTGCGCGGGCTGATGGCATCGATCAATCTGATCCGCCACGGCCTCGGCGTCATCGACGCCATTGAGCTGGGAATCGTCAACAAATGCTTTGATGACTATGAGCGGCAGCTCGTCAAGGATATGATTACCGTGCGTTTCCCGGGAGATCTCGGGAGAGATAAAATCTTTTGCGATTGAGTACAGCTGCCTGCGCAGCGGGCAGCGTGTGTCGGAATTTGACGGGAACGGATCTTCAGGCAGCTTGTGTTGGAATTTGACGGGAAGAGATCTGCAGGCGGCTTGTTCCGTCTGTCAGATTATATGAGGAAAGGGTATGGAAATCTCGGAATTTGAAAAGAAACGCGCCGCGAATCTGATCTGGAACGGAGCGGAGAATTATAGTATTGAGCCCGGATTCCGTGTCTTCGACAGAGAGGGGCACGCCGATCTGTACTGGAACAGTATCGTCGGCGCAGTACATAAGCACTATGACTGGGAGAAGCTGGAGAGATTCTACAACACCTTTCACGAGAAGATTGACCAGACGGCTTATGAGAGCCTTTTCTGGATCGCGATGGAGAATTGTACCTTCGAGAAGGAAAAGGATGTGAGGCCTGTTTTTCCTTATCTGAGACGGGAGTACGCAAAGCGTCAGCTGAAATCGCTGGAGGGGAGCTTCGCGCTGGAGGACTCTGCAGGGCAGAGAGTGCTGGCTGTGATGCACGGGCACTTCCGGAGAGTCCTGGGCGAGAATGAGGGACTTCCGGATGTCGTAGATGTGAAGCTTCTGAATGACATCGAGGTGAGCGGGGACCTGGATACGGATCAGGTGATCGACAGGATTGCCGACACTCTGGAGACGTACTTTACATACCGGCGGCCGGGATCGACGAAGCCGGTGCCGAAGAGCAGTGTAAATCCGTTTTCTTTGTTTTTCCTGCGGAGAAAACAGAGGAGAGAGGCCGGGAGTATGGGCCCGATCCGCCGGCTCGCCTTCGGATACGGCGAGCATCTGTCGGAATACGGGAGCGAGGTTCTGGACCAGAGCCGTCTGAGCGTTGCTTTTGCGAAGTATTCTGCACAGACCGACGAGGGTTTAAAGGAGTATATCACAAATTATTTCGGGAAACCTCTCTATGATCAGAAGACCGTGCGCCGTCTGGAGAAGGAGTACTGCACGGGAAATCATACGGATGTTCATCTTCATTTCACGGACGGCGCGTATGACGATGAGATGCTGAAGAGCGGTTTTGCGGGAAAAATGCGGAAGCAGGCGGTGGAGCAGGCGAAGGAAAATGAGGAGGCATTTCAGGAGAATGTCGCGAAATACCGCATGGAAATTCTCCGCCTGACGAATCGGATCCGGAATTCCATGCTGATGCACATGGACAATCAGGTGGTGAAGTCGAATTCGGGGAGACTCGATGCGTCTTTGATCTGGCGCGGGCTTGAGCTGGATGACGACCGTATATTCCGGAAGGTACTTCCCGGGGACAGCGGCAATCTTTCGGTCGATATCCTGCTTGACGCGTCTACCTCGCAGGTACACCGGCAGCCGGTTGTCGCGGCGCAGGGCTATATGATCGCGGAGAGTCTTACGCGATGCGGAATCCCGGTCAGAGTGTATTCGTTTTGCTCGATGAATGGATATACCGTTGTAAACCTGTTCCGTGATTACCATGAAGTGAAGAAGAACCGGAACATCTTCCGGTATTTTACGACGGGGGCCAACCGGGATGGTCTGGCGATCCGTCTCGCCGCGGGAATGATCGAAAAAAATGATGCCGATCACCGGCTGCTGATTGTCCTGTCTGACGGGAAGCCGAACGACGCCATCAAGGTGCGGACTTCGTCCGGTTCATATAAGGATTATGCTGGCACAACCGGTGTGGAGGATACCGCCGCGGAGGTGCATCGGGCAAGGATGCAGGGCATTACCGTTCTGTGCGTTTTTACCGGCGATGAAAAAAGTCTTCCGGCAGTGCAGCGTATCTACGGCAGGCATTTCGCGAGGATCCGGAAGCTTGATCTTTTCGCGGATACGGTGGGAAATATGCTGCAGACTTGTCTGAGGAATCTGTGAAGGTGAATCCGGTTTTATAGCACAGGTATCTGATACCTTTCAGAAAAATAATTGCCGTCTTATATCCCCGTAGCTAATGCAACAGGGATATAAGTCGGCATATGTTTTGGTAAAGAGAAAAATGTTTGATCCGTATCCTGGGATACGGATTTTTTTGATTCCTTTGTGTATGCTCGTGTTGTATCGGAAAGGATGGTGAAGAAAATGAAAGAAAAAGTTGGAGACGTTTTTTCTATTGCAAAAGATAACAATCCGGTTCCGGGATGCACCATCTCAAGGGAAGTGTACAGCGGTACCAATTCCATCACGTATTTTTCATTGGCAGCCGGCACAGATATCAGTGCTGAAATTTATTCCAGCTATAAGCTGATTCTGGTGGCGGATGGAAGCATGGAAGTATATGGAAGAGAAGGATTTATCAGGGAACTGAATGCCGGCGGGGCTATCGTGACTCTGACAGATACCCCGATGGGAATGCGCACGCAGAAGGGCGTGGTTTACACGGAGATTTTAATTCAGAAGGAGGATATTATGAACAATACAATTAAGGCGGGTGAGGTATTTCAGCTGGCAGAGGTGGTTCCTTATCAGGCGGGCAGGATTGTGAATATGGATGTTGTCCACAACGATAAAATGAAATTTGTAGTGATGTCGTTTGATAAGGGAACGGGTCTTTCCGAGCACGCGGCTCCGGGAGAAGCGATTGTTTTTGCGCTGGACGGAGAGGGAATCATCGGATATGAGGGAAAAGAGCACAAAATCAAAGCCGGCGAGAACTTTCATTTTGCTAAGGGAGGACGTCATTTTGTGAAGGCCTCGGAAAAGTTCAAGATGGCATTGCTGCTGACACTTGACTGACCGACGTTTACTGACAACTGAGTCTGAACTTGTACATATATATGAGTATTGGAGTAAGCAGAGATATGGCAAAGAAGATTGACTTTAACAAATCTGTGTATGAACTGGTGCAGGAGTACCCGGAGCTGAGAGACATCCTTTCCGGCGTCGGATTCCGGGAGATCACGAAAAAGGGAATGCTCGGTTCTGTCGGAAGAGTCATGACGATTCCGAAGGGCGCGAAGATGAAAAATATCTCGATGATGGATGTGGTCATGGCACTCATGACGCACGGCTTTGAGATCGAGGGAGAAATGCCGGAGCTGAAAATGCCCTGGGAGGAAGCAAAGGACGCACAGGCAGCCGGTGACAGCGTGAGCCGGGCGGCGGCGCAGGCAGAAGGCGGCAGTGTGAGCCGGGTGGCGGCACAGGCAGATGGCGACAGTGTGAGCCGGGAGGCGGCGCAGACAGAAGGCGGCATGACTGAGGAGCGCAACGAACTTCTCAAGAGCTACCTGAGAAGACTCGGCAGCGGTGAGGACCTTGAAGCGGTAAGAGCCGATTTTGTGAAAAATTTCCGTGATGTTGATGCCTCCGAAATCATGAGAGCAGAGCAGGATCTTCTGAAATCCGGGACTCCTCTTGAGGAGGTGCAGAAGCTCTGCGATGTACATTCCGCGCTTTTCCACGGTGCGACAAGAGAAGAGAAGATCGCCAATGCGGAAAAGGCGGTAGAGGATTCTCTTATGAAGAAGAGCGGAGACTCCTCTGTTGCAGCAGGGAAGACCGGAGATTCCTCTGTTGTAGCAGGGAAGGCCGGAGATTCCTCTGTTGCAGCAGGGGCGACAGGAGGTTCCTCTGCTGCAGAGAAGAAGAGAGCCGGTGCTTCTGCCGCTGAGCAGAGGACAGCAGACTTCTCTCGTATAGCGGAGATGACCTCAACGGCAGCTGCAGATCCGGGCGACCGCAAAGAGCTGGCGGCTTCGCTCGCATCGGTTCCGGGCCATCCGCTGAATCTTTTTGAGAGGGAGAATCAGGCAATCGAGACGCTTCTTCTCCGTGCGCGTGAGGCTGTCGCCGGAAAGAGTGCGGACGACGGGCTTATGTCACAGCTTCGCGAGATTGCAGTTCACTACGCGAAGAAAGGAGATCTGCTCTATCCGCATCTGAAGGTGCGTTATGATATCTCCGGCCCGTCAGATGTCATGTGGACCGTGGATGATGAGATCCGCGACGAGATCAGTGCGCTTTCAAAGGATGAAGATCACGACGACGACTGGTACGGCCGGCTGTCGGCGGTGCTTGACCGGGCGGAGGAAATGATTTACAAAGAAAATAATATTCTCTTCCCGATCTGCGCGGTGAATTTCACGGCGGAAGACTGGTATTCGGTGTACCGGGACTCCGGAGATTATACGGAGATCCTCGGTCAGTCCTTTACGGACTGGGAAGAAGCGGAGCAGGCTCTGAACGCAGAGAAAAAGGCAGAAAAGCCTGGCCTCTCCCAGGGCGAGGTTGTGATGCCGGGCGGACATATGACGGTTCCGCAGCTTACAGCACTGCTGAACACCATACCGATGGAGATCAGTTTTATTGATGCGGACAACATCAACCGCTACTTCAATGAGGGACCGAAGGTCTTCAAGCGCGCGGGAATGGCCATTGACCGGGAGGTCTTTTCCTGCCATCCGCCAAAGGTAGAGCCCATGGTCCGCAGTATTCTGGACAGCTTCCGGGACGGAAGCAGGGACAGTGTACCGGTATGGATGGAGAAAAACGGAAGGACCATGCTGGTGAACTATCTTGCCGTAAGAGACCGGAAGGGCAATTATCTTGGGGCTGCGGAGTTGGTGCAGGATATGGAATTCGCGAAGGAGCACTTCGCGGGTCACTGAATCAGCGGGGAAATGAGCGGTCACTGAATCAGCAGGAAAATGAATTGACGGTTTTGCTTTATCTGCTATACTGTAAATACAAAGAAAAACTGCTGGGGGAGCGGAAGCTGAGAGTGCCGTGCATGCGGCTGACCCTGATGACCTGATCCGGTTAATGCCGGCGTAGGGAAGCTGAGTCTGAATGCAGGCTGTGTGATCAAAGAAATGAATGTTTCTGAGAGTTCCGTATTTTTGAAAAGTGAAATCCTCCCGCAGACAACTGTGAGGAGGATTATATTATGTCTGTATTTGCTACTCTTGGAAGTGACGGAGTATATCAGCTGACGCAGGTCGGCTACATTGCAGTAATTGCCGTGATCATTCTGGCACTGCTTCTGGTCTGCCTGATCCGGAAACCGGACCAGAAGGGTGTGCTCGGCACAAGAAAGCTTGTATTCTCGGCGATGGCAATCGCGCTTGCGACGGTCGCATCCATGATCAAGCTGTTTCATCTGCCGATGGGCGGCAGCATAACCTTCTTTTCCATGCTGCTGATATCGCTTGTGGGATATTGGTACGGCCTTGGGACAGGGCTGTTTGCAGGTCTTGCCTACGGTCTTCTCCAGCTGATCATCGATCCCTATATTATTTCTCTGCCGCAAATGCTGGTGGATTATGTGTTTGCGTTTACGGTTCTCGGACTCTCCGGTGTGTTTTCCGGGGCGAAACACGGACTGATCAAAGGCTATCTGCTTGGAGTTGTCGGCAGGTATTTCTTCGCGGTTCTTTCAGGCTACATTTTCTTTGGAAGCTATGGCAATGAATACGGAATGTCGGCGATCGGATACTCCCTTGCCTACAATGCGATCTACATCTTCGTGGAGTGCGGACTTACCATTGTGCTGCTTCTCATACCGGCCGTGAATAAGGCGATGATAAGGGTCAGAGGGATGGCGCTTGCGGGAGGTAATTCGAGACAGAGCGTGGCATAAGGCACGGGCGAGGCACTGAGACGGCGCGTGTGCGGGAATTTCCGGACGGTCGCAGTATGAGACGCTGAAGGCCGGAATGTCCGTGGATGATGCAGCGCAGGAATTCCCGGTCGGTCGCAGTATGAGACAGCATCCGTGTAAGTGAACATGCAGGAGGAATCAAAATGACTGTTTTTCTGCTGACAGTACTGATCGCTTCGGAGGTGGCGGCAACGTCGCTCCTGAAGTATACGCATCACTTTACCCGGCCGTTACCGTCAATTATCTGTATCGCGTGTTATTGTGTGTGCTACTACACCTTTTCTCACGTCATGGATCGTATGAACGTGGGCGTCGCCTACGCAATCTGGTGCGGAGTGGGACTGATCGCCACAAATGTCATCGGCTATCTGCTGTTCCGGCAGAAGCTGACCGGTGTCGGCGTCTTTGGAATCGTGCTGATTATCATCGGGTGTGTGATTGTAAACGTCTGGGGAACCAGATAGTGGGATACGGCAGATATGGAATACTGCAGATATAAAATATGGCAGATATAGAATACTGAAAATATATAATACTGAAAATATATAATACGATACGGAAGATATGTAGAAGAAGGCCGCTGCGCAAACTGTTGCGTGGCGGCCTTCCTTGTTATGGGCTTTAGCCTGTTGAGCTCGAGCGAGTATTTCCCAACGGAAATATGAGCCGAGCGAAATAAAAAACCACCCGCTATGCGGGTGAGAGTCAAATGGTTATACAATTGAGATCAACTCTTTCTATAATAGAGGTGTCCAAGCCACTATTTAAAAGAAAGAGGTGATCTCATGGCGAACCAGGCGAATAGCCTTGCGCATACCAAATGGCTGTGCAAGTACCATATCGTGTTCACACCAAAGTATAGGCGAAAAATCATTTACAATCAATACAAGCAAGACCTTGCAGAGATACTTCATCAATTATGTACATATAAAGGTGTCACAATTATCGAAGGTCATCTGATGCCAGATCATGTACATATGCTGGTTAGCATACCACCTAAGATCAGTGTGGCGTCATTTATGGGATATTTGAAGGGGAAAAGTGCCCTTATGATGTTTGACAGGCACGCAAATTTAAAATACAAGTTTGGAAACAGACATTTTTGGTCAGAAGGATATTATGTCAGTACAGTAGGGTTAAATGAAGCTACCATCAGAAAATATATCCAAGACCAGGAGCGGGCGGATATCATACAGGACAAGCTCAGCGTAAAGGAATACGAAGACCCTTTTAAGGGTCAGGGTAAGTAATACGGATGCCCCTTGAGGGGCAGCGACGAGTAAAAAGCAATGTGGCTTGAACGGAGCTGCGGGAAGTGATCAAAGAAACTTCCCGTAGCCATAAAGTGAAAGCCAGCGCCTTGAGACGCTGGCCTAGCAACACGGGCTTATAGCCCGGACCGAACCACCCGTTTCACGGGTGGCGGCGATTCGCTTGAAGATTCTGAACATATGGCCAGGTATCGCATCAGCTCCTCAAAAACGCAGACAGGATCGTTACACGCGAAGCGTGTGTAAGAGACTGGCCGTGATTTACGCGAATAGTGAGCCGCAGCCGAATGCGAAGTATTCGTGTGCGGCGAGCGTCGCGATAGCGAGATAAAACTCGCGCAGCGTGTTTTATCTCGTTTCGAAGGCAGCAGGAATGAGCAACGCGAATGAGCTTTCTTTTTCGTTGACATTGCCGGAATGTTCCTGTATAATTCAAAATCATATTTAGTTGATAGGAAATATAATAAATACAGAAGCGTAATGCAAAAACGTGGTTGAGAGCCGGTATTATGAGGAACTGCGGCAGTGGAAGTGGTGTTATGAGGAACTGTGGATGTGGGCTGGCATTAGGAGAAGCTCCGGCTGTGGTTTCGTAACATAATGAGCGGCAGGTGTATTTTTTCTGGAGGAAGGGACGCATGAAGAGCATGATCAGGAGAGTGCCGGTTCCGATAGCAGGAGTGATGCTTGCTTTTGCGGCATTTGGGAATTTTCTGAAGAGCTATTCGAATCTTGTGTGGGTTCTCATGGAGTTGGTATCCGTGGCGCTTCTGGTGCTGCTGGTTCTGAAGGCTCTTCTGTATCCGGAAGATTTGCGCCGGGATATGAAGAATCCTGCCATAGCCGGCGCTGCGGGGACTTTTTCCATGGGACTGATGTTCCTCGCAGTCAGTCTGAAGAGTGTCAGCGTTCCGGCTGGTGTGCCAGTCTGGTGGGCGGCGCTGGTGCTTCACGCGTTGCTGATCGTGTGGTTTACAGCGTCCTTTGTGCGTTATTTTCAGCTGAAAAACGTATACATGACCTGGTTTCTGGTCTATGTGGGCATTGTGGCGGCTGCGGCGACGAGCCCTGCTTTCGGGATGCAGGCGCTCGGCAGAGTGCTGACGGTTTACGGTCTGGCAGCGACGTCGGTACTGATGATCCTGATGGCGGTACGCTATCGTAAGCTCCCTGCGGAGAAGCCGCTTGCGCCTCTGACGGCGATCTGTGCGGCGCCGTTCAGCCTGTGTCTGGTGGGATATCATCAGTCCTTTGAGACAAAGGATCCTGCTGTATTTCTGGTGATCTTTCTGTTCTCCAGCGTCTTCTATGTGCTCGGACTGGTGCAGGTATCCCGATACATCGGGGGAACATTTTATCCGTCATTTTCGGGATTTACGTTTCCGTTCATCAATACCGCAATCGGAACCCGGCTGACATGGAACGCGCTTCGTGCGGGGGACTGGGGGAAAAACCTTTCCGGATTTGTGCCGGGACGGGGAAATGATATTGTGTCTGTATTTTTGGTACTGGCAGATGTAGAATGTATAATTGCCGGGATTTTGCTGGGTATTGTTTTTTTCAGGTATGTTGTGTTTTTGTCCGGAAAAGAACAGATTGCAGCTGCCGGCACAGGCAGATTGCGGCAGCCGATGATGCCGCAGGAGGAAAAAAGAGGAGGATATCAGAAGCATGCTCGAACACATTCACACACATCGTAATCTGATTGGGTTTGATGAAAATGGAATCCCGGTCGTGATTCAGAAAGCATCCGCGCATGATCCGGAAAAAATAGACGCGGAGTACCGCGCAGTAGAGGAAGGAAGAGATCCGGAATCTGTGCATGACGGAAAAGAAAAGATTCATGCAGACGAGGGAACGGGAATGGGGCACCATTCTGCGGAGGGCGCGGCATGTGTCGACACAGAGGAAGATGAGAACGCGTTTATCCGGGACTATATGAATGCCGTAACCGCATACCGCAAGACCTTCCCGTCCAAGCAGGATCAGATTGACAAGACACCGGACCCGGCAATCCGTGAGATGCTTCTGCGCTCGGAGCAGCTGGGTATTGACACAACTTTCGACCGGTTCGATAAACAGCAGCCGCAGTGTAATTTTGGTATGGCCGGCATCTGCTGCAAGATCTGCAATATGGGACCGTGCCGTATCACGCAGAAGGCGAAGAAGGGTGTCTGCGGGGCGGACGCCGATCTGATTGTCGCGCGGAATCTTCTGCGTGCGGCAGCTGCCGGAGCCGCGCAGCACGGCATGCATGCGAGAGAGCTGATGCTTGAGCTGATGTGGGCCGCAGAGGGCAAGCTGGATGTGCCGCTCCTGGGTGAGCAGAAGATTCTGACCACGGCGAAGGGCTTCGGAATTCCGACAGAGGGCCGTGAGGTGAAGGATGTCGCATACGATCTGGCAAAGGCTCTGCTGGACGATCTTTCCAGCCCGGATCCGGCTCACGTATACAAGACAGCGGAGGTCTGTGCTCCGCCTGAGCGCGTAAAGCTCTGGAAGGATCTGGATATCATGCCGATCAGCGCCTATCATGAGGTTTTTGAAGCGTACCACAAGACGGCGGTGGGAACTGACGGAGACTGGAGAAGCACGATGGAGCATTTCCTGCGCTGCGGACTCGCCTTCTGTTTCACCGGTGTGGCGGGAGCGTCGATCGCGACCGATTCTCTGTTCGGTATCGGCGACCGTGTGACCTCGAAGGTGAATATCGGAGCACTGGAGAAAGGGTACGTGAACATTGCGGTTCACGGTCATCTGCCGCTTCTGGTAAAGGAAATTGTGAAATGCGGCCAGACAGAGGAAATGATTAACCTTGCGAAGGAAAAGGGTGCGAAGGGAATCCGTTTCTACGGAATCTGCTGCAGCGGACTTTCCGCGATGTACCGCTATGACGGCGTTATTCCGCTGTCCAACGCGGTTTCCGCGGAGCTGGTTCTGATGACCGGAGCGCTGGATCTCTGGGTGGCGGATGTTCAGGATGTGTTCCCGGCGATCATGGATGTCGCAAAATGTTACCGCACGACGGTTGTGACGACGAGTGCTTCCGCGCATCTGCCCGGTGCCGAGAGAATGGAGTTCGACCGTCATCATTCCAACATCGGTGAGGCGAAGGAGCTGGCGCGGAAGATCGTCCTGCGCGGAATCGAGAGTTTCGAGGACAGGAAGGGTATTCCGGTCTACATTCCGCCGTATGAAGTCACCGCGGAAGTCGGTTTTTCTGCCGAATATCTGAGCCGCCGTTTCGGAGGCTTCGGTCCGATCGCGGAGGCGCTGAAGGACGGACGGATTCTCGGAATCGTCAACATGGTCGGCTGCAATAACCCGAAGGTGCCGTATGAACGGTGCATCGCGGATGTGGCGAAGGTGCTGATTGAGAATAATGTAATCATCCTCACGAACGGATGCGCGTCGTATCCGCTGATGAAGCTCGGCTACTGCGCGAAGGACGCAAACAGGCTTGCGGGAGAAAAACTCCGCGGTTTCCTTGAGCCGGATCTTCCGCCGGTGTGGCATGTGGGAGAGTGTATCGACAACACGAGATCGAGTGCCATCATGGCAGGCATTGCGGGTGCGCTCGGCCAGAAACTGCCGGATATGCCGTATGCGTTCACTTCTCCTGAGTGGAGCAATGAAAAGGGAATCGATGCGGCTCTGGCCTTCCGTCTTCTGGGAATTTCCTCTTACCATTGTGTTGAGGCGCAGATCTTCGGTTCGAAGAATGTAATTGAGTTCCTGAAGCAGGGAACCGAGGAAACACTCGGATCTCACATGGTGGTAAATGTGGACCCGGTCAAGCTCGGTGAGCAGATTGTCGCGGATATGAAGGAGAAGAGAAAAAAGCTGGGCTGGGACTAAGTAAAAACTAAGGCCTTGGCTGCATGGTAAAGATATGGTACTATTTTTATAAAAACTGACTGGTGTGCCTTGGGCGTTATCTCAGCTTAAGAATACTGCCGGAACAGAATGCGGAGTGTCATTATGATGCTCCCGTTCTGCTCCGGTTTTTTTTACGCGAACAGTGAGCCGCAGCCGAATGCGAAGTATTCGTGTGCGGCGAGCGTCGCGATAGCGAGATAAAACTCGCGCAGCGTGTTTTATCTCGTTGTGTATAAGTCCAGTCGCAATGTTCTTGGCCCACGGGGAGCTTGCTCAGCAGTGGGCAAGAACATTAGCGACGACAACAGGTATGAGCACGAAGTGACGCGCAAGCGGCACGAAAGTGCTCATGCCTGTTAGCGGCACGAAAGCTGCGAAGCGCACAGTATTTGAGGGGGACAAAATGCTTGCAATGATTGATAACTTTGATTCCTACACGTACAACCTGGTGAGTTATTTCCGGGAGCTCGGGGAGGCGGTGACGGTGATCCGGAGAGACCGGATTTCCCCGGATCGCATCGGGAGGATGAAGGATCTGGAGGGAATTGTCATTTCGCCGGGACCGGGATCTCCTTCCGAAGAGGACCCTTCGGTGGCGGTGATCCGGACATTTCAGGACAGAGTGCCGATACTCGGAGTCTGCCTCGGGCATCAGATCATCGGATCTACTTATGGAGCAGAGATCCGGCGCGGGAGAGCACCGATGCATGGCAAGGTTCTTCCTGCATACAATAACGGGACGGGATTGTTTTCGGGTCTGCCGGGTGAATTTGCGGTGACGCGTTATCATTCACTGATTGTGTCCGGAGAAAATCTCCCGCCAGTGCTTGCGGTTGACGCGGTGGACGGGGAAGGAATAATTATGGCAATGCATCACAAATACTGCCCGGTGTACGGTGTTCAGTTTCACCCTGAGGCGGTTCTCACGGCATACGGTTATGAGCTGCTGGAAAATTTTCTTAAGATTTGCAGAAACTACAGATTTGCAGAAACTGCAGAATGGGCAGGAGATAAAAGGTGACGGACTTGAAAGTGAGCGGGAGAAAGCAATGAGACGGATAATAACGGAAGAGTGGAGTGGAGAAGGGCTGACGCTGGAACGGCTTGCGGATGTCATCCGGAGGGATGGCATCAGCGGATCGGACTGGGCATTTCTGGATTCCTCGCTGAAAGGACCGGACGGAAGATATTCGATTCTTGGCCTGTATCCCTATCTTGAGGCGGAGGAAAGAGAAGGGGAGCTGTTCGTGAATGGAGAGAGGCGGACGGGCGATCTTCTGGCTTTCCTGAAGGATTATATCGAGAATAACCGGGATAGACAGAACAGGGAATCCGGGACCGGCGGGGAGCGGAAGACTACCGGCTGCGGAACAAGTGGTGAGCAAAAGGAAGCCGGCTGCGAAAGAGGCGGGGAGCGGAAGCTTGCAGGCTGTGAATCCGGCAGTGAGCGGAAGAAGGATGAGAGCGGAACCGATTCGAAGCGGCGGGATAGCGGACCGGTCATGACCGCAGGTGCTATCGGCTGGTTAAGTTATGATTACGGAAGGAAAAGGGCGGAGATACCGGGACGGCATGAAAACGATGATTTTTCCGTTGACGGAGGTCTGCCCGACGGGAGATTTGTCTTTTATGATCTGTATCTGGTTGAAGATCTTCTGGAGAACAGAATCTGGATCTGCACCGGGGAAAATCTGGCCGGAATTGGTGATTATCGGGAGAAAGTCCGGATGTGGGCCGGGGAAACAGCGTGCGTTTGTGCGGAGAACGTTACGAATGACAAACGGATTGTGCGGAATGATCCGGACAGGATGGAGGAGAGGGAAAAAGCGGTCATATCCGGTGATTCGGAAAGGGCGGATGCCGGAGAAGGTACCGGAGAAGTGATTTTTTCCTCTGATTACGGAGAAGAGGATTACGAAGAGACAATCCGTAGGCTGATCGAGTATATGAGGGCAGGAGATATCTACGTCATGAATATGACCCGCAGGATTACAGCGGAACACATCGGGGATCCGTATCAGATGTTCCGGTATCTGCGGAAGTATAATCCGTCGCCGTTCGGCGCATTCCTGTCCTTCGGAGAGTATGAGATTGTGTGCGCCTCCCCGGAGCGCTTCCTGCGGGTTCGGGATGGAGCCGTGGAGACCAGTCCGATCAAGGGAACGCGAAAAAGAGGGGATACGCCTGAGGAGGATCAGAGACTGAGGCAGGAGCTTGCGGAGTCGGAGAAGGACAAAAGTGAGCTGCTGATGATCGTGGATCTGGAGCGGAATGACCTGAACCGGGTGTGTGTGCCGGGATCCGTGAAGGTGCCGCGCATGTATTACATCGAAAGCTTCGCAACGGTGCATCATCTTATCTCGGATGTAACGGGGAGGCTGAGACCGGATTGCAGCGCGGTGGATCTGCTCGATGCGGCTTTTCCGGGCGGGTCAATCACAGGCGCACCGAAGCGTCGTGCGATGGAAATCATCGATGAACAGGAGAACAGCAGCAGGGGACTGTATACAGGAGTCATCGGCTATCTGGGATTGGACGGGAACTGTGATTTTAATATCGTGATCCGGACGGCGGTCTGTCGAAATGGCTGCTGCAGCATCGGAGTCGGCGGGGGAATTACCGTGGATTCGGATCCGGAATTCGAATATGAGGAGACAAATCAGAAAGCGGCGGCACTGCTCGAGGCGATTCGTGCGGTAAACCACATGCTGTAAACAGCGCCACAGACTGTATAAGTCCCCGCGTCACTTCGCTGCTTCGCAGCTTCCGTGCCGCTAACAGGTGACCGACTTCGTCGGTCTGTCGCGGCGTTCGCCCCACCGCTTCACACTTTGTGTGAGCGGATGTGGCTCACTGCCCGCGCATATGAGCATTCCCGCGTTGCTTCGCACCGCTCCATGCTCATACCTGTTGTCGTCGCTAATGTTCTTGCCCACTGGTGAGCAAGCTCCCCGTGGGCCAAGAACATTGCGACTGGACTTATACAGTAAAAGAATGAGAGGATAAGGGAATAAGATAGCAGGCGTCGCTGCACGAGACGGTCTGCGCGGCAACATCTGTGCGGCAACAGGAGAGCAGGAAGAGCTCTGGACGGGGAGAAATGCGGTACAGTTCAGACAGAAAGAATCGGAAACAGAGGTGTGAGATGGAAGAGATCAGATGTAAGGTGGATGACGGCTTTTTCTTCGGAATGGGATTATTCGAGACAATTGCAATAATCCATGGGACGGCAATGCTGGAGGATCTGCATATCCGCAGGCTGGCAGGCGGACTTCGTGACCTGCATATTGAAAACAGAGCGTATCTGAAGTGGAAGGAAGAGCGTGGCAGAGGGGAATGGTGCGGAAACGGCGAAAAAAGCGGGATGGAGGCCTGGCTGACGGAGGCGCTCCGCGGATATCTGTCGGGACTTGAGAAAGGACGGGTATGGGAAAAAGGGGCGCTGAAAATTACCGTGACGGAGGAGAATCTGCTGTTCAGTACCCGGGAGAATCCGTATACCGCCCGGCAGTTCCGGGAGGGACTCCGGCTGCGTTTCAGCCCGGTTCTCCGAAATGAAACCTCGCCGTTCACTTACTATAAGACATTGAATTGCGGGGACAATATTCTGGTACACCGGCAGATCCGGAAGATGGGATATGATGAAGCGGTTTTTGTGAATACAAAGGGCGAGATCTGCGAGGGATCCGTAAGCAATGTTTTTTTCACCAGGGAAAATGAAGTTGTGACTCCGCCGGTAACAAGCGGGCTTTTGAAGGGAACGATACGGAGTTATCTGCTTGATCCGGGGAAAAAATGGACGCTGGGTCCGAAGGAAGGGGACTGTCTGGAATTCCGGGAACAGGTGGTGCGGACGGAAGATCTGAAAAAATTCACCGGCATGTTCATCACCAATTCTCTGATGGGAATCATGCCGGTGCAGTCTCTTGGAAGATTTCGTTTTCCGGACAGGAAAGCCGCTGAAGTACTGCGTGCTTTCTTCCTCCGGGATATAGAAACAATCAGCCGCGAAATGGAAGCGGTCAGCCGCGAAATGGAAGCGGACAGACAGGATATGGAAACAGTCAGTCGTAAAGATTCAGTTTCTTCATGATCAGAATTGATATATACAGGGCTGCGGCCGTCAGAAGCCAGGAGACCGGCCAGACGAGGCAGAGGACTTCGTAAACCGGGTGGCGTGCGAAAACGGTAAACAGCCAGATCAGCCGGAACAGGATGGTGCCGCACAGAATCTCAACGGAGGGGAGCAGAGAATGACCTCTTCCGCGGAGAACAGCTGCAGGAATCTCATACAGGGTGACGAGGTATTCCCAGAGGAGGACCAGGCGGTTCCGACGGATGGCGTACATCAGGACGGCCTCTTTTGAGGAGAAAATCCGCATGAAGAAGGTCCCGGAGAGCGCGATCGGAACGCTGAGCACGGCGCCGGCCAGGGCTCCAAAGATGAGGCAGTACAGGAAAATTTTTCCGCAGCGTTTCTTCTGTCCGGCGGCGTGGTTCTGGCTGATGAAGGTGGTGGCGGCCTGCGTGAAGGCGGCTACGGCAAAGTATCCAAAGTACTCAAAATTCAGGGCGGCGGCGCTTCCTGCAATGGCGTCGGACCCGAAGCCGTTGATGGCGGCCTGGATGAATACATTTGAGACGCAGAACACTGCCTCCTGTATACCTGCCGGCAGGCCGATGGCCAGGAGACGCTTCACATGACCTCCCTTAAGACGAAGATTGCGCAGGGAGAGATGAAATTCATCGGTTTCCTTCATCAGAAAGGAAACGGTGAGCGCTGCGCTCAGGGCATTGGAGATGTCCGTCGCGAGAGCGACACCGGTTACATTTAAGCGGCACACAATAACAAAGAAAAGATTCAGTATGACATTAAGAATTCCCGCGGAAATCAGAGCATAAAGGGGTCTTCTGGTGTCACCCTTAGCCCGCAGAATGGCGCTTGCGAAGTTGTAAATTACGATGAACGGACTTCCGAGCATGTAAATCTGAAGATAGCGCACGCCGAGATCGAGGATATTGTCCGGAGTGGATATCAGGATCAGCAGCGGCCGGGCGGACACGAGTCCGCAGATCATCAGGATGACGCCGACAATGAGACTGAAGAGCATGGATGTGTGAATAGCCGCAGGAATTTCTTTCCGGCGGTTCATTCCGATGTAGCGGGCGATCAGGACATTGACGCCGACGGAGAGACCGGTGATCAGACCGAGGATGATGCCGATGGGTTCCGCATTGAGGCCGACGGCAGCCAGAGCTTCAGGAGAGGAAAACTGTCCGATGACCGCGGAATCCGCTGAATTGAAGAGCTGCTGCAGAATGCTCGCGGCAGCGATCGGGAGCGCGAAGAGCATGATTTTCCCTGCCAGGCCGCCGTGGATCATATCGATCTCATTTCTGGCGGTTCTTTTGTTTTGGGTAATTGCTTTGGAATCAGATGATGACATTTGTGAAATAACCTCGTTGTTAATATTTTTGTGCTGTATCATTGCTGCCGCGTCATTGCTGCTGCATCATTGTGCTGTATCATAGTTGCTGCGTCATGGTTGCTGTATCATTGCTGCATGAGTCATGAATCTTCTGTTGTATCTTAGCGGCGAAGTACGGAGCGATCCGCAGCTGATACTGTATGTGGCACGATGTATCATATGGGGCTTACGGTCTTTAACAGAAGATCTGAGCATGTGCGTGCTTTGCGCACATCCTATATTAGCAGGAGCGGGATTTATTAACCAGTGGTGTTTGGACAAATATCCGGCAAAATATACAGAATCAGCTGATAAAATTATACAAAACATGACGCTTGACAAAAGGTTGTCAATATTATAAACTGACAACATAAATTTGATGGTACATAGGTGTCGGTAAATTGTTGCCGGTGAAAAGGGAAGCAGGTGTGAATCCTGCACAATGCCGTTGCTGTGTTGGCTTAGCTTTTTCTCTTATGCCATTGGGGAAACCTGAGAAGGTGAGAAAAAGTGATGACGCCGCAGTCAGAAGACCTGCCCGTGTATAACGCACATGAATTCTCCTCGGATCTGGGAGAGTGCCTGCCCTCAGCGATGCAGCTGATGGCTTTTCGGCCGTGTCCATGGAATGGAACCGGTACTTTATGAACAGGGAAGACCGTTAAGTGCTTCGCCATCGAATTTTTTTACATTGCGCCACCTCTCTTAATTATCAATCCGGCGGATGCAATGTCGAAAGGGAAAGTGTCGGGCGGAACGGTCGGTGCTTTCCCTTTTCTTTTTCGCTTTGAAAGGATGCCAACAATTTCATAAACCCGCATTTTCCTGTCGGCTTTTCGCTTTGCGTATTCGTTCTTTCCTTTGAGTGTGAATACGAAGCAGGGGGAAGTGTGTTTTTCTGCCGGGCGAGGAAGCCGTAGAAGAATGAGGTAATATGTATTTAAGTGCGATGCAGCATTTTAAACAGTATGTTTAAAATGCTGCTTTTTTTGTCTCGGAATAACAGTAAAAATTTACTATTAATTTAACACAGAAGAAAGGGGAAGCAATGGGAGAATTCAGAGTCAGCACCAGGATCATGATCGGTGATCAGCTCGATCAGCTGGTGAATGATATGAAAAAGGTGTTTGTTGTAGCGGATCATTTTCTTGCGGTCAGCAAAAAGGTTTCGTATGTGACGGACCGGCTGGATCGCGCGGGAAAGCAGTACGATGTTTTTTCGGATGTGGCGGCTGAGCCGGATCTGGGAGTAGTGACTGCCGGTATCAAAAGGCTGGAGGCGCTGGATCCCGATACGGTCATCTGCCTCGGCGGCGGCGCGTCCATCGACGCGGCGAAAGCGATCGTTTTTATCGCGAGACGTGTAAATGAAAAATATAAAAACATCCGCTTCATCGCGATTCCGACGACCAGCGGAACCGGTTCCGAGGTGAGCACATTTGCCGTTATTACAGACAAAACGACGCAGACAAAATATCCGCTCGTGGACGAGAGTCTGGTGCCGGATATCGCTGTACTGGACGCAAGTCTGGTCGTCAGCGCGCCGCCGAAGGTCACCGGAGATACGGGCATTGACGTATTTACACATGCGGTGGAAGCCTTTGTCTCCAGGGAACACAATGATTTTACGGATGCCATGGCCATCAAGTCACTGCAGCTTTTACAGAACAACCTCCTTGAAGTGTATAAAAATCCCGAGAACCTTCACGCGCGGCAGAGCATGCACAACGCTTCGTGCATGGCTGGTATTGCGTTCGCAAATTCCGGTCTCGGGCTGAACCACGGTATGGCGCACGCCATGGGTGCGCATTTTCATATTCCGCATGGGCGGGCAAACGGAATTCTTCTTCCGTATGTCATGAGCTTCAATGCCGGATGCCATGACCATCTGACACCGGCCGCAAGCCGATACGCGGAGATCGTCGCGCAGCTGGGCATGGACAGCGTGGGAACGCGTCAGAGCGCGTTGATGCTGATCCGCACTGCAAAACGCTTTATGGAGAAAATGAACATGCCGGCGACAATCGCAGAGGCAGGTGTCACAGAAGATGATTTTAATGCACAGCTGGATGAGATGGCAAAGGCAGCGCTTGCTGATCCGTGCACTGCATCGAACCCGAGAGAGGTCACGCTGGAGGATATCAAGACGCTTTATCGTCAGGCGTTTACCGGCAGGGCGTAAGAAATAGCTTACCAGGGATGATTGCCGGTATGCAGGCCGGAAGGAGGGGCTATGTTTGAATCGAACGCCGGGAACGGCGGGAACAAAGAGAGAATTATCCAGGAATTTGTTCCCGGAAAACAGGTTACTCTGGCGCATGTGATCGCCAGCCCGGATGCGGATTTATATTCGAAGCTGGGTCTTCTGGACGCATCGGGCGCAATCGGAATCATGACGATCACGCCGAGTGAGGGCGCTATGATCGCTGCTGATGTGGCTTCGAAGGCTGCGGATATTAAAATCGGCTTTGTGGACCGCTTCAACGGATCGCTGGTGATTACCGGCGATGTTGCGGCTGTGGGGGAGGCGTTGAAAAACGTCATGAATGTTCTCTGCGGCATGATGGGATTTTCTTCCACGGTGATCACAAGGACATGACGGACAGACAGATGACAAATCAGAATAGAAAAAGAATTATGCTGATCGGGCGGTCAACGGCCGGAAAAACGACGCTGTGCCAGAGAATTTTCAACGAGGATATCCGGTATCACAAAACCCAGACCGTCACCGTGGAACATGAGGTGATGATTGACACGCCGGGGGAATACCTGGAGCGGAGGGGATACCGGGGAGCGCTGATGGTCACATCGGCCGATGCGGACATCATTCTTTTTCTGCAGGATGCGACGGAGAACGGAACAATGTATCCGGCACAGTTTTCGACGATGTTCACCAAACCGTGTCTGGGTGTTGTGACGAAGATCGATATCGCAGGTATAAAACAAATCAATGATGCAGAGGTGTATCTGAGAGCAGCGGGAGCACAAAAAATTTACCGCATCAGCAGCGTGACAGGTGAAGGTGTGGATGAACTGCTCCGGGCACTGGATATGCCGGAGGATTGACAATGTCGCGGATAAACGAACGCGGCTGAATGAAGGCTCTGATAAATGGAAAAGACAGAACACGCATTAAGAATAGTAATAGCAGATGATGAGCCGATCGCAAAGATGGACTTAAGAGAACTTCTCGAAGATTCGGGATATGAGGTTGTCGGAGAGGCCTCCGACGGCTTTGATGCGGTGGAGGAGTGCCGGAAAAACAAGCCGGATCTTGTCCTGCTCGACATCAAGATGCCGTTTCTCGACGGACTCTCGGCATCAAAGATTATTTTTCAGGAAAAGCTGGCGGACACGATCATTCTGCTGACTGCCTATACGGATCCGGAATTTATTGAGTCGGCGAAGGACTGCGGCGTATCTGGATATCTGGTGAAGCCGTATTACGAGAAATCGCTGATTCCGAGCATTGAGCTGGCTGTCAGCCGCAGCCGGGAGATGAGGAAGATACGCGCAGAAGTGGAAAGGGCACAGGAAAGACTGGAAAGCCGCGTCATTATTGAAAAGGCCAAGGGCCTGATCATGCTGCGCGATCAAAAGAGCGAGGAAGATGCTTACAGTTATATCAGGCAGATCAGTCAGCAAAAGCATCTGTCCATGAGAAGGGTCTCGGAGATGATACTTGTTAGGAGTATATGAATATGGATGAGCAAAGCCTGTGCGAACTGTGCAGGAAATATGTGGATCTGACGGAAGAGGAAATCACGCAGATTCTTACGATGGCGAAACTGCTTCCATCAATCGCCGATATCGAAGAGGCGGATGTATTCATTGATTGCCTGATGCATAGCGGAGATTCTCTTGTGGTGGCAGAAGCAAAGCCGACAAAGGTTCCGTCCGCTTATAAGGGCAGTGTCGTCGGCATGATCGCTGCGAAGGAAAATGAGCCTGCTGTGGCCAGAACGTTCCGGTTGGGGGTGGGCACACGGCAGATGAAGGCAACGACACAGGAAAAGGGCATCACCATTCAGACGGTAGAGCCGATCAAACTGCATGACCGCGTGATCGGTGTGCTGATCTTCGAGAAACAGACCAGTGACGAAATACAGCCACGCGAAAAACTGCATATCTCGATGAGCGGTTATAAAGAGATCGCCGCGGCGGTCACAAAAATCATGCCGGACAACAACTGGCTTGCGGAGTGTATCGACGAGGCATTGCTGCTGGTGGATAAAAAAGGAATCATATCGCTGAGGAACCATGTCGCGAAAGAAATGTATGAAGAACTTGGCTATGTGAAAGATCTTCTGCATCAGCCTTACGCGAACGTGAGACTGACTGCGGAAAGCGTCGACACGTATGATCATGATTATTCGTACGAAGAGGTACTGGTTGGAAGCAGGATCATCAGCGTAAAAACCGTTCCGATCGAATCCGGGCACTATTCCAAAGCTGTGCTGATGCGCGATATCACGCGGCAGAAGGAACAGGAGAAGGAGCTGGTGCTGAGAAAGACAGCGATCCGGGAGATGCATCACCGGGTCAAGAACAGTCTTCAGACAATTATCAGCCTGCTGAATCTTCAGATGCGGAAATCGGATAATGACGAAGTACGGGAAGTGCTGATGGAGACGATGAATCGCATTTTTTCCATTGCAAATACCCACGAGCTGCTGTCAAGCGAGGTTGCGGACAATGTGAGTCTCCGGGAGGTACTGGAGAACCTGAAAAATAATATCACCCTTGCGTTTTCCGGAAATAGAAAGATTGCCATTACTGTGAGTGGAGAGGATTTCAAGGTCGATTCGGATGTCGCGACTTCGGTTTCCGTTGTGGTCAACGAGTTGATACAGAACGCCGTGAAATACGCATTTCCGGATCGGGAGGAAGGTCAGATCAGTATCCATGTGCATCAGGGAGAGCTGTATTCGGAGCTTACGGTCGAGGATAACGGCGTGGGATATGATGCTTCTGATCAGAGCAGCGAGAATTTCGGCATGTTGATTGTACGTTCCTTCGTGCGTGACAAGCTGAGAGGGAATATTCGAATCTCCTCTGACAGCAGCGGAACAAGGACCTGGTTCAGCTGGCTTAATCAGATCATGAAACCTATCGATAAGTGATCGTAGGAGACAAGAGGCTATAAAAAAATGAGACAGGAAATCAAGAGTATCGGAATTGATATCGGCACATCAACTACACAGCTGGTTTTCAGCCGGCTGGTGATCGAAAACGTTGCCGGAAACTACACGGTTCCGCGGGTTTCGATCATTGAAAAAGAGGTTATTTACCGAAGCAGGATTTATTTCACTCCGCTGAAATCCGCAACCGAGATTGATGCGGACGCGATCAAGAAAATTATCCGGAGTGAGTATCAGGCTGCGGGTATGAAACCGGAGGATCTGTCAACCGGCGCCGTGATCATCACAGGTGAGACAGCGCGCAAGAAAAATGCCAATGAGGTGCTGGAAGCTCTCTCGGATATGGCCGGCGATTTTGTGGTAGCCACTGCCGGACCAGATCTTGAGTCGGTGCTGGCGGCACGCGGCGCCGGCACAGATGCGATTTCTCAGGAAAATCACACGACGGTGGCAAACCTGGATATCGGAGGCGGCACCACCAACATTGCGGTCTATGAAAAAGGCGCGCTTAAAGGCACTTGCTGCCTGGATATCGGCGGACGCCTGATCAAGATCGTAGATGGGAAAATTTCTTATATTTTCCACAAAATCGTGAAACTGGCGGCAAACCACGGAATCAGAATCGCTGAGGGTGACCGTGCAGATCCGGAGGTGCTGATGAAGGTCTGCCGGATCATGGCAGATGAGCTCGCGAAAGCGCTGCGTCTGGTGCAGCCTGACGACGAGCATCGCGCCCTGTATACCAATGACGGCAAGATGCTGAGAGAAGATATCGGCATCCGTGCGGTCACATATTCCGGAGGTGTCGCTGACTGCATTTATCAGGAAAACGACAGTGAACTGTTCCGCTACGGGGATATCGGCGTTTTGCTGGGGAAGGCCATCCGCGAGAACAGGACGATCGCGGCACTGACCCGCTATCAGGCGAAGGAGACAATCCGCGCTACGGTCGTGGGTGCAGGAACACATTCTACAGATGTAAGCGGCAGCACCATCCGGTATGACAAAGGCAAGCTTCCTTTGAAAAACGTACCGGTTCTGAAAATATCGGAGGACAGCGAGACTGATTTTGAAACATTCAGTCAGGCAATCGCGACACAGCTCCCCATGTTTTACACCGAGGGCAGGATGGAGCAGGTAGCGATCGCTTTTTCGGGAAAAGGCTGGACCGGCTTTCAACAGATCCAGAAGCTGGCAGCAGCCATCATCAAAGGAGCCAGGGAGGTGATAGAAAGCAGCTACCCGCTGATTGTAGTTGTGGAGTGTGACATTGGAAAGGTTCTGGGAAACGCGCTGAATATTCAGCTTGATTTCAAAAAACCGGTTATTTGCATCGACGGGATCCGTGCGGCGGGCGGCGATTATATTGATATCGGTGAGCCGTTGGCCGGCGGAACAGTAGTACCTGTGGTTAATAAAACACTGGTATTTAATTCTTAAGAGAGGTGTGACAATTGATTTTAAAAACAAGACTATTTGGCAAAACTTACGAATTTAAATCCGTAAGAGAAGTAATGGGCAAGGCGAACGAGGAAAAATCAGGTGATAAACTGGCAGGTGTCGCAGCCGAGACAGCGGAGGAGAGAGTTGCGGCAAAGTACGTGCTCGCCAATCTGACGCTGAATGACCTGCGCAACAATCCGGCAGTTCCGTATGAAGAGGACGAGGTTACCCGGATTATCCAGGATGATGTCAACGAGACAATCTTCAATGAGATTAAGAACTGGACGGTTTCCGAGCTTCGCGAGTGGATTCTTGATGTAGATACGACACCGGATATGATCCGCCGTGTCTCCCGGGCGCTCACCGCTGAGATGATCGCCGGTGTCTGCAAGCTGATGAGCAATCTCGACCTCATCTACGCGGCAAAAAAGATTCGTGTATCCGCACACTGCAACACGACAATCGGACTTCCGGGTACGTTCTCATCCCGTCTGCAGCCGAATCATACGACTGACGATCCAAAGGGAATCCTTGCGTCTGTTATGGAAGGACTCTCTTACGGATGCGGCGATGCAGTCATCGGTCTGAACCCGGTTGACGACTCGGTTGAGAGTGTGGCGCGCATCCTGAAGATGTTTGATGAATTTAAACATAAATGGGATATCCCGACTCAGATCTGCGTTCTGGCTCATGTGACGACTCAGACGGAGGCAGCGAAAAGACTTGGAGCCCCGCTTGATCTGATGTTCCAGTCCATCGCCGGTTCCCAGAAGGGAAATGAGGCGTTTGGTCTGACCGCTCAGATGCTGGAGGAAGGCCGTCAGACGATGCTGACGAGGGGAACATGCACCGGACCGAATGTGATGTATTTTGAGACCGGTCAGGGATCCGAGCTTTCATCCAATGCGCATAACGGATGGGATCAGGTGACGATGGAGGCTCGCTGCTACGGGTTTGCTAAAAGGTTCCAGCCGTTTCTGGTAAATACGGTTGTCGGCTTCATCGGACCGGAGTATCTGTATGATTCGAAGCAGGTCATTCGTGCCGGATTGGAAGACCATTTCATGGGTAAGCTGACCGGCGTTCCGATGGGATGCGATGCTTGCTACACCAATCACATGAAGGCGGATCAGAATGATATCGAGAACCTGGCAACACTGCTTGTGGCTGCAGGCTGCAATTACATCATGGGTGTTCCGGAAGGCGACGACTGCATGCTGATGTATCAGTGCACAGGATATCATGAGGCGGCAGCTCTCCGTGAGGTTATGGGCCTTCGTCCGATTCACGAATTCGATATGTGGCTTGAGAAGATGGGCTTCTCAGAGAACGGTAAACTGACAAAACTTGCGGGCGATGCTTCCGTATTCATGAGCAAATAAGGGAGGCGGTGAAAGAAAATGGAATCAAAGGACTTAAGAACAGTCATTGAGGAAGTTCTCAAAGAAATGAATCTTAAACCGGGAGCGGAAGGGGTCGGCAGTACAGCTGCCTCCGTCAGCTCTGCAGTAAAAGAGGCGGTCGGTGCTTCGAATGCCGGAGGCTGTCAGCTTGTTATTCCGGACAAAGGGGTGAGTCTTGATCCCTCTTATGTTGAAGATGGAGAGCTTCCGGATATCACTGCGATTGATCTGCGCAAGCAGTATCTGGTGGAGAACCCGGTCAATAAAGAGGCATACGCAGAGCAGAAGGCAGCTGCTCCGTGCCGTCTGGGTATCGGAAAGGCAGGAGCCCGCTACAAAACACTTCCGCAGCTTGAGTTCAGAGCGGCGCATTCTGCAGCGCAGGATGCAGTTTTCAACGATGTAGATGAAGAGTTCATCAAGAGTCAGGGACTGTTCATCGTCCAGACACAATGTGACAGCAAGGATACGTATCTGACCAGACCGGATCTCGGACGTAAGCTGAGCCCTGAGGCGGTTGAGACGATTAAAGAGAAATGCAAAAAAAACCCGACAGTTCAGATCTACGTTGCCGATGGTCTGTCCTCTGCGGCAGTAGCAGCGAATATCCCGGATCTTCTTCCGGCGATCATGCAGGGGCTTCAAAGCTATCACATTGATACCGGAACGCCATTCTTCGTGAAGTACGGCCGCGTGGCGGTGGAGGATGAGATCAGTGAGCTGGTCGGCGCAGAGGTTGTCTGCACACTGATCGGAGAGCGTCCGGGTCTGATTACTGCGACTTCTATGTCTGCCTATATCGCTTACAAGGCGACAGTGGGAATGCCGGAGGCAAGAAGAACAGTTGTTTCCAATATCCACAGCGCAGGAACGAATCCTTCGGAGGCCGGCGCCCACATTGCGGAAATTATTAAAATCATGCTCGAAAAGAAAGCCAGCGGTACGGACCTGAAACTGTAATTTAACCGGAATGGAGGAATTGAAGAATGAAAAGAGATCCACTGTTCGCAAAGGTTCTGGCGACCAGACTAATCGCGAATGTCTCTCCGGACCTTGCAAAGGAGCTGAAGTTAAGGCCGGATCAGAAGTCCCTGGCACTTATTACCGCCGACATCGATGATGTCACTTACACAGCACTGGATGAGGCTACGAAGAAAGCAGACTGTGAAGTCGTTTACGCAAAGAGTATGTATGCAGGTGCAGCCAATGCGAACACTGCACTGGCCGGTGAGATCATCGGTATTCTGGCAGCTCCGAATCCGGCAGAGGCGAGGGCAGGACTGGACGCCTGTATTGACATGATTGAGAATGTCTGCCACTTCGTATCTGCGAACGACGATGATTCGATCTGCTATTATGCGCACTGCATATCAAGAACAGGCTCTTACCTGTCCGCTTCCTGCGGCATAAAGGAAGGAGAGGCAATCGCGTACCTGATTGCACCGCCGCTTGAGGCTATGTATGCAGTGGATGCGGCACTCAAGGCAGCGGATGTGCAGTGCTGTGTTCTTTACGCGCCGCCGTCAGAAACCAACTTCGGAGGCGCGCTGCTGACAGGAAGCCAGTCGGCATGCAAATCTGCCTGCGATGCCTTCGCTGCGGCTGTTGAGGCGATTGCTTCAAGCCCGCGAGAAGAATGATCAGTATCGGAGGTAGTATATGCAGGCATTAGGCATGATAGAAACCAGAGGACTGGTTGCGTCCATAGAAGGAGCGGACGCTATGCTGAAAGCCGCCAATGTAACTCTTCAGTGCAGGGAATACTCCGGAGGAGGACTGGTCTCGGTAATGGTCCGGGGAGATGTCGGAGCGGTGAAAGCTGCGGTTGACGCAGGGGCAGCCGCGGCAGGGAGAATCGGTGAGCTGATTTCGGTTCACGTGATCCCGCGACCGCATGGTGATGTGGAACAGATCCTCGGTCATGTACACCCGGAAAAACCGGATAATGATCCGGAAGGACCGGACGGGAATCCTGGAGGACCGGATGGGAATCCGGAAGGACCGGACGATCATACGGAAAAAACGGATAATGATCCGGAGGGACCGGCCGATGATCCGAAAGAACCAGACGTAAATCTGGATATCCCGGAGGATAATCTGAAAGAACGTGACGGAGTACAGAGCGGCGCTCCGGATCTGCCGGACACAAAACCGGAGGTGTCGTCGGAAGCGACGGATCCGATCAAGGGGAAACCGGCGTCTTCATTGATTTCACTGGACGAGATTGGCAGCAAGAGTGTTGGCGAACTAAGAAATCTCGCAAAGAAACTTGGAATCGATACGTTGACACGGGAGCAGATCCGATCCGCACGCAAAGACGTGCTGCTGGAAGGTATAAAAGCATTTTGTGACAGAGAGGGATTAAGCAGAACAGAAAAATAACAGGAGAATGGCAGAATGAAGATAATCGATAAAGACCTGATCTCAATGCAGGAAGTGAGGGATCTGGTTGAGTCAGCCAAGGAAGCGCAGAAAGAGCTTGCGCGCATGGATCAGGCTCAGGTAGATCATATTGTTCGCTGCATCGCGGACGCTGGTGTCCGTAATGCTGAGCGTCTTGCCAGAATGGCGGTCGAGGATACCGGTTTTGGCAAGGTAAAGGATAAAATTGTCAAGAATGTGTTTGCAAGCCGTGGAGTTTATGAGCATATCAAGGATATGAAGACAGTCGGAGAGATTTCCCGCGACGATGAGAAGGGACTGCGCGTGCTGGCGGTTCCGGTAGGTGTCATCGCCGGACTTATCCCGTCCACGAATCCGACCTCTACTGCCTTCTATAAGGCAGAAATCGCTGTCAAGGCGGGAAATGCAATTGTATTCTCCCCGCATCCGACGGCACAGCGCTGCATCATGGAGGCGGTGAAAGTCATTCGTCAGGCCATCGCGGAGGCAGGCGCAAATGAGAATCTTGTATCCTGTATTTCCATTCCGACGATGGAGGCAACGGATACACTGATGCATCACAGAGACGTAGCACTGATCCTTGCTACCGGCGGATCGGCCATGGTAAGGGCAGCGTACTCTTCCGGTACACCGGCGATCGGTGTCGGACCCGGAAACGGCCCTGCCTACATTGAAAGATCCTGTGATCTTCCTCTGGCAGTGAAGAGAATTCTGGATTCCGAGACGTTTGATAATGGAACAATCTGTGCATCTGAGCAGTCGATCATCTGTGACGAGGATATGGTGGAGCCGGTTATGGCTGAACTGAAGAAGCAGGGGGCATATATCCTGGATCAGGAAGAGAGTGAAAAACTCGGCAAGTTCATCCTTCGCGCAAATGGGACAATGAATCCGGAGATTGTCGGAAAGAGCGTTGAAACAATCGCCAAACTGGCGCACCTGGACAAGGTTCCGAAGGATGCGAGGGTTCTGATTGCGAGAGAGACTGGTGTGGGACGCGGTCATCCATACTCGAATGAGAAGCTCGGACCGATTATGGGATTCTACACAGGTAAGGATTATCACGATGTCTGCGACAAGGTCTGTGAGATCCTTTATTACGAGGGCGCAGGTCATACATTCTCCATGCACACAAAAAATGAAGCAATTGTTGACTATTTTGCAAAACGTGTTCCGGTATCCCGCATTGTTGTCAATACACCGAGTACACTCGGCGGCATCGGGGCTTCCACAGCACTGCAGCCGGCTCTGACACTCGGATGCGGCGCGGTGGGCGGAAGCGCAACCAGCGAAAACGTTGGTCCGATGCAGCTCATCAACAAGCGATACGTGGCGTATGGGCAGAAAGAGATGGAGGATATCCGCGCGGAAATCGATTCCTGTGTGGAGAGTGCGGATAACCAGCCTGATTTGTCGGATATCAATGTCGATGAGATTGTGAAGAGCGTGATCGCACGGCTGAAGGCGATGTGATCATTCAAACGAACCTGATGCGACGTATCCATCATATACGAACCTGATGAGACATGCCAATTATATTGAGAGGAGAAAACAATGGCAACAGTTAATGATGCACTTGGAATGATTGAGACTAAGGGACTGGTTGCGGCTGTCGAGGCAGCAGATGCTATGGTCAAGGCCGCAAATGTACATCTGATCGGTAAAGAGCGTGTAGGCGGCGGCCTTGTGACCGTCATGGTCAGAGGTGATGTCGGAGCGGTAAAGGCAGCGACCGATGCGGGCGCTGCAGCGGCAGAGAGAGTCGGTGAGCTTCTCTCCGTACATGTCATCCCGAGACCGCATGAGGAAGTAGAGTACATTCTTCCGTCTATTGGAAAGGAGAACGAATAATTATGTCAAAAACTACAGAAGCACTGGGAATGATCGAAACAAAGGGTCTGGTAGCGTCCGTCGAAGCGGCAGATGCGATGGTTAAGGCTGCAAATGTACATCTGATTGGAAAAGAACGTGTAGGCGGCGGCCTTGTCACCGTCATGGTCAGAGGCGATGTAGGAGCAGTAAAGGCAGCAACGGATGCGGGCGCGGCTGCAGCCGAGAGAGTCGGCGAGCTGATTTCGGTACATGTCATTCCGAGACCGCATATGGACGTGGAGTATATTCTTCCGACGCTCGGCAATACTGCAGAGTAATAAAGCATAATACCGAGAGGATGACAGGGAGCATACAGCTCCGGAAATGATAAAAGAAGAAGGAGTGAAGGCGTATGAAAGCAATAACCGAGGAACTACTCCGTTATGAGCTGAGAAATTCCGAGCCAGACGTATATATCGTGCCGGACGGAGCCATCCTTACTCCCGCAGCAAAAGAGTATCTGCAGCAGAAAAAAATCAGATATCAGATGAAAAGCAATTTTCATGATCAGGTCCATCCAGGTCAGGGCGGACAGAAGAAAACAGTAAGCACCGGCGCCCCTGCTCCGCAGGAACAGAGGGCACCTGCTGCAGAAAAAACAGATACAGTGGCCGTTCTGCGTCCGAAGTACACAGAACATGAGACAGGGGCATTCTTCTATGAAAAACCGGAACACATGACCCAGCTTTACGGCAATGAACTGGTGAACAAAGATGATCCGAGAATCGTTTTTCGTGGGAAACTCGATTCGGTACAGTCGCTGATCGTCCTGGCTCAGGCAGTTATATATGAGAACGGCTGTCAGTCACTTGTCGACGATCTCAATGATATTCTGCGCCATCTTCGGGAATTGATGCGCTGTGATGTTCTTGGCGAGGACGTTCCTGAGATGACAACGATCGGACTGACTCATGCTGAGCTGCGCGAGCGCTCTCATGATCCGATGAAGTTCTATAAGATTAAGCAGATGCTGCTTCCGGATTACAGCATGGGAATTAATTATGCTTATCTTAATCGTATCCGGACACAGATCAGGGAGACAGAGCTGTCCGCCTGCACTGCGTTCAGGGAAGGCCGGAAGTATAAACGCGGAGATATTATTGAAGAACTCAACCGTCTGTCCAGTGCACTTCATATTATGATGTGCAAATATCTGGCCGGAGACTACACAGGAGGAGGCAATTGATGAAGGATATTGTTTCAGCCGTGATGGATTCCATCCATATGGCCGGACTGGTAGAGATCGAGGTCTCTGCAAAGCACGTTCACCTGACGCAGTCAGATTGTGAGGTCCTGTTCGGAAAGGGAGCAACGCTTACGCCGAAAAGAGATCTTTCGCAGCCATTCCAGTTCCTTTCCGATCAGAGAGTGACCCTGATCGGACCAAAGGGATCCATGAGTCATGTGGCTGTGCTCGGCCCCGTCCGCAGCGCGACACAGGTGGAGCTTTCCAAGAGCGACTGCGTCGCGCTTGGAGTAAATGCTCCGCTGCGGGAATCCGGGGATGTCGAAGGAAGCGGTGCTATCACCATCCAGGGGCCTGCCGGTTCGCTGGACATCAAACAGGGTGTGATTATTGCACACAATCATATTCATGTGACGGAGAAGGACTCGAAGCTGCTGAATCTTAAGGATAAGGACAGGGTTGCAGTGGAAGTACTCAGTGACAGGCCGGTAATCTTTGAGGATGTGATCATTCGTGTCAGCCAGAATTTCAGCTGCAAGATGCATATCGATTTTGATGAGGCAAATGCAGCGTTCGTGCATGGCTTTACGATGGGAAGAATCATTCGGAAGATTGACCGCAAGGGAATCGGCCGCAGTGAAAACTGGTGACGGACAGGGTCGTTGACCGTAAGAAAAACGGCTGCAGTGAAATCTGGTGACGGGCAGGATAGTCCGGAGCGGGAATTTCAGAATTACACGAATTTGAAATGAAAGGTGCGTTTATGCTTGATCTGAAGCGAATTGACACATACATGGACAAGGTATCACGGTCCCAGGAGGAGGTTTTTCCGTCTTCCAGAAGACTGAAGACGGGGCTGGATCTGGGTACTGCATATATTGTTCTTGTCGTTCTGGATGAGAACAATCAGCCGGTAGCCTGTGAAAAAAAGGCTGCGAGCGTTCTGCGGGACGGTGTCGTGGTTGATTTCAGCGGCGCGCGGACGATTGTGCAGGAATTGAAGGACAAACTGGAACAGCGGATTGACCGGGAGCTTGTCGAGTGCGCGATTGCCATGCCGGCCGGTACAGACTCCAGTGTCCGGACTCATGAATATGTGGCAGAAGGAGCAGGGTTCGAAGTCACCAATGTGCTCGATGAGCCTACGGCTGCGAATTCTGTATATCAGATTCAGAACGGTGTTGTGGTAGATATCGGCGGCGGCACCACCGGCCTCGCATTGTTTAAAGATGGAAAGGTTATTGAGATAGAGGATGAGCCGACAGGCGGCACGCATCTGTCTCTGGTGCTTGCCGGAAATTACCACGTATCTTTCGAAGAAGCTGAAAAAATCAAGCAGGACTACAGCCGGCATAAAGAGATCATGCCGGTGGTACGTCCGGTGGTCGAAAAGATGGCCACCATTGTGAAAAAGTATATCGATCCGTCCGTGACAGATACGATCTATCTGTGCGGCGGAACGTCCTGTCTGACAGGAATTGAAAGTGTCTTTGAGAAGGTAACGGGGATCAGAACCATCAAGCCCCGGGATCCCTTCCTTGTGACGCCGGCCGGAATCGCGATGAACTGCATCGTTTCCGGTTAAAGACTGACAGAAAGGAGGAAATATGGAAACAGGAGAATTGACAGACCGCATCGCTGCCAGAGTGAAAGAAAAACTGGAGCAGATGGGGATCACTGTTTCTGACAGTGAGATCAGAGCGTGTATGAACGGTTCGAATGACGCGTCACAGGGCAATTCCTGCAGTGGAACCGGAATGTGCGAATCGTCTGCCGCTTCGAAAAGCGGACGCAGAATTCTGTTGATTTTGACCGAAGAGGAAGGAAAGGACGGTAAGTCCTTCCTGGAGAACAGTGAGATTACGGGTAGGTACAATGTACAGTGCGCGGTTCTTTCCGATGACAGCAGTGACAACAGCATCGATATGGAACGGATAGATACCGTCGTTCTGTACAATCTGACGTGCGCGAATCTTTCAAAACTTTGTGTGGGAATGGCAGATACTCCGTATCTGAAGGCAGCTCTGCAGGCGCTTATGTCCGGCAAAAGATTGCTGGTATCAGAGGATGAAATTGAATATCTGCAATACAGAAAGAATATGCCATCACCCATGTGGGAGAGGATGAGCGGGGATCTGGAGTTTCTGAAAAGCTGCGGGCTGACTGTCGTTCCGGCTGAGAAACTGGTCGGCGCTGTCATAGACAGATCGGTGGAGAAACCGGTTTGTACTGTTTTCGGCAAATCGGCGGAGAAACCCGACCGTATTGCCATGGACAAATCGGCGGATAAGATGCCGACCGAGGGAAACTCCTCATCAGGGGAAAATCCCTTATCCGTTGATGGCTGCGAAGCCTGCGGTAAGGAATGCATCATCAGCCGTAAGGCTGTGACAGAAAGGGATGTGATCGAGTCGGTGAAATCCGGCGCGACATGTATCCGGGTCAGAAAAGACTGTATCATCACAGATCTCGCGAGAGAAACCGCTGAGCGTAAGGGTATCCGCTTCTGCTGCGATTAAAAGGGGGATAAAAGATGAAGGTTGCAAAGGTCATCGGGAATATCTGGGCCACAAGAAAGGATGAGAGACTCTCCGGTCTGAAGCTTCTGGTTGTCCAGCCGTTGGACGTCAGTAATGAGAAATCGCACAGCGTTCCAACTGTCGCGGCTGATCTCATCGGCGCAGGCGTCGGAGAGACGGTGCTCATCGTCAATGGCAGCTCGGCAAGAAGTGCGGTCAATGACATGAGCGCGCCCGTTGATGCAACTGTAGTCGGAATCGTGGACGACCTGGAAATCGTTTATCAGGAGTAATCAGAGGATAGAAAAACAGGAGTCCGGAGTCCGGTATTCCTGAATCAAAGGATTCTCATCGGTCGCGGTTATTTTAGCAGCAACTATAGAAAATGTTTATACTTAGGGGCAAAATATGAGCACATTTACATCAAGCCTGAGGGAGTGGGCGACGACCCTCTCCATTAATAAAGTAATCATGATGATCATGATGATATTCATGGTTGTCGGCGCGATAGACAAGATCTGCGGCAATAAAAAGGGATATGGGGAGAAATTCGAAGAAGGCTTTAACGCCATCGGACCTCTCGCGCTTTCCATGGCCGGCGTTGTAGCGGCAGCTCCGGTGCTTGCGGAGGTGCTGGGGCCGGTCATCAAGCCAATATACAATTTCTTCGGTGCGGATTCTTCGATGTTTGCAACCACACTGCTCGCGTGCGATATGGGAGGCTATCCGCTGGCGATGCAGCTGGCTGGAGATGAAGCAATCGGAAAATTCGCGGGATTGATACTGGGAACGATGATGGGACCGACGATTGTATTTACAATTCCGGTCGCACTTGGTATCATTGATAAGAAGGACAGAGGTTACCTCGGGGCAGGTGTGCTCGCAGGTATGATTACGATTCCGATCGGCTGTATCGTCGGCGGCCTGTGTATGACAGCGATGACGAGCTATAAGCTGAGTCTTGGGCGTATCGTGCAGAACCTGATACCGGTTATCATCATCGCGGCACTGATCGTTATCGGTCTGTGGTTCCGTCCCGGCCGTATGATCCGCGGATTCAACCGCTTCGGGATCGGCGTTACCGTCGTGATCACTGCCCTGACTGCAATTGCTGTATTTGAGCAGATCACTGGTATCATGTTCCCGCTGTTTGATCAGATGGCAACACCGGATGCTTCAACAGGGCTGACACCGCTCGATTCAGGACTTCTGACCTGCGGACAGATCGGTATTGTACTGATCGGTGCGTTCCCAATGGTTGAGTGGATCACCAGGACTTTCGGAGGCGGACTGAAGAAGCTTGGTCACCTTCTCGGAATCAATGAGACGGCTTCCGCAGGTATGGTTGCGAATCTTGCGAACAATATCGCCATGTTCAACATTTTCGGTGAAATGGATCCGAAAGGAAAACTTCTGAATGTCGCGTTTGCCGTATCCGCTGCTTTCGTGTTCGGCGATCACCTGGGATTCACGGCAGGCGTTGACCAGACCATGGTTACTCCGGTCATCATCGGAAAGCTTGTAGCAGGTATTACCGCTCTGATCGTTGCGAATATTCTGTCACCGAAACTGCTGCAGAAGGTTAATGCGACGATGGAGAAGTAGATGATTTGACAGGCCCTGATTGAAGAAAGGAATGTATACCATGAGTATTACGGAAGAAATGATCCGTGAAATTATCACAAAAGTTATGGAGCAGTCTGCTGCTCCATCTAAGAATAGTAACTGCGGGTTTGAGAAAAAAATCGATCCGAGCGGTATCATCGGAATAAAGACCTCGACAGTGAAATGCGAACCGTTTAAGCAGGACGGTGTTGCTCTCAAGGATGTCGTGACGCTGGAGGAAGCTCCGAGAATGGGAGCAGGTGTGATGGAACTGGATCACACCAGCTTTGAGTGGACGCTGACTTATGATGAGTACGACGTGGTTCTTGAGGGCAGGCTGGAGATTGAGATTGACGGAAGAATTGTGTCCGGAGATCCGGGAGATATCATCTATATTCCGAAGGGAAGCCATATCCATTTCCAGACACCGGAGACATGCCGCTACGCATATTTCGTGTATCCTGCAAACTGGGCGGATCTTGCGTAAAGCAGTGCAGCAGGTATATAACATAATGGATGACTGTGATCAGGCTGCGCTTACGCGCAGTCTGAATCACTCTCGAAAAGATGAAGGCTGACGGCAAGACCGGGGCGTGATTTATCTCGATAATGTTGGAGGAAACAGATGGACAACCGTGATGAACAGATTCGAATCGTACAGGAGACAGTGGCTGGCAAGGAAATTACCCTTGCGCACATTATGGGCAGCCCTTCCCCGATCATATATCAGAAGCTTGGCATGAACCCTGCCATTAACTACAGCTCATCGGCGATCGGCATCATGAATATGACGCCGCCGGAATCTGCGGTTATTGCGTCTGATATTGCTGTCAAGAGCGGCGATGTCTATCTGGGCTTTGCAGACCGTTTTACGGGGACACTGATCGTGTCGGGGGATATTGCGGGTGTGACAGCCGCGATCACGGCTGTTGTTGATTATTTTCGTGATGAGCTGCACTATGTCGTCTGCCCGGTCACGAAACGATAGGAGTGTCTATGGCTGACAGGATGACGGCTGAAGAACTCCTGAAGTGGATCAGCAGCCAGAAAAGAAGAGATAAAAACAAACAGCTGAGGATTGTGCGCGTACGGACTCCGGGCAGAGATATGACGATGGCACATGTGATCGGGACATCCGTGCAGGAGGTCTACAAGAATCTTGGGCTGCACATCGGTGTGCATGCCGGTGAAGATCACACGGGAGAGACCATCGGTATCATGAAGTTTACACCCTGGGAATGCACGGTTCCGGCAGCGGATATCTCCCTGAAATCGGCACATGTGGAAATCGGTTTTATGGACCGGTTTAACGGTACCGTGATTATACTGGGCAGCAGGGAGGAAGTACGGACGGCACTCGAGAACGTCCGTTCTTTTTTCAAGGATGATCTGCATTTTCACGTGTGTGATATAGAGGAAAGCTGAAGCAATGAGAAAACTGTTTCTGATGGGCCGCAGTGAGGCCGGGAAGACAACGCTCTCCCAGGTTCTGAAGGGGGAGGAAATTGTATATAAGAAGACGCAGTACACATATGCCGGCGATTCTGTAATCGATACGCCGGGCGAATACGCGGAATCGAAGGAAGTCGGGGTCGGACTGGCCTGCTTCTCGTTCGAGGCGGATGTCGTCGCGATTGTAGTGGCCGCGGATGAACCGTTCTCGCTTTTTACACCGAACTGCAATGCATTTCTGAACCGGCCGCTCATCGGCATCATCACAAAAATAGACTCTCCGTACGCCAATGTGCCGATGGTGAAACAGTGGCTTCAGAATTGCTGCTGTGAGAAAATTTTCTGCATCAACAATATGAACGGCGACGGGCTGAAGGAGCTTAAGGAGTATTTAAGTCTCCCGGTCAGGAAGATCAGTCTGGATGAGGCCATGGAAAAGCAGAGCAGGGGACTGGCTGACTGGGAATGAAATCAGGGCTGTAAGGTGTAGGATAGGTGTTGCAGGATTCAGCAGACGTTTTCCGTGAGGGAGACGCCTTTTTTATTTATATAGAAAGAAAATCCCGCAGTGATGTACTGACATGTGCAGGATTTCAGGATGCATGCTTTGTTCGTATATCGCGGCCGGAGCTGTGAAATTGCGGGTATACGGAGGGCTGCAGGAAAGCAGTGTTTGCTTTTCAGGAATGTTTGTATTATTCTCAATTTATATCATGCGCATGGGAAGAGGATGAAAAACTGTGACGGCAGAATCAGAAATTAACGAAGAGCATGCTTTGACGCTTCAGGAGTTGGCGGAGCATTTCTATTATCAAGACATCAAAGGACATGATAAGTCCGGGCAGGAAGAAAATGAAGAAATTCAGCAGTCAGAGGCAAGGTACCGGGGCGTACCGGTCAAGATGCTGTATTTTCCCAAGTTATTCACAGAGGAGGGTTTTCTGAAGATCCGTGAGGCAGGCGAGATGGCCTGGAAGATCCTGGTGAAGGTGATCTGGGAATACCTCGATGATCCGGATTACCGGAAGCTTTTCGGCTTTCCGAAGGAGCTGGAGGAAATGATCTGCAGGAGGCCGGAGTATTCCGTTCTGCTTCCGGTGTGCAGGCTGGATATGTTTTTTGACGAGAAGACGGGGGACTTTAAGTTCTGCGAGTTCAACGCGGATGGCAGCAGCGCGATGAACGAAAACCGGATTATGACAGAGGCCTACCGCAAAACCCTGATGTACCGGTGCTTCTCGGAGGAATATGAACAACAGGAGTTTGAGCTTTTTGATTCATGGGCGCGTGTGTTCCTCGATCTGGTGAAGGAGACGGGCCGTTATCCGGAGCATCCGCAGGTGGCCATTGTGGATTTTCTTGAAAAAAGCATTGCTTCGGCGGAGCTGGAGCGATTTGCGGAGGCGTTCCGCAAGAGAGGCAGCCGCTCATGTGTGGCGGAGATTCGCAGCCTTACCTATGACGGCGAGCACCTGTATACGCCGGAGGGATTTCGCGTGGACGCAATTTACCGGCGGGCGGTGACGAGCGATATCCTGGAGCATCGGGAGGAGATCCGGCCGTTTCTGGATGCGGTGAGGGACCGGAGAGTCTGCCTGATCGGTGATTTCTGCACACAGGTCGTTCACGACAAGATCCTGTTCAAGGTTCTCCATCTCGACCGCACAAAAGCGTTCCTGACGGAGGAGGAGAACCGATATGTCGAAGAGCATATTCCGTATACGGCAGATCTCGTACCAGAGCTTCTGCATGTGGAAAAATTCCTGCATACGACGTGGTCAGATGAGGGCGGAAGACGCCGCAGATGGATTCTGAAGCCGGAGGATTCCTACGGCGCGCACGGTATTTATTACAGCGGCAATTTCACGGATGAACAGTGGCAGAACTTGCTGAGGGACCGCGCAGGAAAAGGGTATGTGATTCAGGAGTATGTGAGCCCGTACCGGACTCTGAATGCGGACTACACGGATACAGATTACACGGACAATCCCTGGCAGGAGCAGGCGAAAGGGCAGAAGAGCCCGCGGGTACACAGCTTCGCGAACATGACGGGGATGTATCTGTATGCGGGACACCTCGCCGGTATCTATTCCAGGCTCTCTCCGCTGAATATTATTTCGGTAGAGGGAGACGAGCATGAGATGGTCTCCATGATTGCGCGAAGAAAAAATGGTCAGTGAGAGTTTGGATCAGGAAGACGGCAGCGGCGATTCTGTGATTATGCGCAGGGGAAATGCCCGGTGAAAGTTTGGATCAGGAAGGCAGCAGCGGCGATTCTGTGATTGGCCACTGGAAAAATGGACAAGAATGTGTAAGACTGGAGATGTAGGAAAAAGAGGACAACAGAAACAACAGAAGGGAGAGAAAGGATGGTACTTGAACTTTACAAGAAGGATACCTGCCCGTACTGTCAGAGAGTGATGGGATGGATCCGCGAAAACGGAAGAACTGATGTGGTCTACAGGGATATCCTGGAGGATCCGGACAACCATGCGCGTCTCATCCGCGACGGTGGAATGGATCAGGTTCCGTGCCTGTTCATCGATGGAAAACCGCTGTATGAGAGCATGGACATCATTCAGTATCTGGCGGATCATCCGATGTAAGGCAGAAAAAACAATAGGATTTCATCTGTGAAGCTATGAAACAGCCCGTACCGCAGGGGGACAGTATTCCCCTGCGGTACGGGCTGTTTTTGAGTCATTTGTTTTGGGTTCCGGAAGCTTTCTTCCGGCTGATTTTTCAAGAAGTTTCCAGAGCACATTATCCGGCCGCTTTTTCAAGAGGTTTCCAGAGTGCGTTTTCAGGCGGCCTTTTCCGGCTGTGGAGTCTCTGGCTTTTCGGATTTTGCGTACAGCGCCTTCAGAGCGATCGGAGTGATGATCGAACTGATGATAATCAGAAGGATGACCGAGGTAAAATAGCGGCTGTCCATCATTCCTGCCTTGAGACCTCGCTGCGCGACGATCAGGGCGACCTCGCCGCGGGTCATCATGCCTACGCCGATCTTCAGGCTGTCCGGGCCGCTGAATCCGCAGACCCGCGCGATGGCGCCGCAGCCGATGATCTTTCCGACCAGACCGACCACTACAAATGCGGCGGAGAACAGGAGGATGGTGGTGTCCAGCTGTCTCAGATTGGTCTGAAGACCTATGCTTGCGAAGAAAACCGGTCCGAAGATCATATAGGAATTGATGTCCATCTTTCGTCCGATATATTCCGCGTCATTCAGAGAACAGAGAATGACACCTGCGCAGTATGCGCCGGTGATGTCGGCCACGCCGAAGTATTTGTCGGCAACATAGGAGAGTGCAAAGGCGAGGGCGAGTCCGATGATCGGAATCCGGCGGGTGTGCGGGTACCGGCTGTCGATTTTTTTCATGAGCTGATAGACCAGATATCCGGCGATCAGGGCAAACACAAAGAACAGAAGTGTCTTCAGCGCAACGAGTCCGATATTTGCCTTCGGATTTTTGAGACTGATAACAGCGGTGAGGACGAGGATTCCGATGACATCATCGATAATCGCTGCGCTCATGATTGTGGTTCCGACTTCGGTTGAAAGCTTTCCGAGCTCGCGCAGCGCCTGAACCGTAATGCTGACAGAGGTCGCGGCAAGAATCGTTCCGATGAACAGGCCGCGGGTGAAGTTCTCGGTGCCCGGTGCGGAAAAACCGTAGAAGCACATGAAGAGAAGGGTTCCGAGTGCCATTGGAACTGCGACTCCGGCACAGGCGATGAGGGTCGCTTTTATGCCGGATTTCTTCAGCTGATCGAGGTCGGTCTCGAGGCCGGCGTTGAACATCAGAAGGATGACGCCGATTTCAGCCATTCCGGTTAGGAAATCATTGGTCTGAACGATATTGAAGACACTTGGCCCGATGAGAAGACCGGCGATGATCTCGCCCGCGACCTGAGGCGCCTTGAGTTTTCGTGCAATGAGGCCCAGAAACTTGGCTGCGATAATAATAATAGCTATGTCCTTTAAAATACTTAGCGTATCCATTTAAACACCCCAACTCCTAATAATATTTTATAAAATTGATAAAAATTTCACACTTTATTATACAACAAATAAAACGTCTTCGCAGTATTTTTTTTAAGCCGTCTGAGCATGTGTTTTTACAAAGCCGTCTGAGCACGTGTTATCTTAATAAAATCTTAATACCAGACCGGCAACATTAACACTGTCTTTATGATAATTTCCGGATAATATAAATATAAAAAGGTTAATGTGATGTCTTTGCTTATCCTGATAATCCTGATAAAGAGATAATGCAATGTCATTTGATTGTGGATCTGATAAGAGACAATAGGATGTCATTTGATTGTGGATCTGATAAGAGATTATACGATGTCATTTGATCCTGGAAAAGAGATGCCTGATATGATGAGACAACTAGTGAATAAGCTGGAGCACCTGAAGCCGGTACAGGTGATCATACTCGGATTTCTGATGGTAATCATTGCGGGAACGCTGCTTTTGATGCTTCCTTTTTCCTCGCGTGGCGCAGGATCTGCGGGATTCGCGGATTCGCTGTTTACGGCGGTCTCCGCCGTGTGTGTGACGGGACTGGTCGTGCAGGACACGGCGACGTTCTGGAGTTTTTTCGGTCAGGCTGTGATTCTGACACTGATTCAGGTAGGCGGTCTTGGTGTATTTACGGTGGCGATCGCACTGGCGCTTGTATCCGGCAAAAAGATTGGTCTGATTCAGAGAAACATCATGCAGGAATCGATCTCCGCTCCGCAGATCAGCGGGATTGTGAAGTTTACGAGGTTTATCCTGGAGACCACCTTCGTCTGTGAGGGGATCGGAGCGGCGGTGATGATGCCGGTATTTATCCGTAGATTCGGCGCGGGAAAGGGAATCTGGTACGCGTTTTTTCATTCGGTGTCGGCGTTCTGCAATGCCGGATTTGACCTGATGGGGGAGAGCGGAAAATACGGATCACTGACGCATTTCGCCGCAAATCCGTTGATTAATATCACGATTATGACACTTATTATCGTGGGCGGAATCGGTTTTCTGACGTGGATGGACGTGGCAATCAATGGTTTTCACCTGAAGCGGTTCCGCCTGCAGAGCAAGGTGATTCTGACGATGACACTGACACTCATATTGGTACCGGCCATTTACTTTTATTTCGGCGAATTCACGGAGGGACCGGCAGGTGAGCGCGTACTGCTTTCGTTTTTTCAGTCGGTGACACCCAGGACTGCCGGCTTTAATACCGCGGACCTGACAAAAATGAGTGAGACAGGGATCTTCGTTTTAATCATTCTGATGCTGATTGGCGGATCACCGGCATCAACGGCGGGCGGGATGAAGACGACGACGGCAGCGGTTCTTCTGGCGTCTGCCGCCGCGGTGTTCCGACAGCGCAAGGACGCGGAAATTTTCGGGAGAAGAATACCACTGGACGCAATCCGGAGTGCCGGCGCCATCCTTCTGCTCTATACCATGCTCTTTGCTCTCGGAGGCATGGTGATCAGCAGGATCGAAGGACTGCCTCTTCTGGACTGCCTGTTTGAGACGGCGTCCGCGATCGGAACGGTGGGCCTGACCATGGGAATCACACCGGGACTGTCGCTGGTATCGAGGGGAATTCTGACTTTCCTGATGTATTTCGGAAGAGTCGGAGGACTGACGCTGATCTTTGCGACGGTGTCTGAGAAAGGAATGAACAACGGGCGACTTCCGGAGGAACGGATCACAGTGGGCTAAAGCCCTGCTTTTGGGGAATATGGAGGAGGAGAGATGCAGATGAAGTCAATTTTACTGATCGGACTCGGCCGTTTCGGAAAAAATATCGCGATGAAGCTCCGGGAGATGAATCACGAGGTCATGGCAGTCGACCGCAATGAAAAGCGTGTCAATGAGATCATGCCCTATGTGACCAATGCCAGGATCGGAGACAGCACAGACGAGGAGTTTCTGAAGTCGCTGGGAATCCGGAATTATGATCTGTGCTTTGTGGCGATCGGGGACTGTTTTCAGGATTCCCTGGAGACGACATCACTGGTGAAGGAGCTCGGCGGCAAGCTTGTGGTGGCCAGGGCCGCCAGCGAGGTTCAGGCGAAATTCCTGAAGCGGAACGGGGCAGACGAGGTTGTTTTTCCGGAACAGCAGATTGCGAGATGGGCGGCCATCCGGTACAGCTCGGATCACGTTTTTGATTATTTTGCCATGGATGATGACTGTGCCATCTTCGAGGTGTCCGTTCCCGATAACTGGGTCGGGAAGTCGGTCGGGGAGCTGAATATCCGGAAACGTTACCGGATTAATATCCTTGCCATAAAAGCGGATGAGAGGATTGATATGAATATCACATCCGAGACGGTTCTGACAGCAGAAGAAAATCTTCTGGTGCTCGGGAAGAACAAGGATATGCAGAAATGCTTCCGGATCTGAGGGAGCAGGCGTAACGGCGGGACAGCAGATGCGGCTCACGTAAAGACAAGAGGACAGCGGAATTGCAATAACTGCGATACGGCATATGGGGCTCATATAAAGACCGAAGACAGCGGAGATGCCGGGGAAAGTGAGACAGATCGGAAGGAGGGATCGTTATGAAGATATTGTTGTTGATAGCGTTCCTTGCGGTGCTTGCGATTGTGGGTGATCACCTCATATCTTCATTTGACGAACTGATAGAGAAATACTACCATAATAAGAATAAGGACAGTAAATGATGATGATTTGGAAGGGGCTGCGGAATCTGTATGGAGAATGGACAGGTCAGGAATGCCGGAGCAAAGGAGAGAGAAAAAATACCGGTTGAAACCGCGATATCGTCGATAAACGACAGGGTGAGCACGCGGGAAAGAATCCGGGAGATCTTATTTTCTGCCGCGATGCTGGGACTATGCTCGGTGATCTGCTGGTGGTTTAAGCTGCTGAATGGTGTGGAATCCAATATCGTGGTGCTCTATATCTTCTTTGTTTTTCTGATTTCGGTGCGCACGGCAAACTGGATCTACAGTGTCTGCGCTGCCGGACTAAGTGTCGTGATCTATAATTTTCTGTTTACGGCTCCGGAATTCACGCTTCACGCCTATGACAACCGCTATACGGTTTCCTTCGGTGTGATGCTGCTGATCGCTCTTCTGACCGGTGTAATGGCCGCCAGACTGCGGACACAGGCGAGGAATTCCGCGCGCATGGCATTTCGCGTCAGTGTTCTGTACGAGACGAATCAGCTCGTGGAAAAGTGCAGGAGTCAGGACGAGATCAAAGAGATCACAGCGAAGCAGCTGGTGAGGCTTCTCCACAGGAATGTGCTTCTGTACAGAGACAGGGGGAGCGTTGACGGGAAACCCGCCATGTTCCTGTCGGACAATTCCGGGGAACCAGGTTTTGCTGCCGAACAAGAGAAGGCTGCGGCAGAACTGGCGTTTGAACATGGCGAAAAAACCGGGAGAGGTACGGATTCTGTTCCGGAAGCGTCCTGCGTGTACCTGGCAATCCGCCTGAATCAGGCGGTGTACGGCGTCATGGGAATTGATGTCCGGGACAATGAGCTGGACACCTATGAGGAGAGCATGGTGACGGCGATACTCGGAGAAGCCGCGATTGCCCTGGAGAATAAGCGGAACGAGCAGGAAAAGGAACAGGCACGGCTGATGGCGAAGAACGAACAGCTTCGCGCGAATCTTCTGCGCTCGATTTCTCATGACTTGAGGACTCCGCTGACATCGATTTCAGGCACAGCGAGCCTCCTGCTGTCCGATGGGGACAGGCTGGATGATGCGTCGAGGAAAAATCTTTATTCCAATATATATGAGGATTCCATGTGGCTGGAGGATCTGGTGGAGAATCTGCTGTCCATTACGCGGCTGAAGGATGATCAGACCAGAATTCATACCTCTGCGGAATTCGTCAGCGAGGTGATTGAAGAGGCTCGGAGGCATTGCAGCCGAAAGCTTTCCGAGCATCGGTTTTCCACAGAGCAGTCGTCGGAGGTTCTGCTTGGAAAAATGGACGCGCACCTGATTATCCAGGTACTGGTCAATCTGGTGAATAACGCCGTGAAATATACGCCGCCGGGTTCGGAGATCCGGATCTGCACGGAGCGGAAGGGGGATATGATTCAGATTTCAGTGGAGGATAACGGGGCTGGTGTGTCTGAGACAGACCGGCCGCATATCTTTGACATGTTCTACAGCGGCAAAAAGACAGTGGCGGACAGCAGCAGAAGTCTCGGCCTCGGTCTTGCCCTTTGCAGGGAAATTGTGCAGGCACACGGCGGGAAGATCTGGTATGAGGAGAATGTTCCGCACGGCAGTATTTTCCGGTTTACTATACCGGCGGAGGAGGTTCGGACGGATGTCTAAGGCAACGATTCTTGTGGTAGAGGATGATCCCTCTGTGCAGAACCTGATTACGACGGCTCTGAAAATGTATGGATACGATTCGGTGACAGCCGGGAACGGACAGACTGCGGTGATGCAGGCGGCCACCCGCAGCCCGGATGTTATTTTTCTGGATCTGGGACTGCCGGACATGGATGGCGTAGAGGTAATCCGAAAAGTGCGGACTTGGTCTGCGCTTCCGATCATTGTGATCAGCGCGAGAAGCGAGGAGACCGACAAGATCGAGGCACTCGACGCGGGAGCGGACGATTATCTGACAAAACCGTTTTCAGTGGAGGAGCTTCTGGCAAGACTCCGCGTCTCACTGAGACGTCTGCCGTTTCTGAAGCAGGCGGCGGAACCGACGCCGGTGTTCACAAACGGGGGACTGGTCATCGATTTTCCGGCGGAGACGGTGACTCTGGACGGAAGGGAACTCCATCTGACGCCGATTGAATATAAGCTGATTTCTCTGCTCGCTCACAACGAGGGAAAGGTTCTGACCTATTCCTATATCACGAAGGCGATCTGGGGAGAATCCGCGGAGAGCGAAATGGCGTCGCTGCGGGTATTTATGGCAAATCTGCGAAAAAAGCTGGAGGATAAGGAGGGCTCGCAGCATTTTATTCAGACGCACATCGGCATCGGATACCGGATGCTGAAGGCAGAAGAAGATGGAAGGGGAAAGAACCGGCAGACCGGGTAGTTCCGTTGCACAAAAATGAGAAAATATAAAAAAATTACGTGAAAAAACAGAAAATCACAGGACAGTGTCTGGAAAATGAAGTATAGTGTATAGGAAACCGAAAGAACGGACATCAACTGAGTTCAGCATTGCAGTGAGAACTGCAGAAAGGACAGATTATGTGTACAGCGGCAACATATACAGGTAAGGATCATTATTTTGGAAGAAATCTTGATCTGGAGTATTCCTATCATGAATCGGTAACGGTCACACCGAGAAACAAGGAACTTGTGTTCCGTCATCTGGCTCCTATACCAAACCACCTGGCAATGATCGGCATGGCATATGTGGTTGGAGATTATCCGCTATATTATGATGCAATGAATGAAAAGGGACTGTCGATGGCAGGTCTGAACTTTCCCGGAAACGCGGATTACAGAAAGCCGGAGGAGGGAAAGGACAATGTCGCTTCCTTTGAATTCATTTCATGGATTCTGGGTCAGTGCGGAAGTGTGGAGGAAGCCAGAAAGTATCTTTCAAGAATCAACCTGACCGATGACGCTTTCGCGGCGGAGCTTCCGCCTTCACCGCTTCACTGGATTGTCGCCGATCAGAAGGAGTGCGTGGTATTCGAACAGACGGCGCGGGGTGCGCAGATCTACGATAACCCGGTAGGAGTGATGACCAATAATCCGACCTTTGATTATCAGATGACACATCTCGCAGATTATATGAACGCATCCGCCGGGCTTCCGGAGCAGAAGCTGATCCCGGGCGTGGAGCTGAACGCGTACAGCCGCGGCATGGGCGGAATGGGAATTCCGGGAGATCTTTCCTCGGCCTCAAGATTTGTAAAGGTCGCATTTACAAAGATGAATTCCCTGAAGGCGGAGGATGAATCCGCAAGTATCAGCCAGTTTTTCAAGATCCTCGGATCTGTCGAGCAGCAGAAAGGATGCTGCCGTCTTGCGACGGACAAGGACGGGAATCCGGTCTGCGAGTATACGATCTACAGCTCCTGCTGCAACATGGACAAGGGAATCTACTATTACACGACGTATGAGAACAGTCAGATCACGGCGGTTGACATGCATCACACAGATCTTGACGGGAGCAGTCTCACCTCGTACGAACTCATAAAGGGACAGCAGATCCGGATGCAGAATTAAAAGATAATGCTGACAACTGTGGCATGACAATTACAGCACTGCGAATTGGCAATATTGTGGCTGGACTTATCATGACAATATCGGGTATAATAGAGTTACGTGCTGAATATTGTGATGGATAGGATGAAATTATCACAAAAACTCAGACAGCACTAATCATGAAAGAATCATACAGGAGCAATCAGAAGAGGAGCGGATCGGAAGAGACGGCGGCAGAAGAGAAGCGGATTTCAGCGGTGAAAGCGGAGTCTGTCTGCCTGACGACTGAGACGCAATCAGACAGGAGGCGTGTTATGAAGTTCAAATGTAAGGTTTGTGGGTATATCTACGAGGGAGATCAGGCTCCGGAGGAGTGCCCGAAGTGTCATCAGAAGAATGTATTTGAGCCGGTGGATGAAGAAAAGAAGAATCCTTATGCCGGTACCAAGACGGAGAAGAACCTGCTGGAGGCTTTCTCTGGTGAGTCACAGGCGCGCAACAAATACACATTCTTCGCTTCCGTTGCGAAGAAGCAGGGATTTGAGCAGATTGCGGCACTTTTCCTGAAAACAGCGGACAACGAGAAAGAGCATGCAAAGCTCTGGTTCAAGGAACTCGGTATGCTCGGCGACACAGAAGAGAATCTGCTGTCCGGTGCTCTTGGCGAGAATTATGAGTGGACCGATATGTATGTGCGTATGGCAAAGGATGCCGACGAGGAAGGCTTCCACGAGCTGGCTGAGAAGTTCCGCGGGGTTGCCGCGATTGAGAAGACACACGAGGAGCGCTACCGCAAGCTGCTTCACAACGTAGAGATGAAAGAGGTCTTCAAGAAGAGCGAGGTCAAGGTCTGGGAGTGCAGAAACTGCGGACATATCGTTGTGGGAACAGAGGCTCCGGAGGTTTGTCCGGTATGCAATCATCCACAGTCCTTCTTTGAGGTTCATGAAGAGAACTATTGATTTTTCTGCTTAATATCTGGTGCATTCGTATGTTATTGGTTTTACCGGCTGACGTCTTCCATGGGATCGCTCGTGGGAGATGTCAGATGGACGTATATCAGATACTTTTTACGAATGTGTGATTCAGCGGGATGGCAAATGAGAACGTTTGCCACCCCGCTGTTGTTTTTTCTTGCATGTACAGAGGGTATTCCGGAAATATGATGTGGGAACCGGCGCTGCCGGTGGGAGGAATTCTAAATTTATATTACCGGCAGGGGTTTTTGTGTAGATAAGGCGGGGTATCTTGGTGTATAATTCAATCCATGACAGTTACTTATGGTAACTGAAGGAAATTAAAGGGAACAATACGCAGGTTCTGATGGATGAAGCAATCAAAGCGCAGATTTTTTTAACGGAAGCGGATGAGACTCAGGATCTGACAACTGGAGCGGGCGGGGCAAAACCGGATGATCAGAATTCTCAGAGAAACGGAAAATTATATAGCGGTAAGAAAACCTGCTGGCATGGCGACGCAGTCGGGGAAACTGGGGCAGATGGATCTGGTGAATGAGCTTCTGAATGAGCTTGCGGTCAGACAGCGCAAGGAGAGACGCATACAGGGGAAGACACGGCCGTCCCGGGCTCCGTATCTGGCGGTGATCAATCGTCTCGACCAGCCTGTGGAAGGGATCGTTCTCTTCGCGAAAAATCCGAAGGCTGCTGCGAAGCTCTCGGAGATGCTGAGAAATCACGAGATCCGCAAGGAGTATCTGGCTGTTGTATACCTGACGAAGGGGAGGGGCTCTTCCGGCAGGATCGATATGGCTGGAGAGGCCGGGCCGCTTGACGGGCAATGGCATCAGCTTTCAGATTTCATGCTCTTCGACGGCAGAAGCAACCGGTCCGAGATTGTCGGAGAGAGAGTACCGGGTGCGCAGAGGGCAGTTCTGAAGTACAGAATTCTGAAGATTTCCGTGGCGATTCAGGCAGGAACAAATCGCGGGCAGGAGTTGGACTGCGGAAGAAGCATGACATCCCGGAGTGGCGAAAGCTGCGGGCAGGAGTTGGACTGCGGAAGAAGCATGGCATCCCGGAGCGGCGATAGTCACGGGCAGGAGCGTATCTTCGGGAAGACAGGAGCAGACCGTGCCGGTGATAATTCCGGGAAAGAACAGCAGGCACCAGAGATTCCGGCCGACGTTTATGAGTCCGGCACGAAGAAGGCACTGCTGGAGATTGATCTTGGCACGGGCAGGCATCATCAGATCCGGCTGCAGCTTTCTCACGCGGGGATGCCGATCGTGGGAGACCGGAAATACGGTGTTGAGAGCTGCCGGGAGGTGAAACACACGAAAAAACGATGGGGAGGGCATGGAAATTTTCCGGCTCTGTGTGCGTTCCGTCTGATCTTTACCGATCCGTGGAGCAAAGCGCGGACAGAGATCCGGGCTTTGCCGGAGGGGGAGAATTTCAAGTGCTTTGGGGAGATCCGAATGGAGGAGATCTGATCTGCCGTTGTATGCGATATATGTAAAAATAAATTCAGGGGAGCATCGCAGGATTTATGAAGAAAGCTATTCGTGTTTTTTTAATACTGCTGGTGATTTTTGTGGCGGGGGTGATTGTGTTTTCGCTGCAGATCAACCGCAGGCAGGAGCCTGAGAATACTGAGGAGGCAACGGGGCCGACACTTCCGGTCGTCTTCATGGAGATTGACGGGATGGATGTGAACGAGATGTTCGGGGTGCGCGGAAATCTGCAGGAAACCTCGGAGAGGGACTCGGTCACTCCGCTTCCCTCCTCGAAGAAACTGTCGTTCCGTATAGATCCGAAGGAATCGGAGATAACGGGAGTAAGTTATGAGATTTCGTCCATCGCGGATGAGAGTCTGGTGGAGAACGGAGAAATCACGGATCAGAAGACTGGAGAGGATGGCTCGGTCACTGCTTCTTTTACAGCAAATTCGAACCTCCGGTCAGGCCAGGAATATATGCTCTGCATTGATCTGAAGCTGAAGAGCGGTGATGATGCCCGATATTACACAAGACTAGTGCAGGGCAGCGGTATTGACTTTAGCGGATATCTGAAATTTGTCAGTGATTTCGGGACGATGTGTCTGGACAAGAACAATCAGGACACACTTGCGGGCTATCTGGAAACAGACGACAGCGGTACCTCAGGGGATTTTACGGATGTGGATATTACATCCGATACGGATACCGTTACCTGGGGAGACCTCGCGCCGTCTATGGTAACGGAGGCTGCGCCGGTAATCTGCGAGTGCAATACGACTACGGTCAGCATGGAAGCGGATTACATCATCAGTTCGAAGGACAGCGAGGGGCAGACGGAGTACTATAAGGTAAAAGATTTCTACCGCATGAAATACGCGGACGGCACGACAAATATCTCGCTGCTGAACTTCAAGAGGACGGCAGCGCTGATCTTCGACAGTAGCCTTCCGGTTTTGACAGACAGCGGGCTTTTGCTCGGCGTTCAGGACAGCAGCATTTCCTATGCGTCCAGTGAGACCGGAAATATTGCTGTTTTTGCGGAAAACGGAGATCTCTGGTCGTACAATACGGAAACCGGAGTGCTGAGCTGTCTTTTTTCCTTCCGTGAAAAAGCAAACGGGGCTTATACCTTTGATGACCGCACGGAAAATGAGCAGCATGACTTTGCGATTGAAAATGTGTCAGAAAACGGGGACGTCACCTTTGTGCTGTACGGCTATATGCCGTCCGGAGCGCATGAGGGACGGATGGGGGCCGCCGTATTTACGTATTCGCCGAACACGGATATATCAGAGGAGAGGATGTTTATTCCTCTCAATCAGAGCTACGATGTGCTGAAACGAAATATTTCCCGGCTGTCCTATGTGAGCAGCAAGGATGAACTGTACCTGTTTCTCGGGACGGAGCTGTGCAAGATTAACCTTACGGACGGGTCGTACGAGGTGGTGCAGGATACTATTGACAGCAGCGGATTCGCGTCGTCGGATTCGCAGCAGGTGGTCGCATGGCTTGACAGTGACAATGAAGGAGGATCGAAGACTGCGACAATGCTCGATCTGGAGAGTGGAAAGTCACTGCAGATACCGGCACCGGACGGGGAGGCCATTGTTTCCTGCGGTTTTGTGGACAATGATTATGTGTACGGGCTGGTTAAGGATGAGGATGTGGTTACCGGAAGTGACGGCACAATTACATGTGGAATGTATCGTCTTGTCATTGAGGACATCAATGGAACGGTCAAGAAGGATTACCAGAAGGAGAATCAGTATGTCACTGCGGTGTCAGAGGAGCATGACGCACTTGCGCTCAAGCTGTCTGCATTGTCCGACGGTACCTACCGGGATGCGGGAACGGACCGCATCGTAAAGAATGAACAGGAAGATACTGGTGTTGGCCTAAGCACAACGACCGACAGCCGCACGGGGCAGGAGACGGTGCTTACTCTTGCAAGTGGTTCCGCTAAAAAAATCACACCGAAGAGTGCGGAGATTCTCTATACAAAAGCCGGGTCCGAGACCATTCTGGAGTGGCCGGAGACGGATCAGAACCTGTATTCTGTATATGGGTTTGGAACGCTGCAGGGAATATACAGCAGCGTAAACCGGGCAATCGCGGCAGCGGATGGTGTGTCGGGACTGGTGCTCGACAGTGCACAGAGATATGTGTGGGTGAGAGGAGACTGGCCGTCTTCCTATACGATTGATACCGCGACGATTCCGGAGGGCTTCCTGGAGCTTGCCTATGATTCGGACGCGCTTGGAAATCTGCTCGGGTCCGGATATACTGTGCTGAATCTGTCGGGATGTACGCGTGAGGAGCTGTACTATCAGCTTTCAAAGGGTTATCCGGTGCTCGCAAAGGTTTCAGACAGCAGTGTATATTATGTGATCGGGTATGACGAGTATAATATCTGGATTTATGATAAAACGAGCGGGAAGGCAAAGGCGGTAGCTACAGATGATGCGGATGCGCTTTTCAAGAAGAATTCGTATCAGTTCCTGAGCTATATTGCCGCTTGAGTAAGACTATTCGCAGAGAGTCTCTTACACACGCTTTGCGTGTGACGAGCCTGTTTGCGTTTTCGAAGAGCTGTTCAGACTGTGATATGTATAAGCTTATACATAAAAAAGAAGCCGTCTCAGGTGTCCGGAGATCCGGACAAGACCTGAAATGGCTTTTCCAATGTCATGATATATGTCGGCCTGGTTCGCCGGAGCGATATCAGTCAACCGGGGAGAAGTCCTCCTTGCCGGCGCCGCAGATCGGGCATACCCAGTCATCGGGGAGATCCTCAAATGCTGTTCCGGGAGCGATTCCGTTATCCGGATCTCCTTCTGCAGGATCATATACATATCCACAAGGACCACATTCATACTTTTGCATAGCTATTACCATCCCTTCTGTAATTTGAATAAGTTGATTTGTGAAAAATTCCTTCCGGAAATCCGGCGAAGAACGTTTCTGGATCATGATTGCATTATATTATGAAGAAGTTAGGTTTGACAAGGCAAAACGGATATTTCATGTGGACAGTAACTGCCCGGTGGATTTTGAAAGTACAAAATAGAAGGGTGAAGGCCTGTCGGCCTGAAGGGGTTGAGCCGCAAGACGATAATGTCTGAGGGGTTGAGCCACAAGACTACAATGTCTCAGGGAGCTGAGCCGATAAACTACAATGTCTCAGGGGGTCATCTACAAAACTACAGTGACAAGAAAGGAAGGGTTCTTATGGAGTTTCGGCCGTGCATCGACATACACAATGGAAAAGTGAAGCAGATTGTAGGAGGGACGCTGAAGGATGCGGGGGATTTTGCCGCGGAGAATTTTGTGTCCGAACAGGATGCCGCCTTTTACGCGAGGCTGTACCGTCAGTACGGGCTTCGGAACGGGCATATTATCCTGCTGAACCCGCCGTCCTCAGAGTACTATCAGGCGACACTGAGACAGGCAGAGGCCGCGCTCGCGGCATGGCCGGGAGGATTGCAGATCGGAGGCGGTGTCAATGCCGAGAATGCGGCTTGTTTTCTGGAAAAGGGAGCGAGTCATGTCATCGTTACATCCTATGTCTTTCGTGACGGAAATGTTTCCATGGACCGGCTCGGACGACTGGTGTCTGCCGCGGGAAAGGAACACCTTGTCCTGGATCTCAGCTGCCGGAAAAAGGACGGCAGGTATTATATCGTGACGGACCGCTGGCAGAAATTTACGGACGTGGAAGTGACCATTGATTCTCTTTGCGAATTTGCAAAGTACTGCGATGAGTTCCTGATTCATGCGGCGGATGTCGAGGGCAGGGCGATGGGAGTCGAACGGGAGCTGGTGGATATTCTTGCGAAGGCATCGGAGAAAATTTCCGGGGGTATTCCGAATCCGCATGGAGATGGAACGAAAAGGATTTTTCCCATTACCTATGCGGGGGGCGTGGGAAGCTTTGAGGATCTTCGCTGGTTGAAACAGGAGGGAAAGGATCGTATCAATGTGACGATTGGAAGCGCTCTGGATCTGTTCGGAGGCAGTATGAATTTTGAGAGGGTTCTCCGTACATGTGGGGAACTCCGTACATGTGGAAAAGATACAGTGTCAGAATGACGGAAAAACCGGAGATAACGAGATAAAACGCATGAATTTGTGCAGAAACTTACAAAAAACGCCGACAATATAGCATAAATTTTTACGCGTATTTTTAATTCATTGTATACATTGAACAATAGGGTGCTATACTGAATCTATACTCATCTGCGTGTTCTGGCGGAAAGGAACACGCGATGATTGGACAGCATATTTAGGAGGGTATTACAATGATAATTATCGGAGAGAAGATCAATGGATCGATTCCCGCAGTCGCGGAAGCGATCAAGAATCGTGACGCAGATGAAATCAAGCGCCGTGCGCTGATTCAGGCGAATGCGAGAGCGGATTATATTGACTGCTGCGCGTCCGTTCCGGAAGCGGAGGAGGTAGAGACACTGAAATGGATGATTGACTGCATTCAGGAAGTTACGGATGTTCCGATTGCGGTTGACAGTCCGAGCCCCAGAGTCCTGAAGGAGATATTCCCGTACTGCAAGAAGCCCGGAATCATCAATTCCGTTTCCGGAGAAGGCGACAAGATTGACATTCTCTTCCCGGCGATTGCCGATACGAAATGGGAAGTTATCGCACTGTGCAGTGACGATACTGGAATTCCCAAGACGGCGGATGACAGACTCAGAGTCTTCCATCATATCATGGATGAGGCGAAGAAATACAACATTGCTCCGAGCCGTATCCATATTGATCCGCTGATCGAGATGCTTTGCACCTCCGAGGACGGAATCGGGATGGTGGAGAGTGTTATGCAGACGATTCGCAGTGAGTATCCGAGCATTCATATTACCGGCGCTGTAAGTAATATTTCCTTCAATCTCCCGGCAAGAAAGCTTGTCAATATCGGATTTACGGTTCTGGCCATGAAGGCAGGACTTGACAGCGCGATCTTCGATCCGACGAACCGGGATCTTCTGGGAGTTATCTTCGCAACCGAGGCGCTTCTCGGCAACGATGAGTACTGCATGGAGTATATTGAAGGATTCCGTGACGGACTGTACGGACCGAAACCGAAGGCATAAGGAGTATCATTCACAACTGCCTGTGCCCCAAAGCGCTGAACACCGTGTATCACGGTTCGGCGGTATAAGGATATCCTTTACAGCTGTTTGTGCCCGATAAACGGGCACCACAGTGTGTATCAGTCAGATATTCATTTCACAGACATCCTTGCGGAAAAGGGGATCTGTGATTGCGGAATGAATATAAATAAATTATTTAAAAGCGGAGGATTTTACAATGGGAAGTATTGAAGAAGTTGCTAATCTGGTTGAGCATGGACGTTCCAAGAAGGTTCCGGCTGCAGTTCAGGCTGCTCTGGATGAGGGAATTGATCCGAACGACATTCTGCAGAAGGGTATGATCGATACCATGGGTATCGTCGGAGAGAAGTTCAAGAACAATGAGATCTTCGTTCCGGAGATGCTGGTAGCTGCAAAAGCAATGAAGGCAGGCGTAGAGGTTCTGAAACCGCATCTTGCAACAGGAGCGGCAGGAAAGCTCGGTAAGGTCATCATTGCTACGGTAGCCGGCGACCTTCATGACATCGGCAAGAACCTTGTTGCGATGATGATCGAGTCTGCCGGATTTACAGTAATTGATCTGGGTGTTGACGTGCAGATCGACAAGATCATCGAGGCGGTCAATGAGAATCCGGATACAAAGATTGTTGCGCTGTCTGCCCTGCTGACAACCACAATGCCATCGCTGAGAGATACTGTTGCCGCACTGAACGGCGCTCCGTTCCGCAGCAACATCAAGGTTATGGTCGGCGGTGCTCCGATTACGCAGGAATTCGCGGACGAGATCGGCGCAGACGGATATTCCGAGGATGCTGCATCGGCTGCTGAGCTTGCGAAGAAGCTGGTTGGCGCAGAATAATTTCATAAGAACAGGTATATGGGGCCGGCGCATGGGAAAGCTTGTATGCGCCGGCTTTTTTTACGCGAACAGTGAGCCGCAGCCGAATGCGAAGTATTCGTGTGCGGCGAGCGTCGCGATAGCGAGATAAAACTCGCGCAGCGTGTTTTATCTCGTTGTGTCAGATATTAAGATCTGTAAAGATCTGTAAGGATCCGTACAAGCAGGCTGGCCGGGGGATACCGGCAGATTTTTTTATAAGAGGTGATGGTTGATGGCAGAAAAATACAGAATATGTTTTCGGCCGCAGAACAGGGAAATAGAGGCCGATGCGGGAATGACCATTCTGGAGGCGGAGAGAATGGCGGGTCTGGAGCCGGACGCGCCCTGCGGCGGCTGCGGCAAGTGCGGAAAATGCAGAGTGGATATCCTGAAGGGAAAGAAAATCGGAGTGGTTCTGGCATGTCAGACCCGGATCGACAGCAGCATGACGGTAGATACGATGTATCAGGAAAAGGTCCGGAAAATACTGTCCGAGGGACTGACCAGGGAGGTACCGGTGGAGCCAGGAGCTTTTCCGGGAGAAGATCAGGCAGAGGCGAAGGCCGCAGGGAGAGAAGAATCCGGCGTTCCGTTCTTCCTGATGGCCTTTGATATCGGTACGACGACGGTTGTAGGATATCTTCTGGACGGGCATACCGGACGGACGCTTTCCGTTGCCAGCCGGATGAATCCGCAGCACGCGTTTGGCGCCGATGTGATCTCCAGAGCAAATTATGTGCTGGAACACGGAGAAGAGGGGAGCCGGGAGCTGAGAACATGCATTGTGAAAGCCATGAACGATTTGATCCGTGAGGCAGCGGAAAGCGCCGGAGTTCAGGTGGAGGATGTTCTGCAGACGGCTGTGGTCGGAAATACCTGTATGCATCATCTCTTCCTCGGGATATCTCCGGACAGCCTTGTGCACGCTCCCTATGTTCCGGCAGTGCGGAAGGGAATGATCCTGACGGCGGAAGAAACGGGACTGAAATTCGGACCCCGCTGTCCAATGGGGGAAAAGACAGGGGAAATCCCGGTATTTGAACTTGAGAAGGAAGTTCTGGCGAATAAAGACAGCGGGAAGCGTTTCCTGATCAGCCGGGACATGAGACGCGCGGACAGCATTCATGAGAAACAGGGAGTTGTCCTTCTTCTTCCGAATATTGCGGGATTTGTCGGAGCGGATACGATTGGCTGTATGGTATCGGCGGCCTTTGACCGGCTGGAGGAGCTGACTCTGATGGTGGACATCGGGACCAATGGAGAGATGGTTCTGGGAGATCAGAAAAAAATGCTTACGACCTCTACGGCTGCCGGACCTGCCTTTGAAGGCGCGAAAATTGAGTGCGGCATGCGGGGAGCAGACGGTGCAGTAAGCCATCTGCGGGAGTCGGACGATGGTTTTTCTCTGGAAGTCGTCGGAGATGTGAAGCCTGTCGGCATCTGTGGTTCCGGTCTGATTGACGCGCTTGCCTTTCTGATCCGCCATGGCTTTATCAATAATTACGGCGCTTTTCGTGATCCGGAGGACCTGGAGGATCCTCTGGCATGCAGGCTGAAGGACAGATTGATCACCGTTCATGGACAGCCTGCCTTTCTGCTCGTCAGAGGCGAGGACAGCGCAGACGGCGAAGAGATCTATCTGACACAGAAGGACGTGAGGGAGGTTCAGCTGGCCAAGGGAGCAATTGCGGCAGGAATACAGATTCTGACGGAAAAACTGGGAAAGAAGACCGGAGAGATCCGGCACGTTTTTCTTGCGGGAGCCTTCGGAAACTATATGGATTCCGGGAGCGCCTGTGAGATCGGAATGATACCCTATGAGCTTCATGACAGAATAACGGCGGTGGGGAATGCCGCCGGAGAAGGCGCAAAGCTTGCGGCGGTGAACCGTGGGGAGTTTGAGTATGCCTGCAGGCTGTCAGAGGAAACTGAGTTCATTGAGCTTGCCTCAGAGAGCAGCTTTCAGGACGTTTTTGTAGACAAGCTGGAGTTCGAGCGCGCGATTGAAGACGAATGAGGCCGTGTGAAACACGGAGAAGGAATTTTTTATAATATGATCGGAATAGGAATTGATACCGGCGGAACCTATACGGATATTGTCGTATATGACATGGGAAGCGGCAAGGTACTCGGATCGGGGAAGACGCCGACGACGAAGGACCATCTGGAGGTGTGCATTCTCAAGGCATTGGACAGCATGGATCAGAGCTATATCCACCAGGCGGAGCTTCTGGCGCTTTCCACGACGCTCGCGACAAATGCCTGTCTGGAGAATAAGGGAGGAAGGGCGAAGTGCCTGATGATCGGCATGAATCCGGAATCGATGAGCAATCTGGACCAGGTATATGGATCCTACGGATTCCGGGATCTGAAGGAGCTGGTCTTCATTGATGGGAAGCCGGAGCATTTATTTGAGAAACCGGAGGATCCGGACTGGGAGGAACTGAAGGAGAAGGGACCGGAGTGGTTCCGGGGCTGCCGGGCGGTGGGAATCACGCAGATCTATCCGGACGCAAACGGCGGACGATTTGAGCAGGAAGCGGAAAAAATCCTGAAGAAAGAGGGATTTCAGGTTACGACAGCATGGAATATGTTCCATGATGTGGATGTGCTGCGGAGAGGCGCAGGTACACTTCTGAATGCACGACTGATTCCGATCATTACAGATTTCTTAGATGCTGTCCGCAAGGCGCTGGCGGAACGGAACCTGAAGATGCCGATCGCGATCGTTGCAGGAAATGGAAATCAGATGGCAGAGGCGGTCGCGTGTGAGAGACCGGTGGAAACGCTGCTGTCAGGACCGGCTGCGAGTGCGGTCGGCGGGAGTGTGATCTCGGGAGAGCCGGACGGGATTCTCGTGGACATGGGAGGTACAACGACGGATATTGCGCTGATCCGTGAAGGAGAGCCGGTGCTGGCGGATCAGGGGATCTCGATCGGGCAGTGGAGGACCACGGTCAAGGGGCTGTATGTCGATACGACTCTGCTCGGCGGAGACAGCGAGGTTTTATTTGAAAACGGCCGCATTCTCCTTGGGAAGGAGCGGGTGATACCGCTTTCAGCTCTGGTGCAGATGTTCCCGGAACAGAAGGAGCAGATCATCCACAGGCTTCAGGTGCTGGCGGAATCCGGCAAAAAACACACGCGGATGCTTCATGAATTTTTGGTGCTGCAGAATAATATTCTGGATGATCCGGATCTTCGGGACCGGTATACGCCGGAGGAGATCCGCATCTGCGAGGCTCTTCGGAACGGACCGCTGATCCTGGAGGATTTTGCGGAAGCTGCCGGAGAAAGCGTGTACAAGCCGGGGACGGAGCGGCTTGAGGCGGAAGGCGTCATCATGCGCAGCGGCCTGACCCCGACGGATATGATGGTTCTGAAGGGAGACATCGATCTGTACGGAGAAGATTCTGCAAGAGCGGTTCGCGAGGCAGTGCGTTTCCTGATCCAGAATACAGATCCGGAAGAGACAGCAGAGAACGAGAAATCTGTGGAGATGGGGCCGGAGGAGGCCGTGGCGGACGAGGTATATCGCCTGGTAGAGAAGAAAATGTACCGCAGAATCGTGGAGATTCTGATGACACAGCAGCATCCGGGGCAGCGGCGTTACCTGGAACAGGACGGGGTGAAGAAGATGATCGACTGGTCGTTTGAGGAAGCCAGGAAAGGCGGCGCAGAGGACTGGGCGGGAATGAGAATTCATACGGACCTGCCGATCATCGGCGTCGGCGCGCCGGTGCATATCTTTCTCCCGACCGTTGCAGAATATCTCGGGACGAGAGCAGTCATTCATCCTTTCGCCGGCGTTGCGAATGCGCTTGGGGCGATTGCCGGAAAGGTTTCCGCGAGAGTCAGCATTCATGTAAAGGCGGATTATCAGGGTGCGGTTCCAGACGGATTCTCGGTGACCGATGGTAAGGGAAAACATAAATTTGAACATTATGAGGATGCGGAGAAATATGCGGAGAAAACCGCAAGAAAGCTGGCGGCGGAGGAAGCGCGCCGTCAGGGAACCGGAGAGAATCCGGAGATCCGGATTCTGAAGCGGCAGATACGGACGTCATCGGCGGTCGGCCCGGAGGTTTTCTTTGAAACGGTGGTGGAGGCCGTCGCCTCCGGGCGGTTCCGGGTTTCAGGGAGATTGTAAATTATGTCGCGTTACCTGGCTTTAATGGCTTAAATATTGATCGGGCGACGGAAATCTAGCTTTTTCCCGTCTTGGGAGGCAGCTGATCCGGGTTGGTGTATGCGGGGATCCGGATTTCAACCTCGGTTCCCTGGCCCGGAGTACTGGAATAGCGGAGGCCGTAGTCCTCGCCGTAGAGAATCTGCAGGCGACGGTGTGTGTTGAAGATGGCGATCTGGTTTCCCTTACCGGAGGATTGTATTTTTCCGGTGAGCAGATCACCGATCTTCTCCGGCGGGATGCCGACGCCGTCATCCGAGAGGAGCAGAATCATGGTTCCGTTTTCGATCCATCCAGTCAGCACGATCGTTCCCTTCCGGCCTTCCTTTTCGAGAATGCCGTGAAGGATGCTGTTCTCGACAATCGGCTGAAGGGTCAGCCGGGGAATCCGATTTTCCATCATGGAATCCGGCACGTCCACGACGAAGTCGATGCCGTTGTCGAAGCGCATGTTCTGAAGGCGCACGTAGATCGAGGCATGCTCGATCTCCTCCTCCAGGATGCCGATGGAATCCTTGCGGCTGAGCGTAAGGCGGTAAAATCTGGAAAGATCGCGGACAGCCTGATTGATCTCCCTTGTCCGTCCCTGCTGCGCCATCCAGTTGATCATTTCCATGGTGTTGTACAGAAAATGTGGATTGATCTGCGCCTGCAGAGAGCGGAACTCGGCGATCCGAAGTTCCTCGGACTGCTTCTGCTGTTTCTCCATCAGATTGTTGATCTGCCTTGCCATGTAGTTGTAGGAGTCGACCAGATCACCGATTTCGTCATTCTCGGTCGGAGAATTCATGGGGACTGGCGGCCCGTTCTTAACCCGGCTCATCTGCCGGCTGACGGCACTGATCCGGTCCGTGAAGGAGCGGGACAGGAAGTAGGCGAGAAAAATAGCGATGACGGCAGTCGCGGACCAGATTGTGACAAGCTTCAGCCAGTACATCATGGTCGTCCGGCGGAGAGGGGCGGATGGCGTGATGTTCACCAGAAACCAGTCCGCCGCGGGAAGATAATAGTATGAGACATAGACTGTCTCGCCGAGAACCTTTTTTTCCAGGAACCCATTTGAACTCATCAGATTATTCTGAATGCTGCTGTAATTCATATAATAGATGCCGGAAAGCCTGGAATTTGTGGTTGTGACCATGGCGTCTCTTTCATTTGTGATATAGGAGACGCCTCCCTCCGGTGTCGGATGTCCGCTCAGAATCTTCCGGAGGGTATCGGAGTGGAAATAGCAGGCAACATAGCACTTTGTAATGGTTCCGGAAGAATCCCTGACAGAGGCCGGGTGAATATAGGCGCAGTCTCCCAGGTCGTTTTTCTCAGAGACACCAAGGTACAGCGGTGGGCAGAACAGCTCCGATGGGTGTGTGCTGTAGAAAATGCCGTACCAGTAGGTCGCCGTTATGTCGTGCATGGAGGCGAAGACGCTGTTTCCCACAGAGAAAACGCGGCTGTCCTTCGGGAGATCGACATAGATCCGGATTGCCGATACGCCGTTTGAAGAGAGATATCTGGAGAGACCGCTCGAGAAGGCGGCGGCATCCTCCGAGGTCAGGGCGTCCGGGACAGAGGTATCGATCGTCTCTGAAAATACACTGGTGTAGAACCGGTTGGTTTTGATCTGATCGTAGACATCAATGACGCTGCGTATCCGCTGCTGAAGCAGAGGGGCGGACGCGGCGGTCTCAATCTGCTCCTGACGGAGCGTGTCGGAGGTGATCAGCTGATACAGCCTCGTGGAGAAAAAAATCCCCGCGACGATCATCGGAATCGCCACCGCAAGCATAATCGTCAGAAATAATTTGTACTGGATCTTCAGATCTCCGTAGAGATGGGAAAATCTGGTATTTTTTTTGCGCTCTTTCTTCAAAGGGAACACCTGCTCTCCCGGTACTCGGATGGGGACTGACCGGAATATTTCTTGAAAGCCTTTCCAAAGTAGTTGCTGTCGTTATATCCGACGCGCGTGGCAATGTCGGATATATTGTTCCGGGGATCCGCGAGCAGCTCCTTCGCCCTCTCCAGACGGAATTCCGTAAGATACTGGTTCAGGGTCTGCCCGGTCTCGTTCTTGAACACCGTGCATGCGTAGGATGCGGACAGAGACGCATACCCGCTGATTTCCTTTGTGGAAAGCATCGGGTTGCTGTAGTGGCGGCTGATATATTCCTTGATCAGATAGACCGAGGAATTCATCGGCACATAGTTCTCCACATCGTTCAGAAAATCGTTGATGGTCTTCTTCAGCATGTCGTGGAGTTCCGGATATGAAAAACAGCGGTTGAGGGAATCCAGGGTGTTGTCAAAGCTGTTCTGGGTGCCGGAGCCCGGGAGCTGGCGCTGCCTTCTCTGTGTGAAGACAGCATCAAGAAGCCGGTAGTACAGGGTCTGGATATTTCCCCGGATCAGGGAGGGATTTTCGTAGATTGCCTGGTACAGCTTATCCATGAGTTCCTCCAGAGTGACGCGGGAGGGATTCCTCAGAGCCGTGGTCAGCTCTTCGTAGATTGTCTCCGGGTTCTCCCGGGAGGGGGAGGGCGATTCCGGATCGCTGCAGAGAACTGTCCTATTATTATAGAAGAAACTGCTCTGCAGACGGATGGCGGCGGAACTGTAGGAATCGTAAAGCTTCTGAATTCCGCTTACGATCTGTCCGGCAGACAGATACCAGTTGTCCGTCTCGATATGGCAGGAGAGGAAATCTGTGACCGTCCGGACCGTATTCTGGGTGAACGAGTTTTTCCGGAACAGATGGAAGACAAACAGGTTCGGCTTCTTCTCGGCGGCGATCACATGAAGATGCAGCTGCCGCGCGAAATCATGGAGCAGCTTCTGAAGACGCGAGAAAAAATCGGGTCTCAGGTCAACCTGTTCGTCTGTCTGCAGAAGAACGGTAAAGGCCGCGTGAAACAGATCAACAGATCCGTAGCGCATACAGTACTTCCGGCTCAGATCCTCCACGGATTTGCGCGAAGAAGGGTACGGCATCGTCAGGCAGAGTGCCAGGTGCGCGGCGGAAATGGAATCTGTGATGCTCTCAGCGTTTTTTGTCTGCTCAATGGTGTGATAGCGCTCGATGGAGGCCCTGACCGTCTCTTCCACCTCGCTGATATCCAGTGGTTTTTCCACATAATTCACAGCCTGAAGGCGAATGGCGGCCTTCAGATATTCCTTGTCTGTATAACCGCTCATGAAAATGAAGACCGTGTCCGGCATGAGCGTATGAATCCGTTCCATCATTTCAATTCCGGACATCCGGGGCATCCGCACATCACTCAGGATGATTTCCGGTTTGTGAACGGAGGCCTGATGGAGTCCCTCCAGACCGTCTCCGGCGACATAGACCTCGTCGATGCCGAGCCGGATCCAGTCGATGGAGGAGGTCAGTCCCGTGCGGGTCAGATTTTCGTCGTCTACAATCAGAAGTTTAATGGTGATACCTCCCTGAAAAAACGCAAGAGTGTGGTTTTTGTTCGTGTTTTCGCTTAAATCAACAATATACAAACATATGATAGCACGGAATGAATCAGATTCGGAAAAAATATTACCCGATTCCATAAAAAATTCCTCTTAAAGCGTACTCTGGTCCGATGCTATACTTCTTTCATATGGAAAGGAGGACAAGAGCGTGTCAGAGGATTTGATTCTGGAACTTAAAGGTATTACCAAGATTTTCCCCGGTGTGAAAGCGCTGAATAACGTGCAGTTTCAGCTGCGCCGCGGAGAAGTACATGCTCTGATGGGAGAGAACGGAGCGGGCAAATCTACGTTCATCAAGGTTATCACAGGTGTTCACGCGGCAGAAGAGGGCCACATGTACCTGAACGGCAAGGAGGTACATTTCAAAGGACCGAAGGATGCTCTGTCGGCGGGTATTGCTGCTGTTTATCAGCATCCAACGACTTACCCGACGCTGAGTGTCACTGAGAACATTTTTATCGGTCATGAATTTATAAAGCACGGGATGATCCAGTGGAGGCAGATGAATCAGGAGGCCAAAAGGCTTCTCGACCGTCTCGACGCAGATTTCAAGCCGAGCGACGAGATGGGAACGCTTTCGGTAGCTCAGCAGCAGATGGTTGAGATTGCCAAGGCACTTTCAACAAACGCCAAGATCATCATTCTCGATGAGCCGACGGCGGCGCTTACGGCAAATGAGTCCGAGAAGCTGTACCGGATCGTGGATCAGCTCAGAGAAGAAGGGGTTTCCATTATCTTCATCTCGCACCGCATGGAGGACATGTACCGGCTTGCTTCAAGGGTTACCGTATTCCGTGATTCTCAGTACATCGGAACCTATGATGTAGACAAGATCACCGAGGCGGATCTGATCAAGGCGATGGTCGGACGTGAGATTTCTGATATGTATCCGAAGCCGGAGGTAAAGATCGGTGACGAGGTATTCCGCATTGAGGGAATGAGCCGCACGGGATATTTCAAGGATGTGTCTCTGAATATTCATGCCGGAGAGATTGTGGGACTGACCGGTCTGGTCGGCGCGGGACGTACAGAGACCATGGAAGCGGTATGCGGCATCACCAAGCCGGATGCCGGCAAGGTATTCGTTAATGGAAAAGAGGTCCATATCAAGAATCCCGCGGATGCGATGAAGGAAGGAATCGTCCTTCTTCCGGAGGATCGTCAGAAACAGGGCCTGATCCTCAGCTGGGGGCTTGGGGACAACGTCATTCTTCCAGTGCAGGATGAGCTTGCAAAGGGACCGTTCAAGGTGAAGAACGAATCGAAGGAGCGGGAGCTCGCTAAGAAGTACCTGGAAGAGGTTGATACAAAGGCAGTGACGATCTTTGATCCGGGCAGCAGCCTGTCCGGCGGAAATCAGCAGAAGGTCGTGGTTGCGAAGGCACTTGTTCAGGATAATATGAAGGTGCTGATCATGGATGAGCCGACCAAGGGCGTGGATGTCGGCGCAAAGGCAGAGATTTACAGCATCATGGGAGATCTGGCGAAGAAGGGATATGCGATTCTTCTGATCTCTTCCGAGATGGCGGAGATTCTGGGTATGAGCGACCGGATCTACACGATGTGCAAGGGACGGATTACCGGATGCCTGGATATCAATGAGGCTTCTCAGGAAAGCCTTCTGGAGCTCTCCATGGAAAACAGCAGGACTACCGGGAAGGAGGCAGTTAAATAATGAATCAGAAAAAATCATTATGGAAAATCATCACCGGTTCCCGTGAAGTCAGCCTGCTGCTGATCCTCATTGTGATGCTGGTTATTGTTCAGATTCTCAGCCGGGGCACATTCCTGACGCCGACGAACATCGGACAGATCTTCCGAAATAATGCGCTGACCATGCTGATGGCGCTCGGTATGCTGTGTGTCATGCTTACCGCCGGCATCGATATCTCGATTACTTCAACGCTTGCCTTCACCGGAATGATCATCGGAATGCTGCAGAAGAGAGCGGGATTCACCAATACATTCGTTCTGTTCCTGCTGGCCGCACTGATCGGCATTGCCTGTGGTTTCCTGAACGGACTGATCATTTCAAAGGGACATCTGGCACCGATTATCTGTACGATGGGCTTCATGTATATCTGGCGCGGACTCGCTTATGTGGTATCCAACAACCAGTGGGCATCCGGAGCGGACGTGGCAAAATTCGCCGAGTTCGGAAAGGATGGATCGGTCGGCCCGTACATTGTTCTGATTATCGCCTATGTTATCTTCTTCGTCGTCATGAAATGGACGACCTTTGGACGCCGCATCTATGCGGTCGGCTCCAATGCCGATGCCGCGCGGGTGTCCGGTATTAATGTAGACCGCGTTCTGATTCAGGTCTACACGATCATGGGCCTTCTGGCAGGAATTGCCGGTGCCCTCTCGGTATCCATCTATGCTTCCGCACAGCCGAACATGCAGTACGGAAAAGAAATGGACGTCATCGCTGCCTGCGTCATCGGCGGCACATCCATGAACGGCGGCCGCGGGTCAGTCGTGGGAACCTTCCTCGGAGCCCTGTTCTACGCAGTGCTCGCAAAGGCGCTTCCGCTGGTCGGCCTGGATTCCATCTGGCAGAACCTGATCAAGGGAGTCGTGGTACTGGCCGTTGTTCTCATTAACGTACTGACACAGCGCACGATGGACAGAGCCGCACTGGAAAGAAGGGAGATGTAATCATGGCAGGAAAATCAGGAAGAACCATAGATGCCACCCCGAAGACCAGTATTAAGAGCAAAGTCTTAAGCTGGGAGAGTGGCCTGATCGTTATTTTTATCGCAGTATTGATTTTCGGATCGATTGTCTCCAAGAGCTTTACTTTTTCCAATGTTCTCCGTGAGATGCCGAAATATCTTTCGGAACTGTTTATGATGTACGCGATGGGATTCATCCTTGTCATCGCTGAAATCGATATTTCCGTCGGAGCCATCGTGTGTCTGGCCGGAACGATGACCTGCTTCGCAAACCGCGCGGGAGCGCCTCTGATCGTGCAGATCATCGTCTGCATCGGTGTCGGATTCCTCTGCGGCAGCCTGAACGGAGTGATCGCGACGCATTTCCAGGAGCTGCCGACCATGATCATCACGCTCGGCACCCAGATCATCTTCCGCGGAATCGCGGAGGTATCCATGGGCAGCGGCGGATCGATATCTCTGTCAGATCCGATGGGATTCTCAAAAATCGGAGGCATGGTCGGGCCGTTCCCGATTGCCTTCTTCCTTATTATCATCACGGCGGTCATCTTTATCTTCATCCTGTCCAGGACAACATTCGGACGGAAGATGTACGCGGTCGGATCCAACCGCACGGCGGCTCTGTACGCGGGAATTCCGGTTCAGAAGATCCGTCAGATCTGCTTTACACTGGTAGGTACCATGGCAGGTATCTGTGCGCTGTTCCTCCTTGCGACCTCCTTCGGAGCCAATACCACAACCGGACAGGGCTTTGAGATGGACGTAATCGCAATGTGCGTATTCGGCGGCATCGCCACCACCGGAGGCAAGGGAAATCTCGTCGGCGCGACGATTGCGGGATTCACTATCGTATGTCTCCGTATCGCCCTCGGACAGCTGAACATGAGCGGCCAGACGATTCTGGTCATCATCGGTATCCTGCTGATTGTGTCCGCCCTTGTTCCGGGAATTAATCAGTCGGTAAAGAACAAAAGAAAAACGATTGCGGCGAAATGAGAATCGCATCGGGCCCCATATGCGCGCTTCGCGACAAGCTCCGGAGCCGCGCCCGCATGATATGGACCAACAGGACGGTTTCATACGGGGCTTTGCGACAGGCGGTCTGTTTGCGATTTCAAGGAGTCTGCATCGTTAGATTGTACCTTTTTTCTAAAAATATTACCATTTCACGAAAAAAATGGTGATGTTACACTTAATCTACAGTCAGAAATCACAGAAGGTTTCTGATGGGGGTAACCGGTCAGCGAGACCGGAAACAGCAAATGGTCGATGAGACCAGAATGATTCAGGAGGGTTTAACAATGAAAAAACAGGTAGTTAGCGTAGTACTGACGGCCGCTATGGCAGCCGGACTGTTAGCGGGATGCGGAAGCAGCACATCTACTTCCACCAGCAGCAAGTCATCCTCAAGCAGTTCTGCTTCCTCGGCAAGCACATCATCTGCGGCAGGCACTTCATCCGCAAGCAGCACAGCTGCTTCCTCCGGCAGTGCTGAGGCTGTTGCCTCCACATCCGGGGCAGCCGGCGGAGTCGGTGATGTATCCGGCACCTATGCACTCGTTCCGAAGTCAGCAGGAAACCCGTTCAACGAGAGAGAGGCTTCCGGATTCCAGGATGCACTGAAGGCACTGGGATGCTCTGATGACCAGATCATCGTATCTTATCCGGATAGTGCCACTGCTGATGCGCAGATCACAGTGATTCAGTCTCTGATTTCACAGGGCGTAAGCTCCATCGCGGTTGCGGCAAATGACGCAAGCGCTCTTGACGCGGCACTGAAGCAGGCATCTGACGCTGGAATCAAGGTATGCACCCTCGACTCCGATGTTGACGCTGATTATCGTTCTGTATTCTGCAACCAGGCCGGCGTTAAGGAAATCGCACAGGCTCTTATGGACGCGGTTTATGATATCTCCGGCGGCTCCGGTGAGTACGCGATTCTTTCCGCTACCTCCCAGGCTACGAACCAGAACGCATGGATCGACGCGATGAAAGAGATCGCTGAGTCCGATGACAAATATGCGGATCTGAAGCTTGACGAGATCGCATACGGCGATGATGAGGCTCAGAAGTCCACTGACCAGACACAGGCTCTTCTTACCAAATATCCGGATCTGAAGGTTATCTGCTCCCCGACAACCGTAGGTATCGCTGCAGCAGCAAAGGTTCTTCAGGACCAGAAGTCTTCGGTAAAGCTTACCGGACTTGGACTCCCGTCTGAGATGAAAGAGTACATCGGTGACGATGATTCTCATTCCTGCCCGTACATGTTCCTGTGGAACCCGATTGACCTCGGCGCTCTGGCAGCATATGCATCCGTAGCTCTGGTTAACGGCTCCATGACCGGCGCTGTAGGCGACACCTTCTCCGCAGGAGATCTGAACGACGGCAATCCGTATGAGATTACCGCAAACGCTGACGGTGCTTCTGAGGTTATCCTTGGACAGCCGTTCAAGTTCGATCCGAGCAACATCGAAGAGTGGGCAGAGGTTTACTAAATTGCAAACTGACACGCCGCATTCAAAACGCGGCATAAAAGCATAGAAACGAAACCGGCATCCGAAAGGGTGCCGGTTTTTTGGTGATCAGAAACACTGGCATAACGGAAAAAGTATGTGACCTTCTTACAAAGCAAATAAAATGAAGCAGCATGGGAAAAGTAAGCATTAAAAAGAATATCAAAGAAGAGCAGGCGAAAGCACTAATACGTTAAAAAGAATATCAAAGAAGAATAAGCGAAAGCGTTTGTCAGAACATGAAAAAGACCTGCCCGGATCACCGGACAGGTCTTTTTAAGAAGCGGAGATGAAGGGAGTTGAACCCTTGCGCCGGTTACCCGACCTATCGCATTTCGAGTGCGACCTCTTCGGCCACTTGAGTACATCTCCGTATTTGATCTGCGGGAAGGCCGCTGAAAAGATGCGGACCGATACCCACTGTGCAACATCACTATTTTAGCAGAGAGAGGACAGCACTTCAAGGATTTTTTGAATATTCCTCATTATTACAGTTTGTAATGCAAAATCAGAACAGATATGATATAAATTAAGTATTTGAAAGCGCACGGCGGAAAGCTATGATGCATACTGTTAATTGCAGATAAACTGTATGGAACGGACAGGTTCCGGGAAAGGGTATATATGGGCAAGTATACGAAGCAGGATATTTTCAGGATCGTAGAGGAAGAGGATGTAGAGTTTATCCGTCTTCAGTTCACCGATATCTTCGGCATGCCGAAAAATCTGGCAATTACCGCAAGCCACCTGGAGCAGGCACTCAACAATGGATGCACCTTCGAGGCATCTGCCATCGGAGGTATCCGGGACGGGGCGGAGGAGCTGTATCTGTACCCGGATCTTGATACATTTGAAATCTATCCGTGGAGACCTCAGACAGGAAAGGTTGCCCGGATGTACTGCGATATTTACACAGAAGAGGGAGAGCCTTTTGCAGGTGACTGCCGTCAGGTGCTCAAAAGAGTTCTGAAGGAAGCGGCTGACATGGGCCTGAGGTTTGAGATCCGTCCGGAACAGGAATTTTTCCTGTTTCATACCGATGACGAAGGGCATCCGACAACGACAACACATGAGATCGCCGGGTTTTACGATGTAGCTCCGCTTGATCTGGCGGAGAATGTGCGCAGAGATATTATCCTCACGCTGGAAGAGATGGACTTTGAGGTGCTCGGTTCTCATCACGAGATTTCACCGGCTCAGCATGAGATTGATTTCGCGGAGGGACGCGCGGACCGGATTGCTGACGACGTTGTGACATTCCGCATGGTGGTGAAGACCATAGCAAAAAAGCATGGCCTCTATGCAACCTTCCTTCCGAAACCGACGGAAGGGGTCAACGGATCCGGTATGCACATCAATATTATCTGTCGGGATCTGCTTGGCAAGAATCTCTTTGCGGATGAAACCGGAAGCGGAGACCTGTCAGAAACCGGTCAGCAGTTCGTGGCGGGTCTTCTGTCACACAGCAAATCGATCACGCTGTTCACAAATCCAATTGTAAACTCCTATAAGAGACTGATTCCCGGTTTTGACGCGCCGACGCAGATCGCGTGGTCAGATAATCTGGCGAATCGCTCGGCAGTGATCAATGTGCCCCATCGCAAGGGAAATAATGCCCGCATCGAGTACAGAAGCCCCGATGGAGTCTGCAATCCTTATCTGGCATTTGCGGTCATCCTGGCAGCCGGCCTGGACGGCATCCGGAACAGGATGAAGGCGCCGGAGAAGGCGGATGTCCGTCTGTCCGGAAAATCAAGGTGGGAGCTGAAGAATATGCATCTTGATACTCTGCCGGAGACACTGGGAGAGGCAATGGAATATTCGGATAAGGATCCCATGATCCGTGAAGTTCTGGGCGATTTTATCTATGACGGCTTTAAGGAGAAGAAGCTTGGCGAATGGAGAGACTTCCGTTCGGTTATCACAAACTGGGAGCTTCAGACCTATCTTGGCAGATACTGACTCTTCGGATGCAAAATTTTGGATGATTTGAGGATATATGATTGCGAAGTATTATTGTTGCTTATTCCAAGCTGGAAGACGCTAAGAAAATACGGGCAATTCTGGTTCGTCATGGTCTAAATGTCAATGGTGTATGCACAACGGTAGACCGGGCCATTTCGCTGGCAGGTACTCTGTACGGCGGGGTTGTGATCTGCGGTTATCGGCTTGCCGATGGCATATATCTCGATCTCGCCGAGGGCATCCCGGACAGCTTTCAGATCCTTCTGGTAACCTCTCCGCGAAATGTCGATGACGAGGTTCTCCCCGCCAACACGGTCTATTTGCCGACACCCTTAAAGGTGCATGAGCTTCTCCAGACGCTTTCTCCGATGCTGGGTGAGGTCCCGCAGAGGAGAAAAAAGGACAAGCCGGTTCCCAGAAATGAAGAGGATCAGAAAAAGATTGATCAGGCGAAGGAAATCCTTATGGCAAGGAACCATATGACGGAACCAGAGGCCCACCGGTATCTGCAGAAATGCGCGATGGATTCCGGCACAAAGATTGTGGAGACGGCTGAGATGGTGATTCTGCTCGCGAGCCCGGGCTGATTGTGAATATGAGCGGCGTCAGCACGGATGTCGATTCAGGCTTTGTAAAGAAACAGTGTCTTTTTTGGGTAAAAGATATTAATAAAATTAAAGGAATGCGTCGATTTCATTTCATTCGCCCTTGTAACACCTGAAAAGTTATGCTATTATGAGAAAGATTAATGAAATGTTTCATTTTTATTAAAGTTCCCTTTTCTTTGGGCTGAAATATGGAACATAGAACAGTGGTGCCCCGCAGCGAGCATCAGAATACGTATAAGGTTTTCACGGAGAAATAGTATTTAACTTTTTGGAGATTTTTTGATGAAGAGAAATAAACTTGCAGTGATCGGACTTATAATTGCTCTCACGGCTGCGCCGGCAGTACCGGTCAGCGCGGACGATACGGGGTCTGCGGTGACAGAGAGTTCGCTGAACAACTCGATTGATGAACTTGAGGCTCAGAAACAGGCGCTTCTCGGGCAGATTGATGACCTGGAAGCACAGCTTGTCACAACGGTTGCCGAGATTAATTCTGTGAACAGCAAACTTACGACTCTTGAGTCTGATATGGAGAAGACGAAGACGGATCTTGCGGCAGCGATCGCAGACAGAGATACGCAGCACGAGGCAATGAAGCTTCGTATTCAGTATATCTACGAGAAGGGCGGCGACGCCGGATGGATCAAAGTGTTCCTTGAGGATGGCGATCTGAATGCATGGCTGAATTCGAAGAGCTATACCGGAACCTTGTATGATTACGACCGCAAGCAGCTTCAGGCATATGCTGATTCTGTAACAAAGGTAACGGACCTTCAGCAGCAGCAGAACAACGAGGAAGCTGAACTTCAGAAGAATAAGGATACGCTGACGACGGATAAGGCCCGTCTGGAGGACCTTATCTCACAGGTAAAGGCACAGTATAGTGACGCGGATCAGAGAATCGCGGACGCATATCAGAAGGCACAGGAGTATCAGCAGCTGGTTGATCAGCAGAACGGTTATATCAGTCAGGTGGTAGCTCTTCAGAGTTCCGGAAACGGAACCTCCGGATCTGACAGCGAAAGCTCATCCGGAAACAGCACAGCTGCATCATCGAACAATGGAGCTGCGTCTGACGGCGGCTCCGCAGATACGTATACCTATACGGCTTCTGCTGCGGGCGGATCATCGGACGGAACTGCTTCTGCAGGCGGAAGTTCATCCGGAAACAGCGCGCAGGCGTCTGCGGCAATTGAGCAGGCGGCGCAGCAGATCGCGGCAAGCACGGGAACAGATGTCTCCACTGCCAGACAGGCAGCACAGCAGGCATATCAGGCGACCGGGAGCACCTCTACAGCATCCGGTTCCGCGCTTCTGGCATATGCGCAGCAGTTCTTGGGCAATCCGTACGTCTATGGCGGAAACAGTCTGACAAACGGAGTAGACTGCTCCGGATTTGTTCAGCAGGTATACAATCATTTCGGTATCAATACTTCCAGAACATCGTGGGATATTGAGAACGACGGAACAGAGGTTTCCTATTCTGATGTACAGGTAGGAGATGTGATCTGTTATGATGGACATGTAGGTATCTATGCCGGTGACGGCCAGATCATCAATGCGGCGAATGAAGCACAGGGAATTACCTACACCAATGCAGATTACGACAATATCGTAACGGTGAGACGGCTTCTTCCGGACGGATCGGGTTCATAACGGTATCGAATATAATATCTTTATACAAAAACGCAGGAGCAGAGTGCTCCTGCGTTTTTGCAGTGCGCCTAGCGGCGCACGTTTCCAACGGGTTCAAGTCCCGAATCCACCCGGTAGTGGGAAGGATATAGCCGAAGGCAAGGGTGTCCGCCGCGAGACGGAATCTGAAG
>NZ_JBQKFT010000013.1:0-103685 GCF_052119185.1 Bilifractor sp. LCP19S3_H10
TGGTGTACCGGTTAGACCGCCAGGTCTATGGCCGGGTAGCCAAGTCTGGAAGGGATAAACGCTGAAGGCATCTAAGCGTGAAGCCCCCCTTAAGATGAGAACTCCCATTCGAAAGAAGTAAGACCCCTTAAAGACGATAAGGTTGATAGGGCAGAGGTGGAAGTGCCGTAAGGCATGGAGCTGACTGTTACTAATCGGTCGAGGGTTTGACCTAAGGCATAAGTTGAATTTGGATAAAAAAAGGAAAATTTGTGTGTTCAGTTTTGAAGGTATGTGTTATCATATCTTTGTGGCCCGGTGGCTCAGCTGGTTAGAGCGCCGCCCTGTCACGGCGGAGGTCGTCGGTTCGATCCCGATCCGGGTCGCTTTTATAATATGGGGTGTTAGCTCAGCTGGGAGAGCATCTGCCTTACAAGCAGAGGGTCACAGGTTCGAGCCCTGTACGCCCCAGTTATAAAAAATATGGGTGGTTTCCCGAGTGGCCAAAGGGGACAGACTGTAAATCTGCTGCAGATTGCTTCGGTGGTTCGAATCCACCACCACCCAGTTCAGTTAATATATACTGGAGATTCAGAAGCCAGAAGAACAGGCCGATGTGGCTCAATTGGCAGAGCAGCTGATTTGTAATCAGCAGGTTATCGGTTCGAGTCCGATCATCGGCTTCGGTTATTTTTTCAACCAATCAATTTTATATTATCGCGGGATGGAGCAGTCAGGAAGCTCGTCGGGCTCATAACCCGAAGGTCGGAGGTTCAAATCCTTCTCCCGCAATTTGTGCCTAGTTAGCTCAGTTGGTAGAGCAGAGGACTGAAAATCCTCGTGTCTCTGGTTCGATTCCGGAACTAGGCACTTTTTTTTCGGAGCATTAGCTCAGGTGGTAGAGCACTTGACTTTTAATCAAGTTGTCCGGGGTTCGAGTCCCCGATGCTTCATACACTTCTAATAATTGCAACTCATAAGTGACAAGGAATAGAGTTATTCGGAAACGCAGACAGGATTCTCATGCTGATCACATGAGGGAGACTGGATGCGTTTTTGTTTTATGTAAGCGGCATTCGCTGATATTTCCTTTGGTTGATTTTTGATAACGCACAGGATATACTGTATAGGTCCAGTCGCAATGTTCTTGGTCCATGGGGAGCTTGCTCACCAGTGGGCAAGAACATTAGCGACGACAACAGGTATGAGCATGGAGCGGTGCAAAGCGACGCGGGAATGCTCATATGCGCGAGCAGTGAGCCACATCCGCTCACACAAAGTGTGAAGCGGTGGGGCGAACGCCGCGACAGACCGACGAAGTCGGTCACCTGTTAGCGGCACGGAAGCTGCGAAGCAGCGAAGTGACGCGTTGACATATACAGTGTCTGGCTTGATGTATCGTACGGCGGCATACTGTATAAATCAATTGACGAAACAGATAGAAGAGGATAGATAAATAAGAGGGGATTTATGAGACTGGAAGAGAGAGATCAGGATGAGTACAAAGAAGACAGAAAAGCCCGTAAGGCAAGAGAGAGGGCGTTGAAACGAAAGATCCTGATGATCATTTCGTCAATCGTGATCATTCTGGCAATCATAATTGTACTGATTCTTGTGGTTCTGCTGAAGGGAAGAATTGATGCGGAGAAGAACCAGATTGACAGTGAAGCGGTAGCGAGTCTGTCAATGACATATGTCGGAGAGAAAACGGAAACCAGTTCTTCCGTTGAAGATGTCAGCTCCGTTTCTTCGGATTCTTCAGCCGACAATTCGACAAAGGATCTTGGGCCGGTTCCTTCCATCGATACAAGCGCTCTTTCTAGCCCGGATGCTTATATGATTCGTGTAGAGGATAACGCACCTGTGATCGATCAAAACAGCACGGCAAGGATCTACCCGGCATCAATGACCAAGATAATGACCGTACTCGTGGCTATTGAAAATATAGATGATCTCAGTGCCACTTACACGTTTGATGGAACCGAATTTAATACTGCATATGCGCAGGGAGCTGCGACGGCGGGGTTTGAGGCAGGAGAGACCGTACCGCTTCTGGATATCCTGTATGGAATCATGCTTCCATCCGGTGCGGATGCCTGCTATGCGGTCTGTAATTATGTATCAGGGTCAGAGGCTGACTTTGTTGCACTGATGAACCAGAAGGCACAGGAGATCGGTATGACAGCAACGAATTTTGCGAATGCAACCGGTCTTCAGGATGAAAATCATTACTCCACCTGCCAGGATATGGCGAAGTTACTGGAATATGCAGTGAAGAATGATACTTTCAAGACTATTTTTTCTACACATATCTACACGACAAAGGCAACGTCTGTTCATAGCGCGGGAATCGCGCTTAGCAGCACGACTTTTATCAATCTTCCTTCGTCTACACTGGACAATGGGACAACAATTATCGGAGGAAAGACCGGTTACACAGACGAAGCCGGTCATTGTCTTGCGAGCCTTGCGAAGGATGCAAACGGGGTAGAATATATATTGGTTACTGCCGGGGCTGCGGGAGACGCGAACGCAACACCTCATATTACAGATGCTGTTACGGTATACAGCCAGCTTCCTGCATAAAGTCGCCGTGAAGCGGGCAGTTCTAATGATAAATTGTTGATAAGTGGACAAATTTGTGGATAACATATGAAAAATGTTGATAAATCATGTTTTACATACATGCTTCGGTGTGCGGATGGGTCACTGTATACCGGATGGACGAATGATTTGAAGAAACGGGTAAAAACACATAAGTCGGGAAAGGGCGGAAGATATACACACAGTCATCTTCCTGTGGAGCTGGTGTATTATGAAACCTTTGAGACCAGGACGGAAGCCATGCGCAGAGAGGTGGAATTGAAGCAGCTCTCAAAAATGGAAAAGGAAGAACTGGTAGAGAACTTTCCGGTAAGCAAGATAAATTTAATTTATGAATTTCATGTCACATGAGAATTCACACACATCAAAAACAGTTCTATTTAAAACAGCTCCATCAAAAAACAGCTCCATCAAAAAACAGCCACATCAAAAAACAGCCACATATTGTGGCTGTTTTTTGATGGAATACATTCAGATGAAAAGACCATTAAGACCGGGGCTCCCGGCACACATCGGGCAGCACATCCGCTGCAAAGCGGTCATGTCTGCCGGAACTGCCGGAAGAATCCGATATCAGTTCAGTTTGATTCCCTTCAGAAGAGATCCAAGGTTTGTGGAAATATTCTCTGACTTCGGAAGTTTGTAATCCTTCGGCGCAGCTTCTCTGCTGTCATCCTTCTCGTCTCCGCCTTCCTCCAGTGCCTTCATGGAGAGACTGAGCTTACCGTCCTTAACGGCGATAACCTTAACCTTTACTTCCTGACCCGGCTGAAGAACATCCTCTACGGATTTGATTCTCTTGCGGGAAATCTGTGAAATATGGACGAGACCGGAGAGACCATCTCCGAGATCGATGAACGCGCCATAGGACTGAATATTCTCAACCTTTCCATCCATCACGGTTCCAACCTCAATTGCGTTGATACGTGCCTTTCTTTCCTCGTTCTGTTTTGCGCGAAGCGGCTCAACGGCTGAAAGGATCAGACGTCCCTTCTGTTCATCGATTTCGCGGACAATGACCTGAATTTCCTTGCCCAGATAAGCATTCAGATCATCTACATGTCCGAGTGCAAGGCGTGATGCCGGAATAAATCCGCGGACACCTTCAACATTTGAGATAACACCTTTATTGACTACGCCGTCGACCGTGACGGTAAGGGGAGTTTTCTCTGTCTGATACTCTTTTAATTTTTCCCAGTTCGCTTCTCCCTCATCTTTAAAAGATGTGAAGGAGTCGTCGACTGCTTTGGAAAAATCTTCCATGGTCATGTTCTCATCTGCCATAATACAATCACCTCATATTTAAATTATTATTGAATTATTGTAGAATTTACTGCCGTCAGATTCTGAGAAAATCTACGAATTCAGGCAAATTCTTTTTCCAGTATAACATAGAATTGCAGTTGCTGAAAGTTAAAACTTTACCGTAAATTGAATCAATGGTATAGTTATTTAGAAGATATGTCGCATGATATTGCTTGATTGCAGGACGACGAATGGCCGTTTGCAGAGACGGGAACTCTCCGTAGGTAAATCAGAACGCTTCCCGTGCGGATCAGATATTGATATAGATATAGATCAGATATAGATCAGATACAGATCAGATATGAACTTTTCGAAAAGAGACAAGAGGCAGCATATTATGACAAAAAAGAATGAAGTGTATATTGTAGGGCACAGAAATCCAGATACGGATTCCATCTGTTCTGCTATTGCATATGCAGACATCAAAAACCGTTCGGATGACAGCAACACATATTACGCGATGCGTGCGGGTCAGGTCAATGAGGAAACGGAATTTGTACTTCGGCATTTTGGTGTTGAACTGCCCGGTTATCTTCCGGATGCTGGCACACAGGTAGAAGAAATAGAGATTCATAAGGTGCCCGGAGTGTCCGGAGATATTTCGGTCAAGAAGGCATGGGCATCCATGAAGGAACAGAACATCGTCACACTTCCGATCACCACGAAGAAAAAGGATCTTGAGGGCCTTATTACAGTAACAGATATTGCAAAATCCTATATGGATGTGTACGACAGCACCGTTCTTGCGCAGGCAAATACCCGATACAGCTCGATCGCCGAGACACTTGACGGATCAATCCTTGTGGGTGATGGAAACGGATATTTTAACAAGGGTCAGGTCGTAATCGGTGCGTTTCATCCGGATATGATGGGAAATTATATCCATGAGAATGACCTGGTCATCGTCGGAAACCGGGCGGAGGATCAGCTGTGCTGTCTTGACCTTGGAGCAAGCTGCATTGTGGTGGGACTCGGGGCACCCGTAGGTAAATCAATCCTGAAACTTGCAGAGGAATCCGGGTGTGTGATCATCAGCAGTCCCCATGATACCTACACGATTGCGAGGCTGATCAATCAGGCAATTCCGATCAAGCATCTTATGATGCGCGAAAATCTGATTCTGTTCCATATGGCAGATAAAATCGATGACATACAGGAAGTTATGAAGAACAGCCGTCACCGCGACTATCCGATTCTTGACGCGAAGGAAAAATATGTCGGCACAATATCGAGAAGAAACCTGATCGGAAGAACGGGTAAGAAACTCATCCTGGTAGACCACAATGAAAAATCGCAGGCTGTTCTCAATGTCGATGAGGCGGATATTCTGGAGATTATTGATCATCATCGCCTTGGTTCGCTGGAGACAATGGCTCCGATTCTTTTCCGGATGGAGCCTGTCGGGTGCACAGCCACAATTATGTACAAAATCTATCGGGAGAAGAACCTCGAGATTCCAGCCAAGATTGCGGGGCTCCTGATGTCGGCGATCATTTCGGACACGCTGCTGTTTCGGTCTCCTACCTGTACCCCGCTGGACAAAAATGTTGCAATGGATCTTGCCAGAATTGCCGGTATCAGCGACATTGAGCAGTACGCGTCCGATATGTTCCGCGCAGGCAGTAACCTCGAGGATAAGACAGCGGAGGAGATTTTTTATCAGGATTTCAAGAAATTCAATATTGAGAACAAAACCTTTGGTGTCGGCCAGATCAGTTCGATGTCCAGGGAGGAACTGGAGTTCATCAAAAATAAGCTGTATCCGCATATGCAGCAGGAATGTGGGAAGCATGAGATCGAGATGGTGTTCTTTATGCTGACCAATATCATTGATGAATGTACGGAGCTTCTGTACTTCGGTGACGGAGCAAGAGAGCTTATTGCCGAGGCGTTTCCGGGCAAGGAAATTCAGGAGGAAAGCTGTGTGCTTCCCGGAGTCATTTCCAGGAAAAAACAGCTGATTCCGTCCTTTATGCGTGCGCTTCAGGAAAATCAATAATGTGTTCGTTTTATGAAAATCAAGAATCCGGTAACAATGCTTCTCTCAGAGATATGAAAACGTTATGAGCTGCGGATTGCAAGTGCAGGGCACCTGCAATCCGCAGTTTTTCTCTGGAAGAGAGAGGCACGAGGATTTGTGGCCTCCGTTGAGACAGTGAGATGGGTGATAATTAATAGCCTCCGTTGAGACAGCGAGATGGGTGATAATTAATAGCATAGGTTCGGATAGTGATATGGATGATAATCCATGACATTCGGACAGATTGTGTATTTCCTTCAACTTATGTCATGAGAAAGTGAATTTTGTAAAATAAAACTTGCATTATATACTAAATAATAAGTATATTACGGACAATATATAACGTAAATTGAATAAACATGATTTTATTCTTGCATGATATATAACTACATGCTATAATCCAACACAGAACACAGACAAGGGCCCGCAGGGCCGTTTGTTGTTATTTTTTTATGAAAGTGTACAAATTTTAAGGAGGAACACAACCATGTCTTATGTAGACGACGTCTATGCAAAAGTTGTTGCCAAGAACCCGGCAGAGCCAGAGTTCCATCAGGCAGTAAAAGAATTCCTGGAGACGGTACGTCCTGTCATCGACAAACATGAGGAAGAGTACAGAAAAGTTGCTCTTCTTGAGAGACTGACAGAGCCGGAGCGTCAGATCCGTTTCCGTGTGCCGTGGGTTGACGACAAGGGACAGGTTCAGGTCAATACAGGATATCGTGTACAGTTCAACAGCGCGATCGGACCGTACAAGGGAGGTCTTCGTTTCCATCCTTCTGTATATTTCGGAATCATCAAATTCCTTGGTTTTGAGCAGATCTTCAAGAACAGCCTTACAGGTCTTCCGATCGGCGGAGGCAAGGGCGGTTCCGATTTTGATCCGAAGGGCAAATCAGACAGAGAGGTTATGGCATTCTGCCAGAGCTTCATGACAGAGCTGTATCGTCATATCGGAAAAGATACCGATGTACCGGCCGGTGATATTGGTGTCGGCGGACGTGAGATCGGATTCCTCTATGGCCAGTACAAGAGAATCACAGGTCTGTATGAAGGAGTACTTACCGGTAAGGGACTGAGCTACGGCGGTTCTCTCGCAAGAACAGAAGCTACCGGTTATGGTCTGATTTACTTCACACAGGAACTGATGAAGATTAACGGCATTGATGTCGCAGGCAAGACAGCTGTTGTATCCGGTGCAGGTAATGTTGCGATCTACGCAATTCAGAAGGCACAGGAGCTTGGCATGAAGGTTCTTACCTGTTCAGATTCTACCGGATGGGTTTATGATCCGGATGGCATTGATGTAAAGGCTCTGAAGGAGATCAAGGAAGTCAACAGAGCACGTCTGACAGAGTACAAGAAGTATCGTCCGAACAGTGAGTATCATGAGGGACGTGGAGTGTGGACAATCAAGGCAGATTTTGCATTCCCGTGTGCGACACAGAACGAGCTGAACCTTGACGATGCAAAGACACTGGTTGCTAACGGAGTAACTGCTGTATGCGAGGGTGCAAACATGCCTACCACTCTGGATGCGACAAATTACCTCAAGGAGCACGGCGTTATCTTCGGACCGGCAAAGGCTGCAAATGCCGGTGGCGTTGCTACATCTGCACTTGAAATGTCTCAGAACAGTGAGCGTCTGTCCTGGACTTTCGAGGAGGTTGACGCAAAGCTCAAACAGATTATGATCAATATCGTACATAACATTGACGCAGCAGCGAAGGAATACGGCAAGGCAGGAGATTATGCTGCAGGTGCCAACATCGCAGGCTTCAAGAAGGTTGCAGACGCAATGATGTCTCAGGGCATTGTCTGATCAGCAACAGAGCAACAAATAGGAACAGTAAGCGGGACCGGAGAAATCCGGTCCCGCTTACTGTATAAGTCCAGTCGCAATGTTCCTGGCCTACGGGGAGCTTGCTCACCAGTGGGCAAGAACATTGCGGCGACAACAGGTATAAGCTCTTCGAAAACGCAGACAGGATCGTCACACGCAAAGGATGCACAGACAACAGAAATATCCTGCAAACAGAAATAACTTGCAAACGGACGGGTTAACGGGTACAATCTCTCTATTCTGATTTAGCTCAGATGATCTGGCTGTTCGCAAGTTGATTATCCGGCATCCTTGTTTCGGTTTCCCGGGGAAATGGAGTTGTCATGAAAAATAATATTGTGCTGATTGGAATGCCTGGAGCAGGCAAGAGTACACTGGGAGTAATTCTGGCGAAGGAGCTCGGATATCAGTTTCTGGATACGGACCTTCTGATTCAGAAAAGGGAAAAGCGTCTGCTAAAGGACATTCTGGAACAGGATGGAGTTGACGGGTTTCTTCGGATTGAGAGTGAGGTAAATGCCGGACTTCAGGCAGAGCGGTCGGTGATCGCCACAGGTGGAAGTGTCGTTTACAGTGAGGAGGCAATGAATCATCTCAGAGAAATCGGTACGGTTCTTTATCTGAAGCTTCCCTATCGCCCTCTTACACGCCGTCTGGGAAATCTCCACAACCGCGGGGTTGTCCTCAGAGATGGACAGACATTGAGGGATCTCTATAAGGAGAGAAGTGTTCTTTATGAAAAATATGCGGACATCATTGTTGATGAGTCCGGAAAAGATATTGAAGGTACGCTGGTTCTGGTTAAGAACGCGTTGAAGGAACAGGGTTGCTTTACAAAAGATTAAAAGTAGGTTAATATGGTGACGTAAATGCGCTTGTGCCTGCAATTATCGTTTTTGTATGAGTGCAGGCAGATACTGTGGAAATATCAGGTAAAGAAATCGTGTCATACGGTAATTACAGTAGTCATCGAATATCTAATCATCATTAACAGCGATTACAGTAGTCATCGAATACAGTAATCATCACAAACAGTGATTTCAGCAGTCGTCATATTCAGGTTTGTATCGCTTTGGATGATAAAATGTAAGGATCGGTTTTTGTACCGTTGCATATTGTATACATAGAATAAGTACGGCGGTCAGGGGAGATATGACAGTCGGAAATATCGAGGTGGAGAATGGATAAGTATGTAATCAAGGGAGGCAATCCTCTTGTCGGAGAAGTAGAGATTGGAGGAGCCAAAAATGCTGCGCTTGCTATACTTACAGCTGCAATAATGACAGATGATCCGGTTACCATTGAGAATATGCCGGACGTAAGTGATATTAATGTACTGCTTGACGCAATTTCCGTTATTGGCGCGACCGTTGACCGCCTTGACCGCCACTCTGTGAGAATCTGCGGGAATACCATTGGTTCTGTCAGTGTGGATTATGAATATATCAAGAAGATCAGAGCGTCGTATTATCTTCTGGGAGCGCTTCTCGGGAAGTACAAGCATGCGGAGGTTCCGCTTCCGGGAGGCTGCAATATCGGAAGCCGCCCGATCGATCAGCATCTGAAGGGATTCCGTGCGTTGGGTGCCAGCGTGGAGATCCGTCATGGTGTTATCGTTGCGAAGGCAGAGAATCTTCACGGCGCGCATATTTTCATGGATATGGTTTCTGTCGGAGCCACCATCAATATCATGATGGCAGCGGCTCTTGCCAGAGGCAACACCATCATCGAGAACGCGGCGAGGGAGCCCCACGTGGTTGACACAGCCAACTTCCTGAACAGCATGGGTGCGAATATCAAGGGCGCCGGTACCGATGTGATTCGTATTCGCGGTGTGGAGTCGCTCCACAGCACAAATTACGCGATTGTTCCGGATATGATTGAGGCCGGCACATACATGATGGCTGCAGCGGCCACCAGAGGGGATCTTCTGATCAAGAATGTTATCCCGAAGCATCTGGAGGCGATAACAGCGAAATTGCAGGAAATCGGCTGTGATGTAACGGAATTTGATGATGCGGTTCGCATCTCCGCAAAGCATCGTCTGGGCAAGACGCATGTGAAGACGCTTCCGTATCCGGGATTTCCGACCGACATGCAGCCACAGATCAGCGTCACCCTTTGTCTCGCAAATGGTACCAGTATTGTGACAGAGAGTATTTTCGAAAATCGCTTCAAGTATGCCGATGAGTTGGCACGTATGGGCGCTTCCATTAAGGTGGAGGGCAACACAGCAATCATCGACGGCGTGGAGGGCCTCACCGGAGCAAGAGTAAGCGCTCCTGATCTGCGCGCCGGAGCAGCTCTTGTCATCGCAGGAATGGCAGCGGAAGGCATCACCGTTGTCGATGATATTGTCTATATCCTGAGAGGATATGAGGATTTCGACGCAAAGCTCAGAAATGTCGGAGCGGAAATAGAACGAGTGTCTGATGAGCGGGAGATTCAAAAGTTCCGTCTCAGAGTCGGATAAAAAATAATCTTTTCTGACAGATGTGAAATCAGTGTGTGGCACGATGTATCGTATGGGCGTTTACTGAATAACAGAATGCCCGTTTGAGCGGAGACTGGTTGGACAATTTATTTTCGGTGTCTAAATACGTGGTATTTTTCAGGCAATCGGCTTGACGGGCTATATCAAAAGCGTTATCGTATAGCACGAAGTTGTGAAAACTGCATATTGCTTTCTCTTATTCAGAGTGGCGGAGATACATAGGATCTGTGAAACCACGGCAACCCCGGAGACGGAAGGTGCCAACCTGAGCGAGATACTCGAACAATAAGGGAATTGGTCGGCGGATCCAATTCAGTACTTGTTGGGCCGCTTTTTTGTTCCCGGCAATCCGGGAGCAGAAGCGATCAGCTGCAAACAGGGAATAAGCAAAGACTTGCTGAAAGTCGAAGAGGCAAGGCAGTTCATACGATGACCGGCATCTGCCGGAGGTCATTACATATTGGTCAGGACGTCAGTCCTGAAACAGAAGGAGAGACAAAATGGAGAAGAGATTATTTACATCCGAGTCTGTTACCGAAGGTCATCCGGACAAGGTCTGCGATGCTGTAAGTGACGCGATCCTTGATGCCTGCATGGCACAGGATCCGATGAGCCGTGTGGCCTGTGAGACGGCTGCATGTACCGGATTTGTTCTTGTAACCGGTGAGATCACTACAAAAGCCAAGCTTGATATTCCTGCCATCGTCCGTAAGACAGTGAATGAGATCGGATACAATGATGCAAAGACCGGTTTTGATGGAAATACCTGCGCGGTTATGGTTGCGCTGGATCAGCAGTCTGCCGATATTGCGATGGGCGTTGACAAATCCCTGGAAGCAAAGGGCGGCGCACAGGAAGATGATCTGGACACAGGTGCCGGCGATCAGGGTATGATGTTCGGATATGCCTGCAATGAGACTCCGGAACTTATGCCGTATCCGATTGCTCTGGCACACAAGCTGGCACTGAAGCTTACAGAGGTTCGCAAGAATGGAACGCTGAAGTATCTTCGTCCGGACGGCAAGACACAGGTGTCCGTAGAGTATGATGAGAGCGGAAAGCCGGTGAGACTTGAGGCAGTCGTTCTTTCTACACAGCATGATGATGACGTAAGCCAGGAGCAGATTCACGCGGATATCAAGAAATATGTATTCGATGAGGTTCTGGACCCGGCAATGGTAGATGACAAGACCAAGATCTATATCAATCCTACCGGCCGCTTCGTCATCGGAGGACCTCACGGTGACGCAGGTCTGACAGGCCGGAAGATCATTGTAGACACCTATGGCGGATATGCTCGTCACGGCGGCGGCGCATTCTCCGGTAAGGACTGCACAAAGGTTGACCGTTCCGCAGCTTATGCGGCCAGATACGTCGCAAAGAACATCGTTGCGGCAGGACTTGCAGACAGATGTGAGATTCAGCTCTCTTACGCGATCGGTGTCGCAGAGCCGACCTCAATCATGGTCGACACCTTCGGAACCGGTAAAGTATCCGATGAAAAGCTTGTAGAGATCATCCGCAAGAATTTCGACCTTCGTCCGGCCGGAATCATCAAGATGCTTGATCTTCGCCGTCCGATCTACAAGGCGACAGCTGCTTACGGACACTTCGGACGTACCGACGTGGATCTTCCGTGGGAGCATCTCGACAAGGTAGAAGCGATCAAGGCAAGCCTTTAATCGGCTGTGGATTGACGCGGCAGAAGGGGGACGTGCCCTGATCGGGCGTCAGAATATGCAGAAGAACGCATTCGGGGAATATCGCGATTGCGTCATGGAATACAGGAATGGTTCTTCTCCTGGTCTTAACAGACCGGGAGAAGAACCATTTTTTTACGCGAACAGTGAGCCGCAGCCGAATGCGAAGTATTCGTGTGCGGCGAGCGCCGCGATAGCGAGATAAAACTCGCGCAGCGTGTTTTATCTCGTTCAAAAAGATTTCAAAACTCGCAGATCGTGAGTGTGATATACTGAACGAAGAGTGGTGTAGTGTTGCGCAAGTTGCGGAGTCGTAAGTGCTGCGGGCGAAGTGAGGCAAAGGGAAAAGAGGCTGCGGTTTTGGAAGAGGTGCGGGCGCAGCTGAGGTAAGGAAAAAAAGAGGCTGCGGCACCAGGAGCGGTGCAGATGCATCGGAAAAAAACATAATAGCGGAAAAAGGAACAGAGAACATTGATTTTGAAGCGAAAGAAAGAAAAAACAGCCATGGATCTCCGGACGCGGATCGGAATTGCTTTTATTCTGGTAATTCTGATACCGGTTCTGCTCTGCAGCGCAGTGTTCTATGTGCTGATGAATTATAAAGTAAGGCAGCTGGGCAGACAGTATGGGATTGACAACCCGGGAATGGAGAGCCTGTATAACAATGCGCTGCTGATTTCGAAGACTCTCGACGAGACGCTTTCCTCGGTGCAGCACACGCTTGAGAACGATCCGGACAGGATGGAAGATAAGAAGTATCTGAAGGAGCTGAATGAAACGCTCAGCGGAAATGGAGCATTCATTGTGGTGCGGAAGGGAAACGCCATATATTATAACGGCAGCACGGATCTTTCGAACGCGGAGCTGCTGTCGCAGCTTCCGTCATCGGCCGACGGGATATCCGGAAATGAGGAGAATGGAGAAAATTCCTATATACAGGTTCGGAACCAGGCAATGCTCAAGCAGATCAGCTTCCGATTTTCCGACGGCTCAAGAGGAAGTATTTTTCTGATCAGCATGCTGAACCAGCTGGCGCCGGAGATCAAAGGGGCAATGACGGAGACGATACTGCTGATTATCGTGATTCTGAGCTTTACGAGCATTGCGATGGGTATCTGGATCTATCGGGGGGTCATCATCCCCATCAATCAGCTCAAAAAGGCTGCGCAGAATATCCGTGACGGCAATCTGAATTTTGTGACGCAGAAGAGCGGAATCAAGGAGATGGATGATCTCTGCGATGATTTCGAGGAGATGAGAGTACGGCTGAAGGAATCTGCCGAGGAGAAAATCCGTTTTGACGCGCAGAATCGTGAACTGATCAGCAATATTTCACATGATCTGAAGACACCGGTGACCGCGATCAAGGGTTACACGGAAGGACTGATCGACGGCGTGGCAGCCACGCCGGAGAAGCAGCAGCGGTATATCCGCACGATTTACAATAAAACCATTGAGATTACGAGGCTGATCGACGAGCTGACCATGTACTCCAAAATCGACACGAACCGGATTCCGTATAATTTTCAGAAAATCCATGCGTCCTCCTATTTTGAGGACTGCCGTGAGGAACTGAGCATGGAGCTGGAACAGCAGAATATCCGGCTGAATTACAGCAATGATCTGGTCGATGATGCCGTGATCATAGCAGATCCGGAACAGCTCCGCCGCGTAATCAACAACATCGTAGGCAATTCCGTGAAATATATGGACAAGGATCCCGGAATCATCAGCATCCGCCTGCGCGACGTCGGTGACTTTATACAGGTGGAGATCGAAGATAACGGGAGAGGAATCAATCAGAAGGATATACCGAGAATTTTTGACCGGTTCTACCGCAGCGATCAGGCAAGAAGAGCCAGAGGAGGCAGCGGAATCGGACTTTCCATTGTCAAGAAGATCATCGAAGATCACGAGGGAAAGGTTTGGGCAACGAGCAGGGAGGGCGAAGGAACGGTGATTTACTTCGTGCTTCGTAAATATCAGGAGGGAAGACATGAGTAAAATTCTAATCATTGAAGATGAAGAATCCATAGCAGAACTGGAGAAGGATTATCTGGAGCTCTCCGGCTTCGAGGTTGATATTGAGAATGAGGGAGACAAGGGGCTGAAGAGGGCGCTGGAGACCGATTATGATCTGTACATTCTTGACCTTATGCTTCCTGTTGTAGACGGATTTGAAATCTGCAGAAAGATTCGTGAGAAAAAGAACGCGCCGATCATCATCGTGTCGGCAAAAAAAGATGACATTGACAAGATCCATGGTCTCGGACTTGGCGCAGACGATTATATGACGAAGCCGTTTTCTCCGAGCGAGATGGTGGCGCGGGTCAAAGCGCACATGGCGCGGTATGACCGCCTGGTGAGCAGTCAGCCTAAGAATGACATTATCGAGATACGCGGGATCCGGATCGACAAGACGGCCAGAAGAGTCTGGGTGAACGGGGAAGAAAAGACATTTACCAACAAGGAATTTGACCTTCTGACTTTTCTGGCGGAGAACCCGAATCATGTGTTTACAAAGGAAGAACTGTTCCGTGAGATCTGGAACATGGATTCCGTCGGAGATATTGCGACAGTAACGGTGCACATCAAGAAGATCCGGGAAAAAATCGAATTCAATACAGCAAAACCGCAGTATATTGAGACGATATGGGGTGTCGGCTACCGTTTTAAAATATAAGCCGGTCACAGGGACCTATGTATGCGCGTGTATCGGATTAAGAGCAAAGGCGTGCAGATAATCCGGACCGATTTGCGCCGGGTGATTATTGTCACCCTAAAAAATAAAACAGGTTGACAATGTTCTTCGTTGAATTTATACTCAAAACTGTTTAAAAACAGGAGGAGAAAAATCAATGAAGAAGAACACAGTAAAGGATCTTTGTATGATCGCTGTTTTTGCGGCGATCATCAGTATCGTGGGACAGTTCAGTATTCCGCTTCCGGGCGGCGTTCCGATGACGCTGCAGACGTTGATCATCGCGCTGGCTGGCGCAGTTCTCGGATCGAAGAAGGGATTCTGGTCAACGGTTATCTATATACTGATTGGTGCAATCGGTGTTCCGGTGTTCGCAGGATGGACAGGCGGAATCGGGGCGATCATGGGAATGACGGGTGGATTCCTTGTTTCCTTCCCGCTGATTGCGCTGTTTACCGGTCTTGGAGATGAAATCGGCGTCCGCCTTTCCGTGTCGGCGGGCGCGCGGGGCAGAAAGGTTATTTCCAGCGTGAGCCTTCTGATCGGCGTTCTGGTCGGCTATGTTGTAAACTATGCAGTGGGTTCTGTCTGGTTTATGGCAGTCGCTCAGTCAAATCTGGCTACGGCGCTCACGGCATGCGTGATACCCTTCATTCCGACATCAATCCTGAAGGCGGTTCTGGTGCTGATTCTCGGTCCGGTTCTGAAGCATTCTTTGGAGAAGGCGCATGTTCTGGAGGTCAGACGCACAGCTGCTGTCTGAATTCATTAACTTGTCAGTAGAATAAAAATACATAATGTGAATCGGGTGTTACCGTGTTTTGTGTCATTTTCGGAATACAAAATGTGAATCACGAGCGAACGCGTTTACCTCATTTCATTTTGGAAGGAGCATCGGTGCTATGGAGACAGACGGCCGGAAGGCGGATATGAGACTACGTCCCCATCATCTGCTGTGTACGCAGGGTTATGAGGGAAAAGGCTATGATGAAAATTTTGTCAGAGGGATGACGGATTATGTGACACGCATGCGCCGGGAAGAGAGCTTTTGTGTTGAGATCACCCTTCATCCGGATGATATCTGTGCCGCCTGTCCGAATCTCAGGGATCCTGAGCATTGCGTGAGCGATGACAAGGTGCTTGCCTTTGACCGGAAGGTTCTGGAATTGTTCGGTCTGAAGGAGGGAGAGACCTACAATTATCAGAAGCTGATACGGGACATTGATGATCATATGACTCGGGAAAAACTGCATTCCATATGTGGAACCTGCAGCTGGTATCCGGTCAGCCTGTGCCGGGACAGAATCCTTGGCATCCGGACAGAGACAGATCTGTAAAATGCGTACTGCTCCTTTTATTTTACAGAAAATATGCTTGAGTATGACTTAATATTCGTGTATCATGAGATAAAGGGCTATGTTACAGACATGCCAGGAGCTGTATTGATCCACATGCCAGAGCTGCAGATGAAAAGGAGGCACAGAAATGTTATTTTACAGATGTGATGGATGCGGAAACTTTATTACTTTTCTGACAGAGAAGACGGCTTGCACGCCGAAGTGCTGCGGCGAGACAATGAAGGAGCTTACACCGAACACAACGGACGCGGCGACAGAGAAGCATGTGCCGGTTGTCAGTGTTGAGAACGGAACGGTTACGGTCAAGGTTGGAAGTGTGGCACATCCGATGCTGGAGGAGCATTATATCCAGTGGATCATTCTGGAGACAAAGAACGGATTCCAGAAGAGAGATCTGAAACCGGGAGATAAGCCGGAAGCGGTCTTTGCGCTCGCGGATGGAGAGGAACCAGTCGCGGCATATGAATACTGTAATCTGCACGGACTCTGGAAAGCGGAGATCTGATCACAGTGACAGTACGGCACAAAAAAGGAGCGGCGATGCCGCTCTTTTTTGTATCCGGACTCTTACATACACTATGTGTGCGGTGATTCTGTATAAGTCCGCATGGGTATGGAACTATGCGACCGGACTTATGCAGTATGATGTTTTGAAACTTTTTTGTCGATACTCAGAATCTCCTGCTCCGGGTTGTATACCACCTTGATGTATGCGGAGACAGACGGTGCACCGGCGCGGATTGCGACATGCTGGCATTCCTTTACCACGTCCATCAGCTGGTCGTAGCTGTCTCCTTCGATGGCGGTCTCGAAAGGCCCCACATAATAGCTGAGGCCGGTGCTCTTGATGTAGGCGATAACCTCATCTACAATCCGGATCAGCTCTTCATCGTTGTCCACATCTGGTAATGTCTGAATGGCTACACTTGCCTTCATTTCTTTTTTCCTCCTTTTCCCTTTTCAACATCTTCGTATTCAACAGCCAACAAGGAAATCGTCCGCCGCAGGTGGATATCTGCGTCTGTCGGCATAAAAATGCAGCAGCGCCGGAATGAATCAGGCACTGCTGTATCAAGGATGAAGAGCGGGTTTTCTACGGAAAAATCCGGTGATTCTCTTTACGCTTCCTACGCTGGCATGATCCAGATCAGGTATAAGGGTCACAGACAACATCTGTATCTCAGTCCTTTCCGGCGGACTCCCCTGCTGTATTTTTATATTTTAGTCACTTTATTTTTCAGTGTCAATCCTGTGTGGTTAAAGACAGGAAAGTCGTTAAATGGTGATTTTGTCTTCTTGCCGCAGATTTAAAATGGAATCCGGTGGCTTCGGTGGTATAATGTGCAGGTATGAGTTTGAAAGCGGGTTTGGGATATGACGAAGGATATGACGAAAGGGCCGATTCTAAAGACCCTGATACTGTTTACAATTCCCCTGGTTCTGGGAACGCTTCTTCAGCTTACCTATAATGCGGCAGACAGCATGATTGTGGGGCGGTTTGTCGGAAAAACAGCGCTCGCGGCAGTGGGTACGACAAATCCTCTGGTTACGCTGGTTCTGCTTTTCACAAACGGGATCTGCCTCGGGGCGGGAATACTGGTGAGTACGCTGTATGGAGCGGGAAAGAAGGAGGAGCTGCGGAGACAGGTAAGTACGGGAATGATCTCGGGGTGCGTTTTCTCCGTGGCAGTCGCGGCTGTGATGTTTGTGGCAGCGAAGCCGCTTCTGATGGCGCTGCAGGTGGAGGCGGTCATTCTTCCGGAGGGAGTCTTCTATCTGAGGATCATACTGTTCGGCATGTTCTTCAGCTTTATCTATAATTATCTGGCCAGTATGCTGCGCGCGATGGGTGACAGCGTCTCTCCGCTGATTTTTCTCGGTGGAAGCGCGGTACTGAATATTCTGGGAGATCTCTTTTTTATCGCGTTACTTCATATGGGAGTGGAGGGCGCCGCAATCAGTACGGTGATCTGTGAGGCCCTCAGTGCGGTTCTCTGTTATTTCTATATTCAGAGGAAGGTTCCGGAGCTTCGGCTCGGAAAAAAATGGCTGATCTTTGACTGGTCGATGCTGAAGAAAACCCTTGCGTTCGGTTTTGTGAGTGCGCTCCAGCAGAGCACGGTTCAGATGGGAAAGATCGGAACCCAGACCATCGTAAATACGCTCGGGGTAAACGCGACGGCGGCTTTTAACGCAACGAACCGGGTGGATGATTTCGCGACAATTCCCCAGCAGAATATCGCGCACGCCATGACCTCGGTGATGGCGCAGAATGTCGGAGCGGGGAATGCGCCGAGGGTGAAGCGGACATATCGTGCCGGAATGTATTGCGAGCTCGTTTATGGCGTGGTGATCGGTGCTGTGGTGTTTTTGGCGGCGGGACCGCTGACCAGGCTGTTCACTTCGGACCCTGAGGTCATCGCGGAGGGGCAGCGCTATATGCGGCTCATCGCGGTCATGTATCCGGTTCCCGCGTTCACAAACGGACTTCAGGGATATTTTCGGGGAACGGGGGATCTGAAGGTCACGTTATATTCCAGTCTGATCAACATGGGAGTCCGGGTCGCATCGGAAATACCGATGGTGTTCGTGTGGCACTGGGGATTCATCTCGATTCCATGGTCGTATCTTCTCGGATGGATCGCGATGAGTATGTTTGAGCTTCCGTTCCTGATCCGGCGTCTTCGCCGGATGGGAAAGAGGCCGACAAACGAGAGAGCGGAGACAGAGTAAGGAGCCGCGGCGCGGATCAGATGTCGTAACGCAGGAGAAATGTGCGGCTTGGATCAGATGTTGTGACGCAGGAGAAATGTGCGGCGTGGACCAGATGTTGTGACGCAGGGAAAATGCGCGGTGCGGACCAGATGTTGTGACGCAGGGAAAATGCGCGGCATGGACCAGATGTTGTGACGCAGGAGAAAGGCCGCTGTGTGGGCTGAAGCCGCAGCTCGGGATGAGGTCATGATACAGGACGAAGCCGTGTGAGGTACCGGGTGTATCGGTGACCGGTGGAGAGTGAATATGGGTACAATTTTTTACATTATGGGAAAGAGCGCAAGCGGGAAGGATCACATATACACTGCACTGCTTGCCCGGTCGGAGCTGAATCTGAAGCCGATCGTGCTGTATACCACAAGGCCGATGCGGCAGGGGGAAGAGAACGGCAGAGAATATTATTTTTCAGACGAGAGGCATCTGGCGGAATTGAGAAAAGCCGGGCGGATCATTGAGGAACGTTGTTATCAGACGGTCAGCGGACCGTGGTATTATTTTACGGCGGATGAGGGGCAGATTGATCTGAAGAAGAGCGATTATCTCGGAATCGGTACGCTGGAATCCTATGAGCAGATGGTGCGGTATTACGGAAGAAAAGTCATGGTGCCGGTCTATATTGAAGTAGACGATGGAATCCGTCTGGAGAGGGCACTGCGGAGAGAACGGAAGCAGAAGCAGCCCCAGTACGAAGAGATGTGCAGGCGCTTTCTGGCGGATCAGAAGGACTTTTCCGGGGAAAAAACAGCGCGGGCCGGCATCACCAGGCGGTTTGAAAACAACGGAATGATCCAGGAATGCATCGATGAAATCGCAGGCTTTATCCTTTCGATAAAACAGCGCCGGTCATGATGCCCTGACAGAAGAAGAATGCCGACAATCATGCGCAGGAAGAAAAAACGCTGCCAGTCATCATGTTCAGATAAGGGTCCTGTAAACGATCGGCCTTGTCAGTCATGCGCACAGTAAGGATGGACAGCAGCAGAAGATGAACAGGCGGAGGGTACCCAGGCGACAGGAATTATGGTATCATAGACTGAACAGCTCTTCGAAAACGCAGCCAGGATCGTCACGCGCGAAGCGTGCGTAAGAGACCAAAACAAATTGAGGATGGTGGCATTTCGATCTCGGACGGTCACGCGCGAAGCGTGCGTAAGAGACCGGATGCGGTTTCTAAGGCAGCAGGTATGAGCACGAAGTGACGCGTAAGCGGCACGAAAATCAGAAGTTCGCAGAATATCAAGCTCAAGGAGGGATTAATCATGCGTGAACCTGACGAAATGAAGGGATTTGCGGGGATTGTTGGACATAAAGATGTAGTGTCACATATTCAGAATGCAGTCCGGACGGGAAAAATCTCTCATGCGTATATTATCGGCGGGGAGAAGGGATCTGGAAAGCGGCTCATAGCGACACTGTTCGCCATGACGCTTCAGTGCGAGGAGCATGGAACGGAACCCTGCGGAAAATGTGCCTCCTGCCGTAAGGCTCTTGGCGGAAATCATCCGGATATCATCTATGTGACGCATGAAAAGCCGAACTCTGTAGGAATCGACGAGATCCGGGAGCAGCTGGTGGAGGATGTGCAGATCCGTCCCTATGAGAGCAGGTATAAGATATATATCGTGGAGGAAGCGGGAAAGATGACGCCGCAGGCGCAGAACGCGCTTCTGAAAACGATCGAGGAACCGCCGGAATATGCCGTCATCATGCTTCTGGCGGACAATCCGGAGATTCTGCTTCCGACGATACGATCCAGATGCGTGACATTAAATCTGAAGCCGGTTACCGAGGAAGAGATGAAGGATTATCTGATGCAGCAGCTCCATGTGCCCGACTATCAGGCGGATATCATGGCATCCTTTGCCCAGGGAAATATCGGCAAGGCAAAACGGATCGCAGAGTCCTCTGAATTTATGGAGATGGTGGAGAATGCCGTATATCTTCTGAAGAACTCCCAGAAGATGGAGGTCAGTGAGATGATTGACGCCGTGCGGGAGATGGCCGGAGATAAGCAGAAAATCTACGATTATTTTGACATCTTCACGATTTGGTTCCATGATGTCCTGATGTTCAAGGCGACACGGGAAGTGGATGGTCTTGTGCTGAAGGGTGAGATCAACGCGATCCGGGAGCGGGCAAGCACCAGCTCATATGAGGGACTGCAGAAGATTCTGGAAGCGATACAGACGGCAGCGGGCAGATTCCGGGCGAATGTAAATCCCGATCTGACGCTGGAACTCCTGTTTCTTACAATACGGGAGTGCTGACCGGCGGAGATGATGTGAAATACAGGTCCCGGGAACGGGATTGATAGGAGTAAGCAGAAAATGGTAAAAATTATTGGAATCCGGTTTCGGAATGGGGGAAAGGTCTACTATTTCGATCCGAAGGACATGGAGTTTAAGAAAGGGGATTACGCCATCGTTGAGACCGCCAGGGGCGTGGAGTGCGGAAGAGTTGTCCTGGCGCCGCGGGAGGTTGAGGACAGTCAGGTGGTGCAGCCGCTTCGGCCGGTGATTCGCGTGGCCGGAGATGCGGACATTGAGCATGAGAAGGAGAATCAGCGCAAGGAAAAGGAAGCCTATCGGATCTGCAGACAGAAGATCAGGGATCACAACCTGGATATGAAGCTGGTGCAGGCGGAATACACCTTCGACAACAAGAAGATGCTGTTTTATTTTACGGCGGACGGAAGAGTGGATTTTCGGGAGCTGGTGAAGGATCTCGCCTCAGTGTTCCGGACAAGAATTGAGCTTCGTCAGATCGGTGTCCGCGATGAGACAAAGATGCTCGGCGGAATCGGGACCTGCGGAAGACCGCTTTGCTGCAGTACGTATCTGTCCGATTTTGCACCGGTTTCGATCAGAATGGCAAAAGAGCAGAATCTCTCTCTGAATCCGGCGAAGATTTCCGGAGTCTGCGGGCGGCTGATGTGCTGCCTCAAGAATGAAGAGGAAACTTACGAATACCTGAACCGGAAGCTTCCGGGTGTCGGCGATGTGGTTCAGACGCCGGACGGACGGGAAGGAGAGGTTCAGTCTCTGAATGTTCTCCGTCAGAAGGTCAGGGTATTGATCGAGGAAGGCGATGACAAAGAGGTCGCAGATTATGCGGCAGAGGAAATAACGCTGATCCAGAAGCGGAAAAAAGGAGGAAAATCCGGAGCAAACAACCCTCGCGCGGAGCGCGGAGGTAAGGAGCGGCCGGGTCGGGCTGCTTCTTCCGGAGAAGGCAGCGCGCAGGGAGAATCAGAGAAACCCGCACCGGGAGATACTGGTTTGTCCGGTAAGAAGGAGGCAAGAGACCGTAGAGAGAGCCGCCGGGAGCAGACCGGAAGAGATGGAGGCAGGAGAGAATCCAGAGAATCATCCGGGGGAAGAGAGCAGGAACGGCGCCAGAGGACGGCTGCGGGTGAGAGGCTGAACTCCGAAAGGGGAGGCAGACCGGCTCCGGAGGCTGATGGCGCTGAGGAACGTCAGGATGAGAACCCTGAGAGAAGAAGCCGGCGCAACCGTCGTGGAAGACGGGGAAACCGTGACAGAAGAAATGGGATGGATCCGGAAGGAACGGTGAGCCGCGAGAGCGAAGGCTTTCGCGCGCGGGGAGAAAAACGCTCTCCGGAGGACGGAAGAGATTCCGAATCACAGAATCCGGAGCGGACCAGAAGACGGGACCGCAGACGCCCGGATCGAAGCAGAAGAGAGATGCCGGAAGAAAACAAGGAGTCGTAAATGTCCCCAGAACTGAAACAAGGAGAGCATCTGGATGATCTCCAGAATGGATTTTTTATCATCCAGGGGCAGAAGAGCTTCCGCTACGGAATCGATGCGGTGCTGCTGTCCGGTTACGCAAAGGTAAAACCGGGAGAGAAGGTGCTGGATCTCGGAACGGGGACGGGAATTCTGCCGATCCTTCTGGCTGCCAAGACACCCGGGCGAAGCTTTACGGGGCTGGAGATTCAGAAGGAAAGTGCGGATATGGCCAGAAGAAGTGTGGCCCTTAATCATCTGAACGACAGAATATCAATTGTACAGGGAGACATCCGGGAAGCCGTATCCATATTCGGTGCGGCTTCCTTTGACGTAGCGGTCAGCAATCCGCCCTATATGATCGGCAGGCACGGACTGACGAACCCCGACCCGGCGGTGGCCATCGCGAGACATGAGATTTTGTGCAGCTTCCGGGACGTTGCGGAGCAGACGTCCCGGATTCTCACGGACAGAGGACGTTTTTACCTGATTCACCGGCCCTTCCGCCTGGCGGAGATTATGTGTACCCTGAAGGAGTACCGGCTGGAGCCGAAGCGGATGCGTCTGGTGTATCCTTTTGCGGACAAGGAACCGAACATGGTTCTTCTTGAAGCGTGCAAGAACGGAAATCCCCGGATCCGGGTGGAAAAACCTCTGATCGTATATGAGAGGCCCGGCGTATATACCCGGGAGATTCGCGAGATTTACGGTGACGGAAGATAATCCCGCGCCGGTTCATGGAAAACAATTGAGATACGGCGAAAGTGCCGGAAAGGAGGCTGTAATGCCGGGCAGACTTACACTTTGCGCAACACCGATCGGGAATCTGGAGGATATTACCTTCCGGGTTGTCCGGGCGCTGAGGGAAGCGGATCTGATCGCCGCGGAGGATACGAGAAACAGCATCAAGCTGCTGAATCATTTTGATATCCACACCCCGATGACTGCCTATCACGAGAACAACCGCTACGACAAGGGCAGACAGCTTGTGGACAAGATGCTTTCCGGAACGAATATTGCCCTGATCACGGACGCGGGAACACCGGGCATCTCCGATCCGGGAGAGGTTCTCGTCGAGTTGGCCGTGGAGGCGGGGATAGAGGTCACTTCACTTCCGGGGCCGGCCGCCTGTATCACGGCGCTGACGATGTCAGGACTGTCCACGAGGCGGTTCGCCTTCGAGGCATTTCTTCCCATGGAGAAAAAGGAGAGGGCAGCGGTACTGGAGGATCTGAAGGCAGAGACGAGAACGATCATTCTCTACGAGGCGCCCCACCGCCTGGTGAGGACGCTCGGGGAGCTTCGGGATGTGCTCGGCGGAGAACGGAGGATCAGTCTTTGCAGGGAGCTCACAAAAAAACATGAAAATGTACAGCGGACGACAATTGACGCGGCGCTGGAACATTTTGAGACGGAAGCGCCGAGAGGAGAGTTCGTTCTGGTCATTGCGGGAAAGAGCTTCCGGGAGCGGAAAGAGGAAGAGCAGGAGTTCTGGAAGAAAATGACCGTGGAAGAGCACATGGCATATTATCTGGGCCGCGGGACAGACCGGAAAGAGGCCATGAAGCAGGTAGCCCGTGACCGGGGCTGCGGCAAACGGGAGATCTACGCATATCTCAATAAGAACACATAAGGATCCGGCACGGCCCGGTTCATGGTGACTGCGTGCAGCTGTTCACAGATGTATCAGTGTCCGGCCGACCGGACAGCCCCCGTAATTGCGCGCAACTGTTTATGCAGGGGTTATCTGCACTTTACGAATGCCGGATCTGTTGTTATAATATTCTAATCAAAATAGGGTGTATGTACCCCTCGAAAGGAGATGTTTTTATGAATATCACGATCAGTGGAAAGAATATAGAGATTACCGACGGTCTCAGAGCTGCAGTAAATGAAAAACTGAGCAAGCTGGAGAGATATTTCACACCGGATACAAACGTAATCGTTACACTGAGTGTGGAAAAAGAAAGACAGAAAATCGAGGTTACCATTCCTGTCAAAGGCAAAATCATCCGTTCCGAGCAGGTCAGCAACGATATGTATGTATCCATTGATCTTGTAGAAGAGGTGATCGAGCGTCAGCTTCGCAAGTATAAGACGAAAATCATCGACAAGAAACAGGCTGCTTCTAATTTCCAGAAGACATACATCGACAATGATTATATGGAGAATGAGGAGATCCGTATTGTCCGGACGAAGAAGTTTGATATCAAGCCGATGTATCCGGAAGACGCATGCGTACAGATGGAACTTCTCGGACACAATTTCTTCGTGTTCATGAATGCGGACACGGATCAGGTTAATGTCGTATATAAGAGAAAAGGAAACACTTATGGTCTGATTGAACCGGAAAACTGATCTGAGATTTTCGGATCGCACCGTTTCCGGCAGACCTGCCAGAGGGAAAAGACGCCGAAAGGCGTTTTTTCCTCGTAAACCACACAGGAGCTTAGAATCTAGTAATGAAATTATCAGAAAGAATCTTTGGCACACACAGCCAGAGAGAGTTAAAACGAATTGAGCCGATCGTAGACAAGGTAGAATCCTATCGTCCCGCCATGCAGGCGCTCAGCGACGATGAGCTTCGTGCCAAGACGAAGGAGTACAAGGACCGCCTGGCGGGCGGCGAGACACTGGATGACCTTCTGCCGGAAGCGTTTGCAACCGTAAGGGAGGCGGCAAAACGTGTACTGGGTATGGAACCCTACAGAGTTCAGATTATCGGCGGAGTTATTCTTCATCAGGGGCGTATCGCGGAGATGAAGACCGGTGAAGGAAAAACCCTTGTATCCACGATGCCGGCTTATCTGAACGCCCTTACGGGAAGAGGAGTGCACATCATCACCGTCAATGATTATCTGGCGAGCCGTGACGCGGGCTGGATGGGAAAGGTTCATGAGTTCCTGGGTCTGACCGTAGGATGCGTTCTGAACAGCATGAAGAATGATGAGCGCCGTGCCCAGTACAACTGTGACATTACCTATGTCACAAACAACGAGGACGGTTTTGACTATCTTCGTGACAACATGGTGATATACAAGGATCAGATGGTGCAGAGAGATCTTGCTTATGCGATCATCGATGAGGTTGACTCGGTTCTGATCGATGAAGCCCGCACCCCTCTGATCATTTCCGGACAGAGCGGAAAATCCACGAAGCTCTACGAGACGTGTGATATTCTGGCGACACAGCTTCAGCGCGGTGAGGCTTCCGGCGAGGTTACCAAGATGACTGCCATCATGGGCGAGGAAATCGAGGAGACCGGAGACTTTATCGTAAATGAGAAGGACAAGATTGTGACGCTGACCGAGCAGGGCGTCAAAAAGGTGGAGCAGTTCTTCCACATCGACAACCTCTCGGATCCGGAGAATCTTGAGATCCAGCACAACATCATCCTGGCGCTTCGTGCGCACAACCTGATGTTCAAGGACCGTGATTACATTGTCAAGGATGATCAGGTCTACATCGTAGATGAGTTTACCGGACGAGTGCTTCCGGGCCGCCGTTATTCCGACGGACTGCATCAGGCGATTGAGGCAAAGGAGCACGTAAAGGTAAAGCGCGAGAGCAAGACGCTTGCCACCATCACCTTCCAGAACTTCTTCAATAAATATGAGAAGAAGGCAGGTATGACAGGTACCGCTCTGACAGAGGAGCAGGAGTTCCGTGATATTTACGGAATGGATGTCATCGAGATTCCGACGAATAAACCGATCGCCCGAATCGATCATGATGACGCTGTCTATATCACAAAGAAGGAGAAATACCGGGCGGTAATCGAGGACGTCAAGGAGTCTCACGCGAAGAAACAGCCGGTACTTGTGGGTACCGTCAACATCGATACATCAGAGCTTCTCAGCCGCATGCTGAAGAGAGAGGGAATTCCGCATCAGGTACTGAACGCGAAATATCATGAGCTTGAGGCCGAGATCATATCCCACGCGGGCGAGGCGGGCGCGGTAACCATCGCCACGAATATGGCGGGCCGTGGTACTGATATCAAGCTTGATGAGGAAGCGAGAGCGGCCGGAGGACTGAAGGTCATCGGTACGGAGCGGCATGAGTCGAGACGTATTGACAATCAGCTGCGCGGACGTTCCGGACGACAGGGAGATCCGGGAGAGAGCCGTTTCTATCTGTCACTGGAAGACGATCTTCTCCGCCTGTTCGGTTCCGAGAAGCTGATGTCCGTCTTCAAATCTCTGGGCGTATCCGAGGGTGAGGAGATTCATCACAAGATGCTTTCATCGACAATCGAGAAGGCGCAGGAGAAGATCGAGGGCAACAACTACGGAATCCGTAAGAATCTTCTGGATTATGACCTTGTCAACAATGAGCAGAGAGAGATCATCTACAAGGAGCGCCGCCAGGTTCTGAACGGCGAGAGCATGCGTGATTCTATCATGAAGATGATCTACGACACGATCGACAACACCGTGGAGCGGGCGATCGGCGAGAGTGGAGATGAACCGGACAACTGGGATCTGGATGAACTGAACCGTCTGCTGCTTCCGATTATTCCTCTTCAGAAGATAACGAAAGAAGATGTCGCTGCTCTGAAGAAGGGCAAGGAGGAGCTGAAGCAGAACCTCAAGGACAAGGCAGTCCGGCTTTATGAGGAAAAAGAGGCCCAGTTCCAGTCTGAGGAACAGATCCGTGAGCTGGAGCGTGTCATCCTTCTGCGTGTGATCGATGAGAAATGGATGAATCACATCGATGATATGGAGCAGCTGCGCCAGGGTATCGGACTTCAGGCATACGGCCAGAAGGATCCGAAGGTGGAGTACAAGATGCTGGCCTATGACATGTTCAATGAAATGACCGCGTCAATTCAGGAGGACACCATCCGCCTGCTGTACCATGTCCGGATTGAGGAGAAGGTGGAGCGTGAGCAGGTAGCTCAGGTCACCGGAACCAACAGAGATGACACATCCGAACGGAAGCCGATACAGAAAAAGGCAAAAAAGATTTATCCGAACGACCCCTGCCCGTGCGGAAGCGGTCTGAAGTATAAGCAGTGTCACGGACGGAAGGGAGCACCGCCGCTGGATATCTGAGTGAAGAACTGATCCGAAGAGCAGATGATCAGAAGAGCTGCCGTGCCGGATGGTGTCCTGCCGGCGCGACAGCATCGTCATGCCGTCGGACAGATGACGGCATGCGGCGGGAATATTTTTTTACGCGAACAGTGAGCCGCAGCCGAATGCGAAGTATTCGTGTGCGGCGAGCGTCGCGATAGCGAGATAAAACTCGCGCAGCGTGTTTTATCTCGTTAAAGAGGGCCCCGATTACCGGTTTTCGGAACCGGCCCTTCAGGATACGCAAACCGGAATAAAATGTTCACAGAACAAAAGGTGGTGAAGCTGGTGGTAGTAGAACTTGAAAACATGAAACAGGAACTCAGGACATTCGATCAGCCATTGGTGGAAGTGAGGGATTCACTTTGACCTCGCTAGCAAAGAGCAGCGGATCGAAGAATTAGAGAGAAAAATGGAGGAGCCGAATTTCTGGGACAACCCGGAGGAGGCTCAGAAGCAGACAAGAGAGCTGGGAAACCTCAAGGACGATCGGGACACCTATAAGAAGCTGGTATCCTCTAAGGAAGACATCGAGACATTGATCGAGATGGGCGAAGAAGAGGATGACGAGTCGGTCGTTCCGGAAGTGCGGGAGATGCTGGATGAGTTCAAGGAGAAGCTTGAGAATATCCGGATCAAGACACTCCTCTCCGAGGAATATGATTCCTGCAACGCGATCGTGAGACTGAACGCGGGAGCGGGCGGAACCGAGGCAATGGACTGGTGCGGCATGCTTTACCGTATGTATACAAGGTGGGCGGAGAGGCATCATTTCAGCATTGAGGAACTGGATTATCAGGAAGGCGATGAGGCCGGCATCAAGTCGGTAATGTTCCAGGTCAACGGCGAGAATGCGTATGGCTATCTCAAGTCGGAGGCAGGAGTTCACCGTCTGGTCCGGATTTCTCCGTTTAATGCGCAGGCAAAGCGGCAGACCTCCTTCGTATCGTGCGATGTCATGCCGGATCTGGACAAGGATATAGATATCGAAGTGCGTGACGAGGACATCCGTGTGGATACCTATCGTTCCAGCGGTGCCGGCGGTCAGCACGTCAACAAGACCTCATCGGCAATCCGGATCACCCATCTGCCAACCGGAATCGTGGTCACCTGTCAGAACGAGCGGTCCCAGCACATGAACAAGGACAAGGCGATGCAGGTCCTGAAATCAAAGCTGTATATGCTCGAGCTGGAGAAGCAGGCGGAGAAGGAGGCCGGAATCCGCGGCGAGGTGACGGATATTGCATGGGGACATCAGATCCGCTCCTATGTCCTTCAGCCGTATACGATGGTGAAGGATCTGCGGACAGGAGAAGAGCGTGCACAGGCAAGTGCTGTCCTGGATGGCGATATTGATCCGTTTATCAATGCGTACCTGAAGTGGAGCGCGCTGAAGAAGAAGGAGCACACGAAGTAACGAAAAGTAAGAGACTTCGAAATCGCATCCAATCTCTTACACACGCTTCGCGACAGGCGGCCTGTCTGCGTTTTCGAAGAGCTGTTTTTTTAATACCTTTGTATAAGTCTACGCGCCGCTTCGCACTTTGTGCTTTCGCGTCGCTACAGGTATGAGCACTTTCGTGCCGCATACGCGTCACTTCGTGCTCATACCTGTTGTCGTCGCAAAGCCATAGCCGGTCTTGCACGCCCTTCGGGTGTGCAGTCCGTCTCTGTCATGCGACGGGACTTATACACCTACATCAGATGAGAGCGAGGAAGAATACAGATGGTTAATGTTGCCGTTCTGGGTTACGGAACCGTAGGTTCCGGAGTAGTTGAAGTAATCAATACCAACCATGACAGTATCAACAAGAAGGCGGGGGACGAGATCAATATCAAATATGTTCTTGACCTCAGAGATTTTCCGGGAGATCCGGTGGAGAAGGTTCTGGTCCATGATTTCAATGTGATTCTGCAGGACCCGGAGGTAGACATTGTCGTGGAAACCATGGGCGGACTGCACCCTGCTTATGAGTTTACCAAGAGCGCTCTTCTTGCAGGCAAGAGCGTGTGCACATCCAACAAGGAGCTCGTTGCGACGTATGGCACGGAGCTTCTGAAGATTGCAAAGGAGAAGAGCATTAACTATCTGTTTGAGGCGAGCTGCGGCGGAGGAATTCCGATTATCCGTCCGCTGAATTCCTCGCTCACAGCGGATGAGATTGATCAGATCACCGGTATTCTGAACGGGACGACAAACTATATCCTGACAAAGATGGGACGGGACGGATCTGATTTTGATGAGGCTCTCGCGGAGGCGCAGAATAACGGTTACGCGGAGCGCAATCCGGAGGCGGATATTGAGGGATACGATGCCTGCCGGAAGATCGCCATCCTTTCTTCTCTGGCTTACGGACGTCATGTGGATTATCATGACATCTATACGGAGGGAATTACAAAGATCACAGCCGTGGATATGAAGTACGCGCAGGAAATCGGCGCGGCGATCAAGCTTCTGGCGACAAGCTGTAAGGTCGACGATGGTTTCTACGCTATGGTCTGCCCGGGCATGATCAACGAAAGCAGCCCTCTTTACAGCGTGAACGGAGTGTTCAACGCGATTTTCATTCACGGGAATGTTCTCGGTGACGCCATGTTCTACGGCAGCGGCGCGGGAAAGCTTCCTACAGCCAGCGCGGTTGTGGCGGATGTCGTGGATGAGGCAAAGCATCTTCATCGCAATATCATGATGAACTGGAGCAGCAGAACCCTGAAGCTGTGTGACGTCAGTACGATGGAGAATCGTTTCTTTGTTCGTGTAAAGGGATCAGTATCAGAAAAAATTGACAAGGTGAATGAGATTTTTGGCAGGGTAGAGCCGATCAGTCTGCCGGCAGTGCCCGGCGAGTTCGCCTTTATCACAAAAAAGATGAAGGAATCTGAATTTAAGGCAAAAGCGGACCAGATGGGTGAAGAAATCCTTGGAAGAATCCGTGTATTTTTCTGAGAATGACAGGCCCGTGACAAGGTATTCAATGCCACATGAGGTTCGGGAGACGATGGTCTCCCGGTCCTGCATGTGGCGTTATTCAACAGAGAAGCCGGCTCATCTGTCGGCGGAAGAGGTGATTAGAGAATGGTAAAACATACAGGAGAGAATTATTACATTTCTACGGCTATTGCATATGCGTCCGGAAAACCCCATATCGGTAATACATATGAGATCGTTCTTGCGGACAGTATTGCGAGATTCCGCAGGATGCAGGGATATCAGGTATATTTTCAGACCGGTACGGACGAGCACGGCCAGAAGATTGAGAACAAGGCCGAGGAGAAGGGATGTACGCCGCAGCAGTATGTAGATGACGTGGCATCCGAGATTCACCGGATCTGGGATCTGATGAATACCTCCTACGACAAGTTCATCCGCACGACAGATGCATATCACGTCAGACAGGTCCAGAAGATTTTCAAAAAGTTCTATGAGCAGGGCGACATCTACAAGGGACATTATGAGGGATGGTACTGTACGCCGTGCGAGTCCTTCTGGACGGATTCCCAGCTGGTGGACGGCAAGTGTCCGGACTGCGGACGGCCGGTCACACGGGCAAAGGAGGAGGCATATTTCTTCAGAATGAGCAAGTATGCGCCGAGGCTGATTGAGTACATCAATGAACATCCCGAATTTATTCAGCCGGTATCCAGAAAGAATGAGATGATGAATAACTTCCTGCTTCCGGGGCTTCAGGATCTCTGTGTCTCCAGGACTTCTTTCAAGTGGGGAATTCCGGTAGACTTTGATGACAAGCATGTCGTATATGTATGGCTGGACGCACTGACCAACTATATCACCGGTCTCGGCTATGACGCCGATGGGAACAGCAGCGAGCAGTACAAGAAGTTCTGGCCGGCGGATCTTCATCTGGTCGGAAAGGACATCATCCGTTTCCATACGATATACTGGCCGATCTTCCTGATGGCGCTGGGCGAGCCGCTTCCGAAGCAGGTATTCGGACATCCGTGGCTGATCCAGGCAGACGGCAAGATGAGCAAGTCAAAGGGAAATGTGATCTATGCGGATGATCTGGTCAATCTCTTCGGGGTTGATGCGGTCCGGTATTTTGTTCTTCATGAGATGCCGTTCGAGAATGACGGTGTCATCAGCTGGGAGCTGATGGTGGAACGCCTCAATTCTGACCTTGCGAATACGCTTGGCAATCTGGTAAATCGTACGATTTCCATGTCAAATAAATATTTCGGCGGAATTGTCGAGGACAAAAATGTGAATGATCCGGTGGACGATCAGCTGAAGTCGGTTGTTACAGAGACTGCCGGCAAGGTCGAGGAGAAGATGAAGGGACTTCACGTCGCGGATTCGATTACCGAGATTTTTGCGCTCTTCAAGCGCTGCAATAAATACATTGATGAAACCATGCCGTGGGCACTCGCCAAGGATGAGACAAAGAAGGACAGGCTGGCGACGGTTCTGTACAATCTCGCGGAGAGCATTACCATAGGAGCATCGCTTCTTGAGCCGTATATGCCGGAAACGACGGAGCGGATTCTGAAGCAGCTCAATACCGGGAAGAGAGATTATGCAGATGCCGATAAATTCGGCCTGTATAAGAGCGGCACGAAGGTGACGGAAGAGCCGGAGATTCTGTTTGCAAGACAGGACCTGAAGGATGTCATGGAAAAGGTAGAGGAGATCCGTAAAGGACAGAAGGCCACGTCCGGAGAGGCTGCGCAGAGCGGTACAGCCGGCGAAGGGGCTGATGCAGCAGGAGAAGAGAAGCCGGAGATCCACGTTGAGCCGAAGGCGGAGATCACCTATGATGATTTTGCGAAGATGCAGTTCGCGGTAGGTGAGGTTCTGGAGTGCAGAGAGGTTCCGAAATCGAAGAAGCTTCTGGTGTCTCAGATTAAATTCGGTGACCAGACCCGTCAGATCGTTTCCGGAATCAAGAAATGGTACAAGCCGGAGGAGATGGTCGGCAAGAAGGTAATGTGTCTGATTAATCTGAAGCCGGCGAAGCTTGCCGGTCTGGAGTCGCAGGGCATGATTCTCGCCGCGGAAGACAGTGAGGGAAATGTGACCCTGATGACACCTGAGAAAGATATGCCGTCAGGCTCCGGGATTTCATAAATAAAATTTTTTAGAGAAAATGCCGTTATATAGCGGCTGGGTTATACGGAAGACTGCAGCATGTGTGTTGCAGTCTTCTGCCATATAAGGGGGCTGTGCGAACATGTGGCCCTGGACCAAACGTATAAGAGTGGATGCAGGAATGCGTTGCCCTGGACCAAACGTATAAGAGCGGATGCAGGAACGCGTTGCCCGGGACAAAACGTTAAGGGCGGTTGTGCGAATGCGCAGCTCACGACAAACCCTATCAGCAGTATGTGACGATGTTTACAGCATGGACTTTTACCATGTGAGGTGATGAAGAATGATATTTGATACACATGCGCATTACGAGGATGAAGCTTTTGATGAGGACAGAGATGAGATGATCCGGACCCTTCCGGATTATCATGTGGGACGGTTCGTCAACGTGGCCTCCGACTGGTCCAGTCTGGAAAAAACGCGAAAGATAGCGGAGAATTATACAGATGCCTTTGCTGCATTTGGTCTGCACCCGGACAACGTCGGGGAGCTGAATGAGGAACGGGTAAAAGAACTGGAAGAATATCTGCGGTTTCCGAAGTGCGTGGCTGTGGGAGAGATCGGACTGGATTATCACTGGAACAAGGATAACCGGGAGGAGCAGATCTACTGGTTCAGAAAGCAGCTGGAACTGGCGAGAAGTCACAGGCTTCCGGTAATCATTCACAGCAGAGACGCTGCACAGGATACGATGAATATTGCCCGGGAGGAGAACCTGGGAGAGATCGGCGGTGTGATTCACTGCTATGCGTATTCTGTCGAACAGGCGCTGGAATATACAGAGATGGGGATGTATCTGGGAATCGGGGGTGTGGTCACATTCAAAAATGCCAGACGTCTGAAGGAAACGGTGCAGGCAGTTCCTCTGTCACATCTCGTTCTGGAGACTGACTGCCCGTATCTCGCGCCGGAGCCGCACCGGGGAAGCAGGAACAGTTCCCGGAATCTCCGGTATGTGGTGCGTGCGATCGCGGATCTGAAAGGGATAACAGCGGAGGAAGTCGAGCAGACAACCTGGGAGAACGCCTGCAGAATGTACCGGCTGCAGTAAGCCTGACCTGAAGAACTGAGATATTGCAATTGGGATTATCGGAGGCATTACAAAATGTATCGGATGCAATAGGGCGGATTAGGAAGATGACGGAAGAAAACCGGGCCCTCATTTGTGGAATTTTCCATATTTTTCTATACGAATCCAAATCTTTTTGTGATATTATGACTGTATAAGCTCTTCGAAAACGCATACAGGATCGACACGCGCGAAGCGTGTGAAAGAGACTGTATGCGATTTCGAAGGCAACAAGCAAAAGCACGGAGAGACGCGAAGCGGCGCGGGAGTGCTTTTGCTTGTAGGATTGCGGGAGTGCGAAGCACGGAGCAATCCGTAGCTTATACAGTCAGGAAAAGAGGAAAGCACTTCGAAAACGCCGGGCGGACCTTCATCCGCGAAGCGTGTGAAAGAGACGGTATGCGATTTCGAAGGCAACAAGCAAAAGCACGGAGGGACGCGAAGCGGCGCGGGAGTGCTTTTGCTTGTGGGATTGCGGGAGTGCGAAGCACGGAGCAATCCGAAGCTTATACAGTCAGGAAAAGAGGAAAGCTCTTCGAAAACGCCGGGCGGACCTTCACGCGCGAAGTGGTTAAAGGGACGAGAGGACATTTTTTATAGAGAATAGAGACAGCAATTCCATAGAAAATAGCATCCGTATAAAGGAGAGGGAAATGGCAAGAAAAAGCATCGGGGAAGAAAAGAAAAGCGAGACCGTGGAGAAGGCGGCGTCTGCAGTGAAAGAGGCTTCCGGAAAGGCTGCCAGGGCAGCGAAGGAGGCATCGGATATCGCGTCGAAGGCGATGAAGGATGCAACGGAAAAGGCAGGCAAAAATGCGGCTGCTACCGTAAATTCAGTGAAGAAAAATGTGAAAAGATCGGTGGCGAAGGCGCAGTCGGGAAAGATTGTGGATGAGCCGGAGATTTCCGGAGAATCCGAAAAAACGGAAGAGGCTTCGGAAAACAAGGTCAGACAGGACCCGCATATTTTTTCTGATCTGGATTCCTATCTGTTCGGTCAGGCGACTCACTATGATCTGTACAAGAAGATGGGCGCGCACACAGCGCGTCTGAATGGCGAGAACGGAACGTGGTTCACATTATGGGCGCCGAATGCGGTCGCGGTGTATGTGATCGGAGAGTTTAACAGCTGGGATGAGAATGCAAATCCCATGAAAAAGATCGAAGATCAGGGAATCTGGGAGATCTTTATCCCGGGAGCGGCAGTGGGTCAGCTCTACAAATATCTGATCATCTCGAAGAACAATCAGAAGCTGTACAAGGCGGATCCGTACGGGAACTGGGCGGAGCTTCGTCCGGGAACGGCTTCGAGAATAGCGGATCTGAGCTATCGGTGGGGCGACGCGGCGTGGATCCGGAACAGGCAGAACCTTGTGCCGGAAACGGCTGCGCTGTCGATCTACGAAGTGCATCCAGGGTCCTGGATGAAGCATCCATATAGTGAGGAAAATCCGGAAGGGTTCTATACCTACCGGGAATTCGCGAAGCGGATTGTCGAGTATGTGAAGGACATGGGATATACTCACGTCGAGCTTATGGGCATTGCCGAGCATCCGCTTGATCAGTCCTGGGGATACCAGGTGACAGGATATTACGCACCGACCTCCCGCTACGGGGCGCCGGCTGATTTCAAGTATCTGGTGGATTATCTTCACCGCAACAAGATCGGTGTAATTCTGGACTGGGTACCCGCGCATTTCCCGAAAAATGCCGAGGGACTCGCGAATTTTGACGGCGATGCCGTATACGAACATGCGGATCCGAGACAGGGAGAGCATCCGGACTGGGGCACCAAGATCTTTAACTACGGCCGTCCGGAGGTGAAGAATTTCCTGCTTGCGAATGCGCTTTACTGGGTGGAGGAGTTCCATGTGGACGGCCTGAGGGTGGACGCTGTTGCCTCCATGCTGTACCTGGACTACGGCAGAAAGGACGGAGAGTGGATCGCAAATAAATACGGGGACAACAAGAACCTCGAGGCGATTGAATTTTTCAAACATCTGAACACGCTTGTGCCCGGTCGGAATCCGGGCGTCATGATGATTGCCGAGGAGTCGACTGCGTGGCCGAAGGTGACCGGAAAGGTGGAGGACGGCGGCCTCGGGTTTACCTACAAGTGGAACATGGGCTGGATGCATGACTTTCTGGAGTATATGAAGCTGGATCCGTATTTCCGCAAGTTCAACCACAACAAGATGACCTTCGCGATGACCTATGCGTTCAGTGAGAGATACATCCTGGTTCTCTCACATGATGAAGTGGTTCATCTGAAATGCTCGATGATCAACAAGATGCCGGGACAGGAGGATGAGAAGTTCCAGAATCTTAAGGTCGGTTATACCTTCATGTTTGGCCACCCGGGCAAAAAGCTGTTGTTCATGGGACAGGATTTCGGACAGTACAGAGAGTGGAGCGAGGAGAGGGAACTGGACTGGTTCCTTCTGGAGGACAAGAAGAACGAGCATCTGCAGGCCTATGTGCGTGACCTGCTGAACATGTACCGGAAATATCCTGCCCTTTACGCAAATGACAAGGGCTATGAGGGATTTGAATGGATGAACGCGGACGACTGCGACCGGAGCATCTTCAGCTTTGTGAGATGGTCGCCGACGAAGAGAAACAATCTTCTCTTTGTCATCAATTTCACGCCGGTGGAGCGCGCGGACTATATGTGCGGCGTGCCGAAGGCCGGGAATTACACGCTGATTCTCGACAGCAAATGCGAGAAGTACGGAGGGGATCACAAGGTTCCGCTCAAATACAAGGCCGAGGAGGGCGAATGCGACGGGCAGAAGCTTCACATCGCCTACGAGCTTCCGGCTTACGGAGCAGCGGTATTCAAATTCAACTGACAGACTGTGTAAAATTTTGCGATATATAGTATAGCTATTTTGTCCATTGTAAAAAGATTTGAGAATGTATTGTTTATATGAGGAGAGATCCATGAAAAAATAGTTATCAAATGTTTTAGCACACCTCATTATAATTATGATCGGCATTCAAACAGCGTGGTTAGTGTCAATAAGATTTTAGGTGATTATATGTTTGGGAAAAGAGAACTATTTTTAACATATGATACGATAAAATTGCAAAATATTACCAGAAAGCTTAATAGTGCTAAGATTAGATATGAGATAAAAAGTAGCGATTTTGGAAGGTCTAACAGAGGTTCTGGATTGCTGGGCAACTTTGGTGAAAATCCGAACCAAAAAATCATGTACTATGTTTATGTGAAAAAAAATGACTATGATTTTGCAAAATCTGTGATAGACGATGTTATAAAGGGAGTTTAGAAGATTGCTTTTGTTATTTTAGTTTTGAACTAAAATTTAAAAGAAAGGGGCGGTCCTTTTACATATCGTATTGTTAATACTCCGACAACAATTAACATAGCATTAACACAGACTTTATATTAAACAGATAGTTTCTCCGGGTTATCTTTTGTACGCTTAATCTATATGTTAATGGAGCGTTACAGATCCCGGAGGTAGGTTATGAATGAGAAGGTACAGATAGTATTTGGTCTGCTGGGAGGACTCGCGATTTTTCTGTTCGGCATGAACATGATGAGCGACAGTCTGCAGAAAGCGGCCGGAGAGAAGATGCGCACGGTGCTGGGGATGCTCACCAGAAATCCGGTGCTGGGAGTGATTTCAGGAGCACTGGTTACAGCGGTTTTGCAGAGCTCCAGTGCGACGACGGTCATGGCGATCGGGTTCGTGAGCGCAGGCCTGATGACTCTTCCGCAGGCGATTTCGATCATCTTCGGAGCGAATATCGGAACGACCATGACGGCTCAGATCATAGCGTTCAAGCTGAGTGATTATATCTTTATCATCATTTTCATCGGCTTTATCATCGGATTTACCGCGAAGAAGCAGAAGATCAAATACATCGGAAATACCATCCTGGCTTTCGGGCTTCTGTTTGAGGGAATCGAGATCATGGGCAGCGTGATGAAACCCCTGGCTTCCAGTCCCTTCTTTATTAACCTGATTGGGAAGGTCGCCCATATTCCGGTGCTGGGTGTTCTGACAGGTCTGATGATGACTCTTGTGGTGCAGAGCTCCAGCGCTACAATTGCGGTTCTTCAGAATTTTGCGTCTCAGCCTGCCGCAGACGGGATCACAAGCATCATCGGCCTTGCGGGAGCGATACCGGTTCTCCTGGGTGATAATATCGGAACGACGATCACAGCCATTTTGGCAAGTATCGGCCAGAGCATCGACGCAAAGCGGACGGCGCTGGCGCACTGTATCTTTAATGTGAGCGGCAGTCTGCTGTTCATCTGGTTTGTAAAGCCCTACGCGAGTCTGATCACGATGATCTCTCCGAAGGGCAATGAGGTAGATGTCATTTCCAGACAGATTGCCAATGCCCATACCGGTTTCAATATCATCATGACTCTGATCTGGACGCCTCTTCTGTGGCTGATGGTCAGGATCGTCATGAAGCTTCTCCCGGGAAAGAAGGAGCGGGTGGTTCCACTCGGCGAGCCCAAATATCTGGATGACAAGCTGATCCGGCAGCCGGTTGCCGCGCTCCATCTTGTGGCGCAGGAGACACTTCATTCCGCGCATATCGTCCAGCGGATGTTCGTAAAGGCGGAGGAGATCACACAGAAGGACAGTGATGCCGTACTTGGGACAATCCGTGCGGAGGCTGCGGGGGTACATGAGCTGTCAGAAAAGATCAACGAATATCTGGCCGCTGTTTTTTCGTTCGGTGCCATCACGGAGGACCAGGCATCCATGGCGACAGGTGTTCTTCTGATTCAGAGTGAAATCGACCGGATTGCGGATCTGTGCCGGAGTATCATTGAAAACATCGCGGGAGCGAAGAATATGAAAGTGAAATATTCCAAGGATGCGATGAAGGAGCTTCGGAAATCCATGGAACTGATTCGTAGGATGTTTGAGGAAACACTTGTCCTCATGGCGGATCCCGGGAAAATTGAGACGGACAGTCTGAAGAAGGAACGGGAGATGGTCATGGACATCGATGAAGGGATGCGGAAGGATCACGTGAAGCGGGTCGCAAAGGGAAAGTGCGATGCGAAGATGACGGTGAGCTTCAACGCGCTTCTGCACGATCTTGACCGGATGGGAAGCAGCTGCCTGAATCTGTCTGATACCGCGCTGAAGGAGATCAATTTCAACACACTTCTTCAGGGTGAGCCGGACCCCGAGAGGGAAGAACTTCTTCAGAGCAGTCCGCACCCGGAGAGTGAAGAAATTCTTCAGAGCGGGATGGATCCAGAGAGTGAAGAAAGGATTCCGGCGGATGCCGTCCGTCCGAAGACCAGGGCAAAGAAGGTCCGCGCATGAGGTCCTTGCGTACAATTGAAGAAATCCGAAACATTTGGTAAGATAGAGGTGTCGTGCACATGTGGCGCGGCACTTTTTGAATGACAGGAACAGTGGTATGCGTTCGGCTGTGAAGGGGCTGTGCGCGGAGAACGTCGCGGCAGATCGATGAAGTCGGTCAGATGTGGCAGCTGCGAGAGGTGCGAAAACAACGGAGCAGCTGGCTTTATAGATTAAATGCTGCCCCGATTGCGGGGCATGAAGGGCTGCTTTGGCATTGTGCATTGTACGGCGGAGATCACGTTGGAAACCGGATGTAATTCCGATAGACTGAATCAGGACAGGCGGGAACATGAGTACAGATGAGAAAAAATACAGGGGTTATGTAGGCGTGTTTGATTCCGGAGTCGGAGGAATCAGCGTTTTGAGGGAAATGATCCGCGAGCTCCCGAACGAGAATTTTTATTATTTTGGGGATTCGGCGAATGCGCCTTATGGCGAGAAGACGGTAGAGAAGGTGCAGGAGCTTTCCATGGCGATCGTGGATCGCATGGTGAATGAGGGATGCAAGGCGATTGTCGTCGCCTGCAACACCGCAACCAGTGCGGCGGTAAGGCTGATCCGGGAGAAGTACGAAAAGACAATGCCGGTGATCGGAATCGAACCTGCGCTGAAGCCAGCTGCCAGAGAGGAGCATCACGGGAGGATTCTGGTGATGGCGACCCCGGTCACACTGAGGCTGGAGAAATACCACGAGCTTTCGGGAAGACTTGCCGGGGAGGCGGAATTCATCCCGGTTTCCTGCGCGGGTCTTGCTGACCGGGTGGAAAAGGGAAATCTGGACGCGGCGGACGTTACACAGATGCTGGAGCAGATGATCGGGCCCTATCGGGGACAGATTGACGGAATTGTGCTTGGATGCACGCACTATCCGTTTCTGAAGAAGCAGATTCACAGCGTCATGGGAGATGTGCCGCTCTACGACGGGGGCAGAGGAACCGCAAGGGAACTGCACCGCCAGCTTTCGCGGCATGGTCTGCTGAATAAAGGAGAAGAGCCGGGAAGAGTCGTTCTGGATTCCAGTCTGAAGACTGAGGAAGAAATGAAGGTTTACCGGCAGCTTCTGGATGCGGACATCGAATAATCTGGATTCGTGTGAAGAATGTCAAAAATATAAAACGTCGCGCGGCGATCCGTCGTTCCGGATGGGCGGAGCAGCGGGTCGCCGTGCATCAGATTCAGCTGAGCTTTCTCACGGTATCGGCAGCGGTCTTCAGGGCGATTTCCATCATTTCATGGAAGGAGGTCTTGATCTCTTCCGGGGAGAGATGCTCCGGCTTGAAGAGATGATCGGAAATGGTAAAGAGGGCCAGTGCCTTCTTGTGAGCGTACATTGCCTCTGTATAGAGACCGGCGCTTTCCATCTCTACAGCCAGAAGGCCTGCTTCCTTCTCCTTCTCGGCAACGGCCGGGTCCGGGTAGTAGAAGAAATCGGAGGAATAGACGCTTCCGACAGAGGTGCGGACGCCCATTTCATCTGCGATTCGCACGGCGTCACGGAGCATGTCCCAGTCTGCAGTCGGCGCGATCGTGCCCGGAAGTCCGTAGCGGGACGGAGCAGCGGAGTTTGTGGACGCGCTCATTGCGACTACAACGTCCCGTACATTGACGTTGTCTCCGACGCCGCCTGCGGAACCGATCCGAATGATTCCTTCGACGCCATAGAAGGTGAACAATTCATGGGAATAAAGGGTGATAGAGGGAATTCCCATGCCGCTTCCCATGACGGATACCTCGACACCGTCGTAGATCCCGGTGTATCCGAGCATTCCGCGGACATCATTGAACAGGACCGGGTTCTGAAGATAGGTTTCCGCCACATATTTTGCGCGGAGAGGATCGCCTGGCATCAGGACTACTTTTGCAACATGTGTTCCGTCTTTTACTTCCATGCATGCGGATGGTGAAACATTTCCCATAATTCATTAGCTCCTTTCGATGGCTTTGCGAAACCGGATTCTGGAAAAGGAATGCCGGCGGCAAAGCAGATGCAGATAGTTCAGAATTTATTTGCCGTGCTCCGTCAGCAGATAAGCGCGTGCGGGACGGCGGTTAGATCTCGTTGATATTTTAGCATATCTGAAGGGAACATGATATAATTCTCTTCATAAAAAACCACAGGCTTCAGAGTATGCGATGGCAGTGGTGTGAACCGGACGAACCGGTTTTACCATTCATCAGGGAGACGGATATGATGATAGGAAAAAAGAGGACAGGACTTTTCGTTCTGACTGTGCTTATGTGCGGGGCCCTGCTTGCGGGCTGCGGCTCCGGAGACTTTCATGTCTCAGAGCTTCCGGATATGTTCCGGAATTTTTTTAATGTGAATAAAGATCTTGAGGATACTTCCTCGTCAGCTGCGGACTCTGTTTCCGGAGGAAGCGGCGAAACGGGTGATCCTTCAGGATCGGGTTCGGATGCGGGAAGCGGTTCCGGAAAGCAGTCCACATCGGGTTCCGGGCAGTCGATTATCTCGGATATTTCTTCGTTTCTGGATGGCGTTACCGGGGATTATAAGGACAAACTGCCGGAGGGCGATTCACTTTTTGTGAATAATGCCCCGGTTTTTTACTACTACACGCAGCTTTCCGCGGAGGAACAGGGAATATACGATGCGCTTCTGGCGGTGACGAGAGACCCGACGTCTACGGATTATCACAAAAAGGTTACGGTCAGTGAGGATCCGTCATCTGATGCGTTTGGCAGGGAACTGACGATTGCATATGAGGCGCTGATTTATGATCATCCGGAGCTGTTCTGGTTCCGGCAGAGCAGCGGAAATTTCCAGTATTATTACAACAGCCTGAGCACAGGCGGGACATATGATGTCATGATCCGGCTGAGCAGGACGTATGATGATTATCAGAACCAGATGACAGCCTTTAATGAGGCGGTGAGCAATTTTATGGCGGACATAGATCTGACACGGTCACAGCCGGAGATTGCGCTTCAGATCCATGACAAGCTGATTGATACCGTGACCTATGACAAGGATCTGGCTGCGTCCTATTCTCCGGATGGCGCCTTCGACTACGGATATACCGCGTACGGTGCACTGGTCGCCAACAGCAGAAACCAGGCAAATACCTGCGTCTGCGACGGGTATTCTTATGCTTATGAGTATCTTCTGCAGCAGGCGGGAATTACATGTACGAGAGTCGGGGGATATGCGGGCTCAGATCCGGATTCCATGGAGGCACATTCGTGGAATCTGGTTCAACTGGACGGCGAATGGTATGAGGTGGATCCGACATGGGACGACCAGGACTCGGACCCGCAGCAGTACGCGTCCGGCGGGCCGATCATTGACGCGGCATTGAATGATGCCGCGTACTGGAACCGGATCCGTCATTTTATGTTCAATCTGACGACAGAGCAGATCAGCAATTATACGCCCGGCAGCGAGTACACGTATTACACGCCGGACGGATACGCGACCTTCCTCTCATCTTCTGTGCATGTGCGGGACGATGGTACCGGGCATGCCAGTGGAACGGCGGATTATATCTCAAAGCTTGCGCCGATTGCGAACGGCACTGCCTATACCTACGATGTTCTTTCAGGCTATTCGGTGGGTTACCGGGGACAGACCGATTATGACGGGGACGGGATACCGGGCTGAGGAAGCGGATATATAGTCACAGGCAGGTGCGCAGGGGCGTGACTGTGATTTGCGCAGGCATGGCAGGAGACGGAAAAATATACGGCCGGGAAAGCCGGAGCTGGTATAAGGGCAGAGAAGACGGAGGTGTATCTGGCCGGGAAAGCGGAACCGGTACAGGGATGGAGCGGGCCGGAGCTGATATCCGGGCAGGAAAGCTGTGAGTGATTTATGGCAGGAGAAGACGAACGATGGATCTTGTGAAGGAAAAACAGAAAAACGACCTGAAGAATATGAGTACGCTGTGCTATCTGAAAAGGGACGGGAAATATCTCATGCTGCACCGGACCGTGAAGAAGCATGACGTCAACAAAGACAAGTGGATCGGAGTCGGCGGCCATTTTAAGCTGGGAGAGAGTCCGGAGGAGTGTGTGATCCGTGAGGTGCGCGAGGAAACGGGCTATACACTGACATCCTGGCAGTACCGGGGGATCGTGACGTTTGACTCCGGAAAAGGAGATTATGAATATATGTCCCTGTTTACCGCGGATGGATACAGCGGCGAGCCGGCAGAATGTGACGAGGGCGAGCTTGCGTGGATCGACATCGAAGAGGTGTGGAAGCTGAATCTCTGGGCCGGAGACAAGATTTTCTTCCGGCTCATCGACGAGAACGTGCCGTTTTTTTCCCTGAAGCTGGTATATGACGGGAAGGACAGACTGGTGACGGCGGACTTGAACGGCCGTCCGATGGAGCTGTTTGATGTGCTGAAGGAGGACGGCACCAGGAGCGGAATTGTGCAGGAAAGGAATGTGGTGCATCGGGAGGGAGATCCTCACGGAACGGTCCATATCTGGATTGTGAGGCCGTCGGAAGGCAGCCTGTCGGGCATGGAGGTCCTGCTGCAGAAGCGGAGCGCTGACAAGGATTCGAATCCGGGCTGTCTGGATATCTCCTCGGCCGGGCATATCGATGCCGGCGACGAGCCGCTGGAGTCGGCGCTGCGGGAATTAGGGGAGGAACTCGGAATTCATGCCGGCCCCGGGGATCTTGAGTATCTGGGTGTCCATGAGGGAAGCTATGAGAAGGAATTTCACGGCCGGATGTTCCGTGATCACGAATTTGCGCATCTCTTTGTCTACAAGAGACCGGTCGACGAGAGCCATCTCGTGCTCCAGAAATCTGAGGTGGAGAGCGTGCGCTGGATGGATCTGGAGGAATGCCGGCGAATGGTACTGGAGAATAGGGAGGCGACCTGTATCTACCCGGATGAATTTGATCGGGTGCTTGAATATCTGAAAAAACAGAGATAAACAGATGATGCAGGGGCCTGTGCGGCGTCATTTGGAAAGAAAAGCACTGTATACCTGTACAAGCCCGGATTCAGCCGGACTTGTGCGGGTATGCAGTGCTTTTTACGTGTGCGCTTTGCCAGTGTTCCTTTGAACGCAGGCAGGATACTCCGACCGCTCCGGCCGGGGAAATTTGAAGGCGGGCAGACGCTTCGAGCGCTTCGGCCGGGGAAATTTGAAGGCGGGAAGACGCTCCGACCGCTCACGCCGGGGAGGCATGCGACTGCGTGGCATGCGACTGCGTTTTTTACGCGAGTGTTTGCGTTCAGGCAATGGCATTGAGCAGGCTGGTGGACTGCAGGAACAGAACGAACATCATGACCGGGGCGACATATTTGATCATGATGACATACAGTTTTTTGCGGGTGAACCGGTCCCCGCTGGACTCCATTTCATCGATGATCCATTTAGGACCGATCACCCATCCGATCAGAATGGTGGAGAGCAGGGAGATAAAGGGCATCATGAAGCTGTTGCTGATATAGTCCATGATGTCGAGCAGCTGTCCGACAGAACCGTTGGGCAGCCTGACCTCCACATAGAAGATGCTGTATCCGAGCGCTATGACAGCGGAAGCTGCCATATAGATGATGGTCAGAATGACGGTGACCTTTTTTCTTGAGGCGTGAAAGAGCTCCATGCAGTTGGCAACAATGGCCTCCAGAACAGAAATGCATGAGGTCAGAGTGGCGAAGGCAGCCATGATAAAGAACATGGCGCCGATGAATATGCCAGGGGTGCCCATCGCATAGAATACCTTCGGGAGGGATACGAACATAAGGCTGGTTCCCGCGCTCATGCCGTCTGTTCCGGAGAATACGTAAATGGACGGGATAATCATCATACCGGCGAGAAGAGCTACACCGGTGTCAAAGATCTCGATCTGATTGACGGAACGGTTGAGATTCACATCTGGCTTTACATAGGAGCCGTAGGTGATCATAATTCCCATGGAGACGCTGAGCGAGAAGAACAGCTGGCTCATGGCATCCAGAAGGATCTGCAGAAATCTTCCCAAGGTCAGACCGGATAAATTCGGCGTCAGGTAGACAAGAAGTCCCTGTATTCCGGTCCTGGTGACGCCATTTTCATCCGTGTGGCGGAGTGTCAGTGAAAAAATGGCAATCGCTACAATGAGAACCAGCAGAATCGGCATCATCCACTTGGAGACCATTTCAATTCCTCCCTCTACACCTTTATAGACGATGATGGAGGTCACAGCCATGAACAGCAGAGCAAAAAATACCGGAGACACCGGTGAGGTAATGAAGGAGGTGAAGAAGCTGTCGCCGGCGGCTGCTTTCTGTGCTCCGGTAAAATATACGACAATATAGCGGCTGATCCAGCCTCCGATTACGGCATAATAGGTCATGATGAGGACCGGTACGAAGAACGTGATGATTCCGAGGAATTTCCAGCGCGGCCGCATGGAGGCATAGGCGTAAATAGAGCTTTTCCTGGTTTTTCTGCCGATTGCGATATCGGAGGTCAGAAGCGTGAATCCGAAGGTGAGAACCAGGCAGAGGTAGATGATGAGAAATAGTCCTCCGCCGTCCTTGGCCGCAAGGTAGGGAAACCGCCAGAGATTTCCCACACCGACCGCGCTTCCGGCGGCAGCCATTACAAATCCCAGCTGTCCGCTGAAGGAGCCTGTCTTTGATTTCTTCTTTCCGGATCTGTTCCGGTCTGATTGAGCTGTCATTGTGAATTATTGTCCTCCTTATTTCTGTATTCATATATATTGCTTTTATTGAAGGCGTTGTTTTTTTAATTCAATGGGCTGCATTCCCGCAGGAGCGTTGTCCTGTCTGCCCGGGCTGTACCGCACAGGTTCATGGGTTCACAAGTGTATCTGCGTAGAGCTGCAGCGCGCGGAATCATAGGGCGTATCTGCCATGAATCAAGTCATGCAAAAAGACCAGCAGAAGCAGATGCAGCGGGTAGAAGCAGTAGAAGAAATACTTCATTTTCCTCTTTCCCCTGGAGCGGTTGTAGGCTGCCACCGGAAGGAGTGACAGAAAAGCTGCCGGTTCCTGGAACAGACAGAAGCATGCCCAGAGATCTGCGGTCAGGGGACTTTTGAAAATCCGTCCATTCAGATAGTAGAAGCAGGCGAGAGCGCCGATTCCGAAGACGTCATAATCTGTGCGCAGAAACCATGCGGCAGCGGCAGACGCGAGGACGGTCAGAATCTGAAGCAGTACGGCGGGAAGCCGGACCGGGTCAGATCTGCTCCGGATGATGTCCAGAAAGCAGAACATCAGAAGCCCCAGCAGAAGGGTAAATACGGTGTTCTGCCAGCGTGGATCGAAAAACTGACCCGACATGGCAAGATTGAAGGGAATTTCCGAAACGAGCGCGAGCAGTGCGACGCGGAGCATGTATTTTCGAAGATTCCGGGTGTGGAAATAGCCCTCTGCCAGAAGGAGACAGAAAAGAGGAAAGGCCAGTCTGCCGATGATGTTATCCAGGACAAAATATAGGGAAGAGTCCAGCTCTGTCTGAAATACCTTCGCGAAATGGTCCAGAAACATGCTGACGCACGCGATGATTTTCAACTCATTACCGCTCAGCGATATTTTTTTTGCGGGATGCGGATGAAACAGATTCTTCATAGCTACCTGTGGATACGGACGTCCTGCAGGCGGTCGTCAAAATCAGGAAACACGCATATCCTGCAGGCAGAGTGTCAAAAAGTTCTGCAAGGCCAATAATGAAAACCATTATACCATAAAGTGACGCCGGGTAAATCCTACAAAATCCGGAAAAATTATTTGTGGATAGTGACGTACTTTACCGGCTTGAAAAAGGTGCAGGCGCGTTATATTCTTAAACCATCAAATCCATCACACATTTCTACACCGATTCCCAGACAAACGAACTTACAAGTACACAAATAATTCAAAATACACGTCGCTGTCTTATGAGAAAATTCATCTGCAGAATGACCTGTATGAACATGTCTGCTCGAATGAAAGAATAAAGATATATGTCTGCCTGAATGAAAGAATGAGTCTAAAGATACACGTCTGCTCGAATGAAAGAATAAGCCTATGAATACACGTCTTCTCGTACTGGTTCTGGCAGAGGGAGCCGCGCTTTCTGACCTGAAGGAGGAGAAAATTCCGAACAGATGGGTTCTGACCGGACTTCTTCTCAGTCTCACAGGGCAGATCCTGTTTTTCCGGGAAAGCCGGTGGCATCCGGAATTCCTGTCTGCGCTGGTTCCTTTTCTGCTTCTGATCCCCTTTTATCTGTTCCGGTTGATCGGAGCAGGCGATATCAAGCTTCTGATGGTGACCGGGATTTTCATGAAGCCCGGTCAGATGCTCCTGTTGCTTCTGTTTACATTTCTGCCGGCAGCTGTGTATGCCGTTCTGCATTTGTGCCTCTCACCGTCCGGTTCGGACCGATTCCCCCTTTTTGACCGATTCCATTCTATGAAGAGATACGTATATACATTTTCGGGTTCCGGAGGTCTGGAATCCTACTGGAAGGGAAGCCGACCGGAAGAACGAGTGCATCTGGCAGTTTTTATATTCGGCGCGCTGATTCCATGGGCTGCGGGATGGTACTGAGGAGGGCAGGACAGAGCCGTGGGGCTGTGCCATAGAGCGTGGGACTGAGGAGAGAAGGACAGAGCTGTGAGGGTGTGCCATGGGCGGGATGGTACTGAGGAGGGATGGACAGGGCCGTGCGGTCGTGCCATGGCGGTCTGTGTCAGAAAAGATCCAGAAGGAGGAGAATTTGATGCGAAAGGTACTTGCGGTGTGCGACACGGAGAGAGAATACGCGGTTCGCTTTATGAATTATTTAACGGAGAAGAAAAATCTTCCATTCGAGATCCGGAGTTTTACGTCGGTAGAAACGCTCAGAGAATTTGCGCTTGAACATCATATTGAGATTCTGCTGATTTCAGAAAGGGCGGCCGATGATGAGATACGTCAGATGGATATCGGGACGGTGATGATTCTGACAGAGGACGGCTCCGGCCTTCCGGAGGAGGGATTCCCGGAAGCCGCGAATTGCCGGCAGATTTACAAATATCAGAGCCAGAGCCGTGTGGTCAGAGAAGTCATGGACTGCTACGGAGCGGAGAAAGCCGCGACGGAGCCGGAGGTCATCGCAAAGCCGTCCTGTATCAGAACGGGGATATGCTCCGTGTCGGATCCGGGGCAGAAGGTGATTTTTTCTATGATATATGGACGGATTCTGTCGGAAAGATTTCCGAGCCTGTATCTGAACCTGGAGCCCGGTTCAGGTATGGATCAGTTTCTTCCCGAAAAAGGGGAGAGTATGCGGACGCTCAGCGATCTGATGTATTTTTACAGGCGTGGGAGAAGCGGTCTGATTTATCAGCTGAATACAATGCTGCGCAAATTCGGATCGCTCGATTATCTGCTTCCGGTGAGGGATGCGTCGGACATCGGGGAGATGACCGAGGACCAGTGGACGGGGATGCTCGGCGAGCTGACACGAACCAGTACATACCGCAGAATCCTCCTGGATCTGGACTGGAAGATGAATGGATTTAATGAGCTGATACAGGGCTGTGAGGAGATCTATGTCATCGCGCATGACGATCCGGTTTCCAGAATGCGGAACCGTGCGTTTGCCGCCGAGCTGGAGGAGCGTGCGGGCAGAGAAAAAATACGGGAGGTGATCCTCCCGGATCCGGACTGTATTCCCGGAAACGATGATTTTCTGGAGAGACAGCTGTCCGGGAGGCTGGGAAGGATCATACGGGGATGCATGGATTTCGGTGAGATTCCGGAGGAGGGAAAGCAGTGCGGAGCGAGGAGATCTTTGAGAGAATACGGGCCGGTCTGATGGACCATCTGGAAGAAAATCCGGATCTGGAGGATGAGGAAATTCAGGAATTAATCGATGATCTGATCCTGAATGAGGCGTCATCTTCCCGGATGTCTCTGTCTGGGAAGGAACAGCTGCATAAATCGCTTTTCTATTCGGTCCGCAAGCTGGATGTGCTGCAGGAGCTGATGGATGACCCGGAGATCACGGAGATTATGGTGAACGGATATCGTCATATCTTCTATGAGAAGGGAGGAAGACTCTATTCCTGGAAACGGCATTTTGCCTCGCAAGAGAGGCTGGAGGATGTGATCCAACAGATTGTGGGAAGGTGCAACCGGGTGGTGAATGAACAGAGACCGATCGTAGACGCAAGGCTTCCGGATGATAATGGTTCGCGGGTGAATGTTGTCATGAATCCGATTGCGCTTGACGGACCAATTCTTACAATACGCCGCTTTCCGGAGGAGGCTGTGACGCTCGAGCATCTGATCCGGTGGGGAAGTGTGACGAGAGAGGCGGCAGTTTTTCTGAAGGACCTTGTGGAGGCGAGGTATTCGATGCTTATCGGGGGCGGAACGTCGACAGGAAAGACGACATTTCTGAATGCGCTGTCATCCTGCATTCCGCCGGACGAGCGCATCATTACGATCGAGGATAACGCCGAGCTTCAGCTTCAGGGCATTCCGAATCTGGTGCGGATGGAGGCGAGAGACGCAAACCTGGAGGGAGGCCATGCCATAACGATCCGGGATCTGATCAAAGCTGCCCTGAGAATGCGGCCGACCCGGATCATTATCGGAGAGGTGAGAGGAGCGGAGGCAGAGGATTTTCTGATGTGCCTGAACACAGGACACTCCGGAAGTCTGGGGACAGCACACGCCAATAGTGTGAGGGATATGATATCGAGGCTCGAGATGATGGTCCTGATGGGAGAGCAGCTTCCGGTTGCCGTTATTCGCAGACAGATTGTGTCCGGAGTTGAGATCATGATTCATCTGACAAGAGAGGCGGATGGTACACGCCAGCTCGGGGAAATCGCAGAGCTTTCCGGCATGAAGGGAGAAGAGCCGGAGATCCGTACCCTGTTTGAAAGGGACAGAGAAGGAGTGCTGAGAAAGGTCAATGAACTTGGAAATCGTGAAAAACTGGAAAAGCTCTGGCAGAGGCGGAGCCTCCCGTGAGAGAGACCGGAAGGGAGGAGAATCCGGCAGAAAATTTCTCGAAGAACCTTGCGGAGAAGGAGAAAAGAAGGAAGGGCGTCGGAGAAAGACCGCAGGAGAGGAGGGGACAGGCAGAAAAAGAGTGACTGCGGGAGAGGAAGGGACAGGCAGAAAAGGAAAGACTGCGGGAGAGAAAGAGACAGGCAGAAAAAGGAAGACCGCAGAGGCGGAAGGAACAAGCAGAAAAAGAAAGACCGCATGGGCGGGAAGGACAGGCGGATCCGATAAAATAAGCGGGACGAAAAGAATACGCAGGACAGGAAGGACGGACTACCGGTTTTATACTTTCTCGCCTGTGGAGCTTCTGAAGTACGGATGCGTCGGAATGCTGCTGGGAGTGTGCGTGGTATGGCTGTGCTACCATTCCCTCTTTGCTGCCCCGGTGGCTGTTCCGGTCATGATCGTCTATGTTCTCGCGAAGAAGAGGCAGAAGCGGGAGGAAAGGCAGCGGCTGCTGAATTATCACTTTCGGGATTTTCTGTCTTCTCTTCATACAAATCTTCTGGCCGGCTATTCTCTGGAAAATGGTGTCCGCATGTCGGCATCTGATCTCGCAAAATTGTATGGAAGGAGGGATCCGCTTGCGGCTGAGCTGAAGGATATTACAGGGCAGATGCGGTTTGGAAAGCCGGTAGAGCAGCTGTTTCTTGAACTTGGAACGCGGAGCGGAGTGGAGGATATCATGAATTTCAGCGAGGTTCTGGTGATCGCGAAGCGAACTGGCGGGGATATGAGTCATATTCTGGAGTCAACGTGGAGAAATATCTGCGAGAAGATTGATACCCGGCAGGAAATTGATACGGTTACGGCTTCCAGACGATATGAGCAGAGCATCATGAGCTTCATGCCGGCGGGGATTATTTTGTACATGCGGGTTACATTTGAAGGATTTTCAGACAAAATCTATGGAAATCCGGCAGGCGCCGTTCTGATGACCTTCTGTCTGATCCTGTATGCAGGAGCATTTGCGGCGGGAAGAAAGATGTGCAGAATCGAGGTCTGAGCATCGAGGAATATACAGGCAGCATGAAGTAAGCCATTGTACGATAAGTCGTGCCACACACTGTATAAGGTCAGCTAATGGCAGGAGCATTGTATAAGTATGTGGTGTGGGAAAGGAGGCAGAATTGATAAAAATGGTGCTTCCGGCAGCTACGGCAGCGGCTGTCATCTGGCTTTTCCGTCATCAGAAAATATCCGGCATATTTTTTCTGATTTTAATCATCAGTACCGCAGCTGCGGGAGTGGTGGTCTTCCGGGAGATACGGGAGGGAGACTGGGAGACGGTGAAATCCGTCAGGAGAACATCGGGGGAAGCTGCGGGAGAGCAGGTAGAGCTGGCCGTCGCGTCCGGAAGGGGCGAAAAAGAGAAAATCATGCTTGAGATACCGGAACAGAGGTATTCGTCTCAGGAAGCGGAAGCAGAGATCCGGAAGGAGATCCGGGCACTGGACGAGAGAATTCTGGGAAAGAATGCAGATTTCGGGCGGATTGAGTGGAATCTGGAACTTCCGGAGAGCTTTACGAACCCGTCGATGACGGTGGAGTGGTCTACGGACCGGCCGGATCTTGTCAGCTGGGAGGGCGTTCTCTCTCCGGAGGTTCCGGAGGGCGGAGAGAAGGTGACATTAACCGGAAAGCTTTCGCTGTCCGGCAATAAGGAAGAATATCAGAGGGTGATGACTGTATATCCCTCAAGAGAAAAGGAGGCGGTACAGGAAAGAATTCAGAAGGAAAGTGAAGCGCTGAATGAGAGAGCCGCAAAGAATGGAAGAGATCTGTCGGAGGAATACCTGCTTCCGGAGCGGGCGGACGGAGAGAAGCTGACCTGGTACAGGAAAATCAGTCATAAGGGAGCTTATCTCTGCATGATCATTCTTCTGGCCGGAATTGCTCCTTTTTTTGCGGGAAAGGACAGAAAGGAGAAAGCAGAACAGAAACGTAGGAAGCTCCTCACCAGTCAGTATCCGGAACTGGTAAGCAAGCTGCAGCTGCTTACGGCGGCAGGTCTCAGCGTGAGGAAGGCGATGGAGAGGCTTGGAAGGGAGTACAGGGAAGTCGGCGTAACTGTGGCAGAAATGAATAATGGGGTGTATGAGCAGGACGCTCTGACACACTTCGGGGAGAGATGCGGCACACCGGAGTACAGAAAGCTGGCTCTGCTTCTCGCCCAGAGCCAGAAAAAGGGAGGCAGCCAGCTGTCAGGGATGCTTGAAAAAGAGGTGCAGGAAGCATTTGAGACCCGGAAGAGACGCGCAAGAGCGGAGGGAGACCGGGCTGCCATACGCATGGTCTTTCCGATGTTTGTCATGCTTGGAATTGTACTGCTCATCATCATCATTCCGGCGACGATGCAGCTCTGACGAAATCCGGATGAAATTCAGGAAAACGCCATGTCCCGCAGGAGGTATGCCACAATGTGCACAAAGCATGGAAGAAGTATCTACGGGAACATGAATAAAGCCAAGAAAAAGTATCTCCGGGGACATAAATAAAGCCAGGGGAAAGTATCTCTGAGAAAAGGAGGACAAAATGAAAAAACTGCGAAAGAGGATACGGGATTTTTTGATGGAAGAAGATGGAATCAGCACGGTGGAAATCATACTGATCATTGTGGTGCTGATTGGGCTCGTGATTATCTTCAAGAGTCAGCTGACAAGTCTGGTGTCCAGTATTCTGAGCAAGATTACGAGTAAAAGTCAGGGAATCTGAGGAGGATTGGTGAGGGGCGGCACGCGGAAATTGTCAGCGGAAAACCGGAGGCAGAAGAATACGGAGCGGGGAATTGTAAACAGATAACCGGAGGAAGATCAATGAGGGGGCAAGATGCGGAAATTGTTAACGGATAACCGGAGAGAGAGGATGAGCCGGGGCAGCATCACGCTGTTTGTCAGCATGCTGCTGTTGGTTCTCCTGGGGTTGATTTTTGCGGGACTTAAGTCCATGCGGCAGGCTGCGGCGAGAGCCGCGACTGCCAGTGCCCTGGAGCAGGGATTGTATTCGGTATTTGCGCAGTACGACCGCGAGCTGTTTGAGGATTACGGACTGCTGTTTCTGGACGGAGGGTACGGGACATCCGGTCTCCGTCTGGATGAGGTGCTCCGGGAGACAGAGACGTACGCGGAGTATATCCTGGATCCGACGAAGAATAACCTGACGGGAGGAGGAAATCTGCTGAGCATCCGGCTGAACAGAGAAAATTGCTCGGTGACGGGTTATGTCCTGGCGACCGATCAGGAAAATACCGCCTTTCGAAGGCAGGTGTGTGAACAGATGAAGCTCCAGGCCGGAGCGGAACTGCTGAAAAAAATATCAGAGGGTATTTATCAGGATGGAGAGAAGGCGGACGGGCTGAAAAAGCAGGCCGGAACGTACCGGACGGAAAAGGCGCAGGAGTATTATGACAGAGATGTTGCCGAGGGGCTGTGCCGTCCGGTGCCTTCGGTCGAACAGAGCGGGGAAGAATCGGAAGAAATATCGGCGGAAGAAATCGCAGAAGGATTCGGCGGCAATGTCGTGCCGGTATGGGAGAACCCGCTTCTTTCTTACCGGCTCCTCCGGGGGAAAGGACTGCTGAAGCTTGTGTTCGCGGAAAATGAATCAGGTCTTTCCCGGAAAAGCATCGGCGCAGGAGAACTGCTGAGCGACAGAGAACATGCTCTGGGGATGGGGATGACGCCTTCAAAATGGGAAGGACCGATGGAAAAACTTCTGATCCAGGAATTTCTGATCGAGAACTTTCCGTGCTTTCAAGACGGAGAACAGCAGAAGCCGCTTTTATACCAGGCAGAGTACGCGATAGGCGGGAGGAGAAATGACCGGGACAATCTGAAACTGGTACTTTCGAAGATGCAGGTTCTAAGAGCGGCGTCCAATATGATTTTTCTGATGACAGACCCGGATAAAAGAGCACAGGCGGATCTGCTGGCAGCCGGAATCAGCGCAGGACTTCTGAACCCGGAGCTTGCGCCTGTTCTGGCATTTGCGATCCGGGTGGCGTGGGCGTATGGAGAGTCTGTTCTGGATCTTCAGGTTCTGACCCGGGGCGGGAAAATACCTATGGTAAAGACTGCGGAATCCTGGCAGCTGTCAATCGAAAATATCGGTAGATTTACGTCTGCGGCGGGCAGTGAGAGAAAATCTTCTCGGGCTGGTCTGGAGTACAGGGACTATCTGAGAATTCTGCTTATGGGAGAAGGAACGGACAGGCTGACCGGGAGAATTATGGATCTGACGGAACTCAATATCCGGACCCATGAGGGGAAGGAAAGCTTCCGTCTGGATCACTGTATCGATGCCGTGAATATCGAAATCGGAACCTCCGTCGGTACCAATACCTATACCGCGGAGAGAAGCTATGGGTATGATATGTAGCTTGCAAGCCGTACGGAATCTCCATAGCATTTAACTCGGAAGTCCTGAAGATAGAAGGCATGATATACAGCTTGCAAACCAAACGGAATCCGGCGGGGTGTCTCCCGTTTTGCGGGAGGGTCCAAAATCCCCACACCCGAAACGACAAATGATAACTTTACCATGAGAAAGGACATGAGATAATTCTGCGAATGCATTTCCGGATCTGAACGTATTCGGGAGGCAGCCCGGCGGATTCCGTGCAGATTTTTTCATGTAACTGACGGCTTTTTTCAGGCAGGGGGACAAAATGAAAACAAAAGCAAAAACAGAGAGAAAAAAGGACAGGTGGAGACGGGGAAGCCTGACTGTGGAAGCCGCATGGTCGGTTCCGCTGTTTTTTCTCTGTGTGATGTCACTGATCTGCATGATGGATATTTACGGCCTGTATGTGAAGAAGATGATTCATCTTCAGGAAGCGGTCGAAAAAGCAGGGGCGGTTACGGGGTTGACCGGTTCTTATGCGGGACCGGCTGTCATTGATCTGTGTGAGCCGGTCTATTACAAACCGGAATGGTTTCCGGTTCCGATTCCGGGAAGAAGCGTTGCTGTAAGAGGGAGGGTTCATGCATGGACGGGAAGAGATCCCGAGGAGAACAGCGGACTTCCTTCCGAGGAGGAAAATCGTCTCGTTTATGTGACAGAATACGGAAGTGTCTATCACACCCGTTCGGAATGTACGTATCTGGAACTCCAGATACGGCGAGTGCCTGCGGCGTTGGTTCCGGGGATGCGAAACGCCGGCGGAGGGCGGTACCATGCGTGTGAGAAATGTGTCGGCAGGGGAGGGATGCACGGTCTTGTCTATATTACCGGAGAGGGAGAGTGTTATCACAATTCTTTGCGTTGCAGCGGGCTTACGAGAAAGGTTCATCTTGTGCCGGCTTCGGAGGCGGAAGGAATGTATATCTGCAGTCGATGCGCAGCAAAGGACGGAGCAGAAGCGGCGTAAAGCGGGAGAGCGGGGCCTGTGTAAAAGCATTGGAAAAGGCAGAGGAGAGTCGGAATGAGGTGCTGGAGTGGGGGAATGATCTTGCTGATTCTGACGGTAAATGGTCTGCTGGATCTGAAAACACGTCGGATTTTTCCAGGCTTTACGCTTCTGCTGCTTCTGGCCGGCATCATCGCACGTAAAGGCGTCGATCTGACTGCACTGTTTCCGGGGCTTCTTTTTCTGCTGGCAGCCGTTCTGACAAAGGAAAGGGTGGGCGGGGGAGATGGCATTGTCCTTCTCGCATGTGGAGCGTGGAGCGACCTGATTGCCGTGTGCAGGATTCTTATTCCTGCAATCATCGGAGTGCTTCTGACAGGAGTTATTGTGAAGGCGGCACGTTCGGACGGGAAAGTCACGCTGCCGTTTGTCCCGTTTCTATGGCTGTCGTTTATGATATTGCTTGTTTCGGGCGTTTTTTCCGGATCCGTGTGGTTTGGCCGTCAATGAAAGATATTTCCTGACTCACTAATACCCACAGGCAATCCTGTGGGGTTGTCTAGCAACCCTTAGTGAGTAGCCTTAGTGCTTCGGGCACTACGTTAGGAGAGAATATATAGTTACCTGCGGATGTAGTACCAAGTCTGCAGCTCTAAGGTCTGTGATTAAACAGTTCTGAGGTATAGGAACTGTGTTGCAGGCGCATAAACCTCTCATTAACATTGGCGATGGTACACTTACCACCCCTCGGGGTGAGTTATTAAATCTGTTATAGGTTTTGAGGAGGTTCCAGAAATGGTATATGTACTTAATATCAGCGGACAGCCACTCATGCCGACAGAGAATCGTGCTAAGGTACGCATCCTGTTAAAAAGCGGAAAAGCCAGAGTGGTTAAAAGATGTCCGTTTACAATACAATTGATGTATAACACCAAGAGTTATACGCAAGAGATTGCTTTAGGCGTAGACAGCGGAAGCAAACATATCGGTCTTTCAGCGACCACAAAGGATAAAGTATTATTTGAGTCCGATGTAGAGCTGCGAAACGACATAGTAGATTTGCTCTCTGCCCGCAGACAGAATCGCAGTGCCAGAAGAAATCGTAAAACCAGATACCGAAGGCAGCGCTTCAGTAATCGCGAACGTAAAGATGGATGGCTGGCGCCTTCTGTTCAGAACAAGGTGGATACCCATTTAACGGCAATTCGTAAGATACACGAAATTTTGCCAGTCAGCAAAATCATCGTAGAGGTGGCGTCTTTCGATATTCAGAAGATTAAAAATCCTGCCATAAGCGGTGCTGACTATCAGAAAGGCGAACAGATGGGTTTCTGGAATGTGCGTGAGTATGTTCTTTTTCGTGACGGCCATGAATGTCAGTGCTGTCATGGAAGGTCAAAGGACAGGATTCTAAACGTTCACCACATTGAAAGCAGAAAGACTGGCGGCGATGCGCCTAATAATCTGATTACGCTGTGTGAGACCTGTCATACAGGCTATCACAAAGGCGCAGTCAGGCTTCCGAAGACAATCCGCAGAGGCATGCTGTTCAGAGATGCCGCATTTATGGGCATTATGCGATGGGCGTTTTACGATAAGCTGAAGGAAATTTATCCAGACGTGCATCTGACCTATGGCTACATTACAAAAAATACGCGCATCAGACACGCCCTGCCTAAAGATCACTGCGTAGATGCCAGATGCATCAGCGGTCATCCGGATGCTGTCTCTGATGGTACAGTGTACTGCCAGAAAAAGGTAAGATGCCACAACAGACAGATACACAAGGCAAACTTTATCAGAGGCGGAAAACGCAAACGAAATCAGTCTCCATATGAGGTTATGGGCTTCAGGCTTTTTGATAAGGTGCAGTGGAAGGGGCGTGAGTGCTTCATCTTTGGCAGACGTTCTACAGGCAGGATGGATCTGAGGCTTTTAGACGGCACAAAGCTGAACTCTTCGGTCGGATATAAGAATATACATCTGCTGGAAATGCGCAAAAACATACTCATTGAGGAAAGGAGAAAAGCGGTTCCTCCCACAGGCAAGCCTTTGGGTTTCCCCGCTAAACATTTATGACAGATATTCAAGGGAGGAATGGTAATGAAGGTGCTGATCCAAACAGATTCACACTTGTAAGTCCAAGGCGTTCAAAGGATGTACAATTACAAGCTGCACCTGACAATCAGAACCGCAGAGCTTGCCTGCGGGAGCAGTCAGGTGACGAGGAGGAAAAATGTGAGCAGAAAGAAGAATCGGAAGTATGCTGCCCTGCGTGAGAAGGCAGCATGGTTCGCGCGGGGAAGCATGACGGTGGAGGCGTCGGTTATTGTTCCGGTGACGGTGCTGGTGACGGCGGTGCTTATTGTTCTGTGTTTCTACGTGCATAACAGGAACTGGTATCTGGCGGCGGCAGCGGAGGTGTGTCTTGCCGGGAACAGCCGGTATGACCGGGATATCGACGCGCAGAGTGTGGCGGCAAGAAAGGCGGAGGAGAGAATGGATGCGCAGGTTATACCGGCTTCCAGACCGGCGGTTGATCTGAGCTGCAGAAGGGGAGGAACGTCGGTCTCCTTCTCCAATCAAACCTTCGTGGGGTTTCAGGATATTTTCAATCTGTCGGTCAGCGCGGATGTGGATAAGGTAACCCCGGTCGAAGAACTCAGGGCTTCCAGAACCGTAAGAAAAGCTCTCGGGAGATAAAACACGAATAAATGTGGCACCTGTGGATTGCGGGAGTGCGAAGCACGGAGCAATCCGCAGCTTATACAGTGTGTGGCACGATGTAACGTATGGTGATTTAGTGGATGATCCGCAGGAAAGGGGCGAGAGGATGAAAATCGAGAGCAGTCGGGATATTTATCACAACTACAGAATCCTTTCAGACGGAAAGACTCCGGACTGTCACAGCTACACGGTCAGGATGATGACAGAGAATCATATACCGGGTTTTCTGAATTGTCACATTCAGGAAATTGATTCAAGCACAAGGTACCTCTATGATGTGACTTCGATGCAGCCACTGGAGGATATTCTGGAGAGCGGGAAGATCACGGGACAGCTTCTGGAACTGCTGTATTCCTCTGTACTGGCCGCAATCCGCAATCTTGAGGAATTTCTTCTGGATGAAAACGGGATACAGATGAGTCCGGAGCTTATTTTTCTCAATGCGGAGAGAACACGGATCTATTTTATATATTATCCGGATGAAGAAGAATCTTTTTCCGATCAGATGAAAAGGCTCGGAGAAATGATTCTCCCGCATCTGGATCACGGGGACAAGAAATCAGTGATCATGGGCTATGCCTTTTATCAGAAGGCGGCGGAGGGGAACATTTCGGCCGGGGAGTTTCAGAAACTTCTTGAGGAATGCCGGCCGGATCCGGTGCCGGAGAGCAAGGGAGTGTCAGAAGAGGAAGAAAGAGAGCAACGGGAACAGCGGGAAAGAATCCTGGATGAATTTTTTGAGGAAGATGAAAAAAGCTCCGGGGAAGGTCTGTTTGCACGGGTTCGAAACTGGTTCTCACGCAGGAGACAGGAAAACGGGAAGCCCGATGAAGAGGGAGCGGCAATTATGCGTGATTTTTTCCCGGATGGGAAAAGGCAGAAGCCGACGAACCGGTCGGAGACTTATCATGCGAATGATGTGAATACAATTGCCGGAAAATTACCGGAAGAAATGGCAGGCAGATTATCAACCGGAAGATCCGAAAGGAGTGACGATCATGCCGCTGACGATGAGGACGGCTGGAAGGAAACGGTACTTCTGGCAGCGGGAGGGCAGGAGACAGAGGAGCGGAGGGTTCAGGCTCTTCTGTTGCCGGAAGGCCGGGAGCAGGATTCAGGAGGCGGGAGCGAAAATGTCCGGACAGAGAAGCTTGAACTGTGGAAGAGGAACCACATTCTGGGGAAGAGCAGAAAATCCGCGGATCTTATTCTGAATGTGCCAACCGTGAGCAGAATACATGCCAGGTTTGTGTATCGGGAGAATGGTTACTGGATTATCGACCTGAATTCCAAAAACGGAACCTTCCGGAACGGTGAGTTGCTCGTTTCCGGAGAGGCATATCCGCTTCAAGACGGTGACCGGCTGCGTTTTTCGGATCAGTGTTTTACGTATCAAAGGGCAGGGATTGTTCAACCGCCGCCGGAAAGTGTATAATGAAGCAGGTATACAGGAATGTATAGAAGCAGGTATACAGAGATGTATATTGAATTCATGTAAACAGACAGGGAGGACAATATCATGAATGATTGTATTTTCTGTAAAATCGCAGCAGGCGAGATTCCGTCGACGACAATTTATGAAGATGATGATTTCCGGGTGATCCTGGATCTCGGACCGGCGACGAAGGGACATGCGCTTATTCTTCCGAAAAAGCATTACGCTGATATTACGGAGATTCCGGAGGATCTCTTATCCAGAGCGGCTGTGCTCGCGAAGAAGATCGTGACCTTTATGATGAAGGCACTTCCGTGTGACGGCTATAATGTGGTTCAGAACAACGGCGAAGCTGCCGGACAGACCGTATTTCATTTTCACATTCATCTGATCCCGAGATACAACGGCGATGGAGCCGGTGTTACATGGAAGCCGGGAACACTGACAGACGAGGCGAAGAAGGAGATTCTGGAGAAGGCAAAGGATCTTAAGTAAGGCTTCGTTCATCCTGAATGAGGAACATGACTGATCCCGCGAGAAACAAAAGTGGCGGATGACCGCTTCCGCCAGGACATTTCATATCGTGAATTTGTGAAAAAAGAGCCTGACACAGCCGGAAGAATAATACCTGCCGTGTCGGGCTCGCCCTTTCAGTGATTTCTTTTCCTTATTGGTTCAGCGATGCTCTCTTGTCGTATCTTCTACGTACTGGCGGGCTTTGGAGAGAAGTTTACCCGTCGACTGCCGCTTATTCCGTTACCTTGTGTACTCCCGGATGAGATCCAGGATCATCTGAATAGAATCGGTATGCTTACTGTTCTTCATTGCGGAGATATAGGTATCCCTGTTGTCATGAAGTTTCTGTACGGCGGAGAGGAGAGTGTCTTTGGTCAGATTTTCCTCTTCGATTACCTCGCTGTATCCCTGCTTTTCAAAAGAGCGCGCATTTAATATCTGGTCGCCGCGGCTGGCATTCGCGGAAAGCGGGATGAGAAGATTCGGAATGGCAAGGGTACTGATTTCGCAGATTGCGTTTGCTCCCGCGCGGGAGATGATCAGATCCGCCATAGCGAAAAGATCGGGCAGCTCTTCCTTGATATATTCATACTGGCGGTATCCGTCGGTATGGTCCAGAGAGTGGTCGAGATTTCCCTTGCCGCACAGATGCACCACCTGATATTGCTTCAGGAGTTCTGGGAGAGCTTCGCGGACATGGTTGTTTACATTTACGGAGCCAAGGCTTCCGCCCATCACGAGAATGACCGGTTTGTCCTGGGAAAGACCGGTGAAGGAATAGCCGCGCTCTGCGCTGCCATCTCTCAATTCTTTCCGGATCGGAGTACCGGTAACAACAGCCTTGCCTTCAGGCAGGCTGGAGAGTGTCTCCGGAAAATTGCAGCAGACTTTGGAAGCATAGGGAATGCATATTTTATTTGCGAGACCTGGTGTCATGTCCGATTCATGAATGATTACCGGAATCCTGCAGTGTTTTGCCGCGAGGACGACCGGGACTGCTACGAAACCGCCTTTTGAAAACACAATGTCCGGACGAATTTTTTTCATCAGTTTTCTTGCTTCAAAGATGCCCTTCACCACACGAAAGGGATCCGACAGATTCTTGGGATCGATGTATCGGCGCAGTTTACCGGTAGATATTCCGTAATAGGGAATTCCCTCGGCTTCAATCAGGCTCTTTTCAATCCCATTGTAGGAACCGATGTAGGAAATCTCGTATCCCAGTTCCTTCAGGCCTGGAATCAGGGCTATATTCGGAGTTACATGACCGGCGGTACCGCCGCCTGTGAGAACGATGTGCTTCATCAATTGGCCTCCATAGATGCTGTGAGTAATATCGGAACAGATTGTATTCCTTTCAGAAGCATTCTAGCTGATTTTATGAAAGAAATCAATTCCCGGAGATCATACCGGTTCTGTCATTCCTTGGAAATCATACCGGTCCTGTCACCTGCGGTCCTGCTGCTGCCTGCAGCTATTTGTCGCTGTGCGTGCACAACGGATGAGACAGGTTACGGGCAGAAAGCCGTCCTGCCCCGCAAGCGGGGTACCACCATGGGGATAAGTCAAGTGCCTCGCGTCATTTTGCTGCTTCACGGCCTGTGTGCCGCTAACAGGTTCACACATCCTCTTGTAAATGCAGACCCGTTTGATGACCGAATCTGTAAGATACGGAGGGCTGACAGGTTCACGCATCCTCTTGTAAATGCAGAGGACAGTAGATTATAATTAAATCGGTATTCGCATCAGGTTTCTTATTTACGCGAACAGTGAGCCGCAGCCGAATGCGAAGTATTCGTGTGCGGCGAGCGTCGTGATAGCGAGATAAAACTCGCGCAGCGTGTTTAATCTCGTTGATACTGTAAGCTGCGGATTGGGGGATTGTTTATGAAACTTACATTTTTGGGGGCAGCACATGAGGTGACCGGCAGCTGTTATTATCTGGAGGCGGCCGGAAGAAGGTTTCTTGTTGATTGCGGGATGGAACAGGGAAAAAATATCTATGAGAACAAACCGCTTCCGATCCCGGCGTCAGAGCTCGATTTTGTGCTTTTGACGCACGCGCATATCGATCACTCGGGCAACCTTCCGGTTCTTTATTCGAGAGGATTCCGGGGACCGATATACACGACGGAGGCAACAGCGGATCTTTGCGACATTATGCTCCGCGACAGCGCGCATATTCAGGAATTCGAGGCTGAATGGAGAAACCGGAAGGGAAAGCGGGCCGGGAAGGAAACGTATATGCCGCCATATACGATGAAGGATGCCATCGGCGCGATTGACCTGCTTGTCGGAAAACCTTATAATGAGATTCTCTGTCCGGCAGAGGGGATCAAAATCCGGTTTATCGATGCCGGACATCTGCTCGGCTCTGCCAGTATTGAAATGTGGCTGACAGAGGGAGAGACCACCCGGAAGCTCGTTTTTTCCGGAGACATCGGGAATCTGAATCAGCCGCTCATCCGCGACCCGCAGTATATTCATGAGGCGGACTATGTTATCATGGAATCTACCTATGGAGATCGGAGTCACGGTCCGGTTCCGGATTACGTATCATCGCTTGCAGACGTGATCCAGAAGACCTTTGACCGGGGCGGCAATGTGGTGATTCCGTCCTTCGCAGTCGGCAGAACGCAGGAGATGCTCTATTTTATCCGGCAGATCAAGGAAAACCAGATGGTGCGCGGACATGGCGATTTTCCGGTGTATGTGGACAGTCCGCTCGCAATTGAGGCGACAACCGTTTTCCAGAGACACCCCGCAGAATGCTATGATGAAGAAGCGGGAAGGCTGATCAAACAGGGGATCAATCCGATAGCCTTCTCAAATCTGAAGACGTCAATTACCGCAGCGGACTCAAAGGCGATCAATTTTGACGAGACTCCGAAGGTAATCATATCCGCCAGCGGTATGTGTGATGCCGGACGTGTGAAGCATCACCTGAAGCATAACCTATGGAGACCGGAGTGCACGGTACTGTTCGTGGGCTACCAGGCTGTGGGCACCCCCGGCCGCGCGATCGTTGACGGGGCGGAGAGTATCCGGCTGTTCGGCGAGGAGATAGCGATACGGGCACACATTCAGGTCCTGCCCGGGATCAGCGGCCATGCGGATAACGAGGGACTGATGAGATGGGCTTCCGCGTTCACGGAAAAACCGGCAAAGGTGTTTGTATGCCATGGAGAAGATGTTGTGACAGAGATTTTTGCGGAGCGGCTGCGGAAGGAACTCGGGTATGATTCCTATGCGCCGTTCAGCGGAACGGTATTCGATCTCGTCACGGGGCAGATCGTCGAAGCACCTGCGGGTGTTCCCGTGTCGAAGGAATCCGGTGGATGCGGAAAGGCGTCCCACCGCAGAGCTGCCGCCGTTTATGAGCGTCTTCTTGGTGCGGGTCAGAGACTTCTGGCGGTGATTCGCCGGAATGAGGGAGGTGCGAATAAGGATCTGGCGAAGTTTACGGACCAGATCAATGCTCTCTGTGACAAATGGGACAGATGAGTATGCCAAGAGGCAAATCAATATAACAGGAGAATATTTTATGAGTTTAATTGGAATTATCGGAGCTATGGAATCGGAAGTAGCAGAGCTGAAGAACCTGATGAGTGAGACCGACATCCGGGAAAAGGCAGGAATGAAGTTTTACCGCGGCGTTCTTGAGGGAAAACCTGCCGTTGTGGTGCAGAGCGGTGTCGGAAAGGTAAATGCCGCAATGTGCACACAGATTCTGGTGGATGATTTTCATGTGGATTATATAATCAATACAGGAATCGCGGGAAGCCTTCAGAACAAAATTGATATCGGAGACATTGTTCTGTCTTCCGAGGCCGTGCAGCATGACATGGACGCAACGGTATGGGGATACAAGCCGGGACAGGTTCCCGGCATGGACGTCTACCGTTTTCCGGGTGATGAGAAGCTGATCAGGCTGGCAGAAGAGGTAAATGCGGAGGTGAACCCCGAAATTCACACCTTCCGCGGAACGGTAGTCAGCGGTGATCAGTTCATTTCGGATCATGAGGTGAAGACAAGACTCGCGGAGAACTTTCACGGATACTGCGCAGAGATGGAGGGGGCATCCATCGCTCAGACTGCGTGGAGAAACGGGGTTCCGTTTCTGATCATCCGCGTTATCTCCGATAAGGCTGACGGAAGCGCCGTGGCGGATGACAACACCTTTACCGAAGACTGCGTGAGACACTGCGTGCGCCTTGTGTGCGGAATGATTCGCAGAATCTGAACCAGAACAGTTCAGAATGACCATTCGGTCGATATGTAAGCTTGCGGAGGAATCCGCAGAATCTGAACCGGTACAGTCCGGAATGACTATTTGGTTGATATATAAGCTTGCGGAGGAATCCGCAGAATCCGGGACATAGCAGGGAGCCGCGGCCTTCAGGGGCCTGCGGCTCTTTCAGTCCTCGTCCAGAACCTGAAGCTCCAGAAAATCAAAGGAAATTTCTTCTCCGACAAAGCTGTCCTGTGTGAAGCGTACCTTTTTGGTTCGCTTGAATTCCCGTATGTTGGAGTCCAGCCAGATCGGCACACTCAGATCCCATTCATGGCAGATCTGCTCCAGGGTATGGAGAACCTTGTGAGTTCTTGTCTCCTCACTGTCATCAGTTATGGTCACATCCATCAGGATATGATTGTCACGTATCATTTTTCCCCAGAAACGCATGTTTGAATTTTCCTCCCGTCTTGCGAAATTATTCTAAATAATATATGATAAACACTGAATTTGCAATCCGCATTGCGAAGCAGCGAAGTGACATGCAAGCGGCACGTAAGTGCGAATATGCGCGGGCGGTGAGCCATATCCGTTTACACAAGGTGTAAAGCAGTGGGGCGAACGCCGCGGCATACCGACAAAGCCGGCCGCCTGAAGGGCTGCGTGAGTTGCGGAGTAGCTGGCTGGATACAGTAGGTGACGCTGTCTAACATCATGTCGGTTACTGTACAGGTCGGGCTGCCAGAACAGGGCGGCATCAGAGTGATTAACAGGAGGAATGATCAGGTATGATTGAATTACAGAACGGCGGAGTGTATCTGGTAAACGGAACAACCGTGATTCCGGATGGACCGGACGCTGCCGCACAGCTTCAGCAGAAAACCGGAAAAGCTGTGCCGGCGGATGAGGCGAAGAAGGAGACCATGGCATACAATATCCTGAAGGCACATAATGTCTCGGGCAACATGGAAAATCTTCAGATCAAATTTGATAAGCTGACATCACATGATATCACATATGTAGGAATCATTCAGACTGCCCGGGCATCCGGACTGGAGAAATTTCCAATTCCTTACGTTCTTACGAACTGCCACAATTCTCTGTGCGCGGTTGGCGGAACGATCAACGAAGATGATCATATGTTTGGCCTTTCCTGCGCGAAGAGATACGGGGGCATGTATGTTCCGCCGCACCAGGCGGTAATTCATCAGTTTGCCCGTGAGATGCTCAGCGGAGCAGGGAGAATGATTCTTGGATCGGATTCCCACACCCGATATGGCGCTCTCGGAACCATGGCGATGGGCGAAGGCGGACCGGAGCTGGTGAAACAGCTTCTGAACAAGACCTATGATATTGCGATGCCGGGAGTCGTTGCAGTCTATATGACAGGAGCGCCGGTGCCGGGGGTAGGCCCGCAGGATGTTGCGCTCGCAATCATCGGAGCAGTATTTGACAAGGGTTATGTCAAGAATAAGGTTATGGAGTTTGTAGGACCCGGCGTTGCCTCACTGTCAGCGGATTTCCGTATCGGCATTGATGTTATGACAACAGAGACCACCTGTCTGTCTTCGATCTGGACGACAGATGATACAATCCGGGACTATTATGCGGAGCACGGACGTCCGGAGGATTACAGCGAGCTGAATCCGGGCCCGGTGGCCTATTATGACGGCTGTATCTATGTGGAGCTGGATAAGATCAAACCGATGATCGCAATGCCGTTCCACCCGAGTAACGTCTATACCATTGAAGAATGCAACGCGAATCTCCCGGATATCCTGGACGATGTAGAGAAGCGGGCCCAGGTGGCATTCAACGGAAAAGTGGATTATAATCTCCGGAACAAGGTACACAACGGAAGGCTCCTTGTAGATCAGGGAGTTATTGCGGGATGTGCCGGAGGCGGATTTGAAAATATCTGCCAGGCAGCTGATATTCTGCGTGGGCAGTACATCGGCTGTGATGATTTTACGCTGGATATTTATCCGGCAAGTGCACCGATTTACAAGGAGCTGGCGGCTAACGGCGTGATTGCGGATCTGATGGAAACGGGAGCTGTGGTGAAGACCGCGTTCTGTGGTCCGTGTTTCGGCGCGGGCGACACTCCTGCGAACGGAGATCTTTCGATTCGTCATTCCACACGTAATTTCCCGAACCGTGAGGGCTCCAAGGTCCAGGAGGGACAGGTTGCCGGTGTCGCTCTGATGGACGCGCGGTCCATCGCGGCAACTGCTGCTAATAAAGGATACCTGACACCCGCGACAGAATTTGCCGGTGAATACCGTCATCAGATTTACCACTTTGACTCGAACATCTACGCGCATCGCGTATTTGACAGCCATGGTGTCGCGGATCCGACCGTGGAAGTGAGGTTCGGTCCGAACATCAAGGACTGGCCGAAGATGTCCGCGCTTCCGGAGAACCTGATTCTCAAGGTGGTATCGGAGATCCATGATCCGGTTACGACAACCGATGAACTGATTCCATCGGGAGAGACTTCTTCCTATCGTTCCAATCCGCTCAGACTTGCCGAGTTTGCTCTTTCCAGAAAAGATCCTCTGTATGTAGGAAGGGCAAAGCAGGTTCAAAAGGCACAGAAGGCACTGGAAGAGGGAGGCTGCGCTGGAGATGCGCTCCCGGAGCTGAAGCCGGTTATGAAGGTGATCCATACGAAGTTCCCGGATGTCTGCCATCAGAATATGGGAGTCGGCTCCACGATCTTTGCCGTAAAACCGGGTGACGGATCCGCCCGTGAGCAGGCAGCTTCCTGTCAGAAGGTTCTCGGGGGCTGGGCAAATATCGCCAATGATTACGCGACGAAGAGATATCGTTCGAATCTGATCAACTGGGGTATGCTTCCGTTCCTGATTCCGGCAGGCAGTCTTCCGTTTAAAAACGGAGATTATCTGTTTGTTCCGGATATCCGGAAGGCAGTTGAGAGCAGGGAGGATGTCATCACGGCATATGTTGTCGGAGATGAAGAGTTAACCGGATTTGAACTCCGACTGGGCCAGCTGACGGACGATGAGAGAGAGATTATCCTGGACGGCTGCCTGATTAATTATTATCGCAATCACAAGTAAACATTCGGTCGATGCTATGTGAGGTCAGTTAAATGGTATAAGTTCTGGATTGCCTGGCAGATAAAATTCGCCCGCTGGAATTTGCAAAAGGTCAGGTAAATAGTATAAGGTCTGGATTGCCTGGCGCTGTGCGCGCAGAGCAATCCTGCTGGTATGATGAGGTCAGAACCCTGGTTTTTGCATGGGTTCTGACCTTTTTTACGCGAACAGTGAGCCGCAGCCGAATGCGAAGTATTCGTGTGCGGCGAGCGTCGCGATAGCGAGATAAAACTCGCGCAGCGTGTTTTATCTCGTTGGCTCATTGACAAAAAATTCCGCAGACAGGCAATCCATGGAAAAAATAAAGTCAGAATATAATTAATTGAACAAATAAAAAACAAAAATTATGAAACTATAAGATCAAATGAGAGAATAAGTAAAATTAAATTTAAAAATGCGTTGACAAATAGAAACCTCTGTGTTATCCTGTAATCACATTAAAGAACGGGCGACAGAATTAATCCGATAAAAGCTCCGTCCTGATATTCAGATCCGATTCAGGATTACATGAACAGAGGGAACGGCCTTTGATATCATATCGGATAAACGTTAAGTTCGGATCTTTAATAAATATGAGAGAAGGAGGACAGTCCAATGGGAATTCCACCGGCACATCATCCTCAATATGAAAGTGGTATTGCATAAGCAGTTCCCTCAGAGAAGACCTTTTATAAGAGAGAAGAAAGTAACCGAGTTCCTGGTATAATCCGGAACCCATGATATGAAAGGTAATGTGAAGCTTGCAATTCATATTGAGTATATACCACGGAAGGTCTGAAGCATCCAAAGGATTTGTGTAAAGAAACGAAGACCTGTAAAGACGAGAAATTACATGGATGCGGCAGATGTATCCAGAACATCGGAAGGGATTTTCGGACAGGCGTGCAGATATCACCGGCCGGAACGAGGAAGAGATTCCGATGAATTCACAGAACTTTCTAAGCGGGATAGAGAAGAGAGCGCAAGAGCGTAAGTTCTATGCGAAGATCTGCAGATCAATATCCTGACGACGCAGGGAACAGATAAGGGTTATCGTACTTATGTTTCTTTCTTTCAAATTTTTTGAAAGCACTGTTCTAAGAGAAACAGAGAGCATACCTGTAATAAGAGGAATCACGAAAGAGGAATATGTGATTCATAGCAGTAATTGATAAGATATGTGACTGATCAGAGATGTGACAGCAGTTCATATTTTATAAGCTGTAATTCAGAAACCGAAAATTATTAAATCCATTTATCATTATTTTATAACAGGTTCTTAGAAAGAAAACTAAATAAGTCCGATTAAACAAAAAATTAAATAAAGAAAGAGTAGAAAATTGAATAGCATTGAACCATTTCAGTAGTGGCCGTCTTGTCAGAGAATACTTGATAAGGCGGCCACTGCTTTTCGTTTGTTTTTGCGGGCAGAAGCACGATGTAAACTTATTATTCCGAGGCGTCCAGGGTGACTCTGGAACAATGCAGTGATGTTTCATTCCGCGGCGCCCATGGAAGCACTGCCGCAATGCGGTGAAGTTTTATTTACGCGAACAGTGAGCCGCAGCCGAATGCGAAGTATTTGTGTGCGGCGAGCGACGCGATAACGAGATAAAACTCGCGCAGCGTGTTTTATCTCGTTCTGAAGCAGTTATTGCGGCACTGCCCGATACCCGGGTTCTCATTCCGGGGTGTCGGCTGTGGAACCGCCCCGGTATTTTTGCGGACTGACGCCCTCATATTTCTTGAAGATCCGCGAGAAATAGCCCGGATCGTCATAGCCGACGGCTTCGCCGATCATATGAATGGGATATCCGGGGTTACGGTCCATCAGTTTTTTGGCCTTCTGCATTCGAAGAGAGATCAGATACCTGGTCGGAGGCATATGGTAAGTCTGAAGAAATACCTTGGACAGATAACTTGGGCTATAGTTCAGCTTCTCCGCAATCAGGTTCATATTGATATCATGATCGAATTCCCGTGTAAGGTAATCCTTCAGAAGATCCGCAATCTCTCTGGAGGAGCGGCAGGAGAACTCACCGGAGAAGCTCTTCTCAAGTTCCTGTTCTTCCATCCGGTATTTATTGGCGAGGGAGGAGAGAACCGCTCGAAGCTGCTCTTCATCCACGGGCTTGAGCAGATATTCCTTCACCTGAAGGTGTATGGCACGCTTGGCGTATTCAAAGTCGGAATATCCGCTGACGACGATCACATCAAGGTCCGGGTGATTTTCACGGGCCTGCTCGATCAGCTCCAGACCATCCATGACCGGCATTCGGATGTCGGTCACGAGCAGATAGGGATTAGAGGCATTGATCAGCTCCAGTGCCTGAATGCCCGTCTGGGCCTTTCCGACGACGGTGAAGCCGGCGCCTGAATTTTCAATTTTCTTTATGATGTTCTGCTGGATCAGTATTTCATCTTCCGCAACAATAACCCCGTATTTCATAATATAAAACCTTTCTCTTTTGGAATTGTCATATTTCCTGTGCCGCCCGGCGTTTTTCTTCCGATTGTCACATAAGCATGGCCGTCTTCCGTGTTTCCGAAGTCAAAGATAATATCGTTTCCGCAGTAGAGCTTCCAGCGTATATATACATTGATCATGCCGAGCCCGCCGATTTTGAGATCGGTGAGATTGTGGTTCAGGTCGCGGTTGATCATGGCGATCTTCTTATTCAGTTCATCGAGCACCTCTTCCCCGAATCCGTTTCCGGAATCGGTGACCCGGATATACCACATGGATTCGTCCAGGAAGCTCGTAATGGTGATTTTCCACGGCGGCAGACAATTGGTCCCGTAATTGATGGAGTTCTCCACAAGGGGCTGAATGATGAGCTTGGGAATTTTTTGCTCCATGATTTCGGGGAGAATATCAATGTGATAATTCAGACTCTCCTGATAGCGTACTTTCATGCAGTACATATACTCTTCAATATAGTGAATCTCATCGGCAACAGTAACGATCGTGATGCCGGTATTGGTGATATACCGCATGATGCGGGAGAGCGTCTGGCAGAGCTTTGTGACATCCTTGTTCTGACCGTTCTCCGCCAATATGCTGATGCAGGAAAGAGTATTGTAATAAAAATGAGGGTTCATCTGCACCTGCAGCGCAATCACGCGGGATTTCAGCTCGAGCCTCTGTGCGATTTCGAGCTCGGCGAGGGACTGCTGAAGGGATTCACTCATCTTCTGGAATTCACGGTACAGCTCACCGAGCTCCTCATAGGAGGCGTCATAATGATCGAGTTTTTCCTCTCCGAGATTTTCCAGACGCAGCCGTTGAATCACGTGCTTCAGATGCTTGATGGGCTTGACCATGTTGTGAGTCAGATACAGGGAGAGGATAATGGAAAACAGCACCATCAGGCCGGTGATCGTGATCAGGACTCGGAGCATCTGGTAGACTGGACGCAGAATGACGTTGTTTTGCTGAAGAGCCACATAGGTCCAGCCGCTGTAGGTCGAGGTCTGCCGGGCGTACTGATATTTGATTCCGGATTCCGGATCGGTTCCGATGCCATAGCTGTCGTTCGTGCCGGAAAGAGTCTGATAGTAGGTCTGACTGATGTCTTTATGATTTTCAGTTGTATCATAAGGAAAAATCAGAGTCCCGTTCGAATCAAAAATCAAAATATCCGCCTGCGTGGAGCTTTTGCTCAGGTAAGCTGTGATGTCATGAAAGAGAACCTTGCAGTTCTTGACCGTTTCAATTCCGCCTATGACACGGTTCTGGCCGTCGAGAGAGGCCCGGTACAGAGACAGATACCATGCTGAATTCGAAGCTCCGACGGAGTATTTCCGGGTCTCATAGGGCACGCTCAGGAATTTATAACCACGAAGCCGGACCGCCTTCTCGAGCCATTTTTCATTGTTTTCGGAATAGGTATCATTTTTGGTGATGTTCCCGGATTCGATGACATGCCCATAGAGGTCGTAGATATTTACCTGGTCTGCGTCCAGATCGAGACCGTTCGACATCTGCACAACATCCAGAAAGGCATGGCCTTCATCGGAGGTCACACTGAAATCCAGAACGGAAGGCATAAATTTGGTCTTGCGGTTATAGAAATTTATATCGGAGGATACCATATCCATGTCCTTGAGCTGCTTCTCTGTCTCATTCATCAACGTTGAATTGAGCGTCTGAAGCATATTCTGCTCTCGGCTGATCAGGATATTCGAGTTGTATTGGAGAAAAAACAGCGCAAAGAAGATCAGAACGAGGAGTGGAGGAAGCAGGATATACAGAAACAGCTTGGTCTGCAGCTTCCGGGGCCTTCTTGCTGTTTTCTGGTCTTGCGATGCCGACAGAGGAGGGATTTTTTCCGGTTCCGATTTTCTGTGCCGGATGTGATTTTTCAACAGATAATTTCCTTTCGAGTGAGATTTTTTTATAAGTTACCATCATATTATAAACGTTTTACATGGACTTGACAAATCCATGAGCGGACGCAGAAAATCATCCCGGAATTGTAGCGGATCACATGTGTACATAGGTTCTTACGAACAGAGAATTCGTGATTATTGCCATGGAATCGAAAATAAATAGAAGAAAATTGTTCAAACAGGACAATTTTGTTCAACTGCAGAAAGGTTTTATCCATGGTTTTGGATGCAATGTCTTGTTATGATTATGTTATGTGGAAACGTCAGTTTATTCAACAATGAGAGAGGGAGGAAAAAGTATGAAAAGAAAAGTAATCTCTATGTTGATGTGCGGCGCTATGGCTGCGTCGCTGTTTGCGGGCTGCGGAAGCTCGACAAGTTCCTCTTCGGCAAACGCGTCGACTTCTTCATCGACGGCGGCAGCTGCTTCTTCATCGACGGAGGAAGCAGCGACGACATCTTCTTCATCCGCGACAGAGTCGGTGGAGACAACGGCAGTATCATCGACTTCCGCGGCTTCCGGCGACAATGTAGTGGTCAAGGAGATCCCGAATGATGGCCAGTTTGACGGTCAGACATTGAGCATTCTGGTATCCGCCGGATGGATGGACAACCGTTATGATGCGACGATCCAGAGATTCGAGGATACCTATGGTGTCACCGTAGATCTTCAGACGATTCCGGCCGATCAGTATCTGGATATTCTCCAGTCGGATCTGGCGAACGGCACCTGCCCGGATATTTTCTGGATTCAGTCGAACCCGGTTGGAGCCATTGAGTCCAACATTGGAAATCCGGAAGAGTACTGCATCGATTTTTCCGGAGCTGACTGGCAGAACGTCATGCCGGAGACCCGTCAGGCATCCTGTATCAGCGACGGCAAGCTCTACGGACTGCAGATCTGGCATAATTCTCCGGAGTATGTCATGGTTTACAACAAGACCATGTTCAAGGAGCTCGGCATTAACGAGGTGCCGACAACCTATGATGAGCTGAAAAAGGATCTGAAGACAATCAAAGATTCTGGTGTCGAGACACCGTGGTTCATGCCCGGCGCAGACGGATGGCAGCATCAGCTCGCGTTCTTCCAGATCGGCGGTGTATACACCGAGGATGATCCGGACCTTTATGACAAGCTGAACAACAACGAGGCAACCTTTGCAGACAACAAGAAGATGCTTGAGGTTCTGAATGAGTTCAAGGAGCTTTCCGATGACGGCTACTTTGGAGAGGATTGGGTAGGAACCGATTCCACAAACCTGAGCAATGAGTTCGGCGACAGAAATACAGCAATGGCAATGGCAAACTCCAGCTTCATTCAGCAGATCAAGGATGATACCGGTACAAAGGATGAGTTTGGAATGTTCCTGATCCCGCTCGGCGATAACACCTGGTATCCGACCAATCCGGCCGGCCCGACCATGTTCGGCTATAAGGGAACGGAGCATGAGGATCTTGTAAAGGCGTTCTTCCAGTTTGTATGTACACCGGAGAGCCTGCAGGAGATTCTGGACAATTCTCCGCAGTATACGAACCTGGATGTTAACGTAGATATCGAACAGCACTGGCTGCCTGAGGAAAAGGAATTCATGAGTTCGGTTGACCCGAATAAGATGGGCGTAACTGTACTTCAGAACGGCACCAAGTACACCAACGATTATTGGATGGATTTCGGCGCGGATATGATTTCCTTCTGCCAGGGCTCTATGGAGGCTAATGACGTCCTGAAGAATATGGATGCGAACCGTGCAGAATCGGCGAAAACAGCCGGTGATTCCGCATGGAAGTAATCCTGCGGAAACAGACGGAGAACAGGAAACCGCTCTGAGCAGGCAGTGATGTCCCGCGTGTGGGGCACGGAGCAATCCGCGGCTTATACAGTTTGTGGCACAATGCATCGTATGAGCGTTTACAATGAAGTGTCGCCCGGAGGCCTGAGGAGGGCCTCTGCAGGCGACACTCCTTCGTTAGAGGATATAAACCGGATGGTGGGAAAGCGGATTTGCCGCAGCGCATGAAAACAAATGCAGCAGCCGCTGACAGAAATTAGTATGAGGCAACTATGAATAAAAATAAGATTTACCCGAGATGGTTCGTCATTCTGCCGCTGATTATTTATGTGGTGTTTTTCCTTTTTCCAAGTATTCTCGGCGTATTCTATTCTTTCACGGACTGGGGGAGAATGACGCCGAAGAACGGACTTCATTTTATCGGTCTGCAGAATTATATCGACCTTTTTACATCCAATAAGAATTACATGGCGGGTTTCTGGAATACGGTCCGGTTCACGCTGATCTCCAATGTGGTGAAAATTATTCCCGCTTTTTTCCTTGCGATTCTTCTGAATTCCAGGCTGAAGGGCAAGAAGTTCTACCGGACGGTATTCTATCTGCCGTCCATTCTTCCCTTCGTAATCATTGGAATTATCTTCAGCTCGATCTTTTCTTACAATACCGGACTTCTGAACAGCACATTCACGACTCTTGGGCTCGATGTATTGAAGCAGAAGTGGCTGTCCGATCCTCATATGGTGTGGAATTCGATCTTTTCGGTGGATGCCTGGAGAGGTATCGGCTATGTCATGACGATCTTCCTGGCCGGGCTGAATACGATTGATGATTCCCTTTATGAAGCGGCAGAGATTGACGGTGCCGGTTTCTGGAAGAAGCTGTCTTATGTGACACTTCCGATGATGCGTGGACCGATCATGATCAATCTGGTATTCGGCATCACCTACGGTCTGAAGGTCTTCGATATCATCTATGTATTGACAAACGGCGGACCCGGACATAAGACCGAGGTCATGACCACTTACGTATTCCAGTTGTACGGCAGCGGCCAGTACGGAATGTCCACAGCCATGAACACTATTCTTCTGGCGGTTACCGCGGTGATTGGTGTGATCATTGTCAAGGTTATGAGCGGAAAGGAGGCAGGAGAATAAATGGGAAAGTCTAAGAGAATTCTTCAGACCATCATCAAGCAGGTCGTCTGTGTTGTGCTTTCTCTGCTGGTTCTGGTTCCCCTCTACATGGTGGTGATCAACTCCTTCAAGACGAAGGGGGAAGCGGCGAGAATGAATCTGAGTCTTCCGACGACATGGGTGTTCGGAAACTATATGGATGTCATTCAGAAGGCCGGTCTGATCCGCGGATTTGCGAACAGCATGATTTACGCGCTGGTTGCCACCTTCGTGGGCGTCATCATCAGTGCAATGGCCGCATTTGTTCTCAGCAGAAACCGGATCCGGATTAACCGGAGGCTGTACTATTTCTTTATCATCGGACTTTTCTTTCCGGTGAACTATGTAACGTTGGTTCGTGTGTTTCAGTGGTTCCATCTGACAAACACCAGACTGGGAATTATTCTGGTGTTCATCAGCTCGATGATTCCGTTCTGCATCTTCACGATATACAGCTTCGTTGAATCGGTGCCGAGGGAAATCGACGAGGCGGCCGTGATCGATGGCGCCGGACCGCTTCAGATGTTCTTCCGGGTAGACCTTCCTATGATGAAGCCGACAATTGTCACCTGCTTCATTCTGCAGTTCATGGGTGTCTGGAACGATTTCCTGACACCGCTGTATCTGTCGAGCAAGAGCAGTCTGTTCCCGATGACCATGGCGGTATATCAGTTCTTCGGGAAAAACCAGCAGTACTGGAACTATGTGTTTGCGGATATTGTCATGACACTGATTCCGGTCATCATTGTATATTTCATCGGGCAGAGATATCTGCTCGAGGGAACGACCGGCGGATCGGTCAAGGGTTAATGCAGGAGCCGGGTGAGTGTGCTTTTTGTGCGGTGCAGTCACCCGGCTTATCTTATATTTATTGCAGGAAAAAATTTTGAGGGAGAGATTTCGATGGATCATTACGAGAGAGTGAAACGTTACAAGGCTGTGTATGACGGGCCTCCGCGGGCGGTTCCGGATGGCGATGTCGATGTGTCGGGCAACGGAAGATGGAGAATCTGGCAGTATACCGGGACAAAAACCGACGCTCCGGTTCTGGGGAACGGAGATATGCTGGCGGCCTTTGCGGGCCCCTGTGAATATCCGCAGTTCTGGGTTACAACGGATGATTTCTGGCAGATGGAGAGCAATCCGAACTGGGTGTTTTTTCATGATAATTCGACGGCTGCAATGGAGCCGGCGGTTACACTCGGGGGACCGAGACCGGTCGGCCGTCTCGTGTTTTCGATACCGGAGCTGAAAGGAGCGGCCTGCCGCATCGAACAGCAGCTCGGGGATGCGGTCACGGTGGCGCACTATGATTTAGGGACAGAGGGAAAACTGACGATACGAAGCATGGTTGCGGCGACAGAAAATCTTCTTCTGGTACGGTTTCACTCGGAATTGGCGGATTCGGTGCGGATTCGGGCCTGTTTCCGTTTTCCGGATGAGCCGGGCATGGGATGTGAGAAGGGAGTGAGTCTGTCCGGGAAAAATGAGAGCGGGACGGACCTCAGAGGAACCGCTGTCGGTATGATGTGTGGCAGAACGATCGAAGAACAGAAAACGGTTGGCGGAATTCTGTCAGGATTCCGGGCCTTCGAGGAGCAGGTGGATGTTCCGGTGAAGGCGGGATTCGGCGGTGCCTTTCATCGTCCGGAAGACCGTGAAGACGGGAATGAATCATCCGTATGGAGCAACAATGCGGGTGCAGGTAAATCCTGCGCCCTGAGCAGCAATTCGGATGCAGATAAATGGTGCGCATCGAGCGTCAAAGCAAACGACGATGAATCGGGGGTGCGGAATACAAACAGCAATCAAGAGGATCCGGCGTCTCTGGTGCTGCGTCCGGGAGAGCGCACGGATTATGTGTTTGTTCTGCGCACCTGGAATAAGGTGTCACGCCCGGTGGAGATGGCCGCGTCCAGGGCGGAGTGGATTACGTCCCGGGAGATTTCGGAGCTTGTCGAACTGCACAGAAGCTGGTGGAGAGATTTCTGGAACGTATCCGGAATCTGTCTGGATGATCCATTGCTGGAACAGCGCTATTACCTGTCGCAGTATGTCATGGCAAGCCTGAGCCGGGATCCCGACTATCCGCCGGGGATCCTGGGCGTCTGCACCTTTGACCGGCCGGCCTGGAACGGAAATTACAAAATCAATTACAATCATCAGTCGGCCTATCTTGGCTTGCTTGCCTCCGGGCATTTTCCACAGGCGGATCCCCATGACGCCCCGTACTTCGCCATGATGGATATCGGACGGGAGATGAGTCACAGGCTGTATCAGCATGGAGGAACCTGTCTGCCTTTGGGACTCGGACCGAAGGGCATGGTCAGCGAGGCGCTTCTTCTCCACATGAAGTCACAGGCGGTTCACGGCGCGACGAATATGATCATGCGGTATTCGCTGACGCTGGACCGGGATTACGGGAGAAAAATATACCCGTTTCTTCAGAGTCTCGCGGATTTCTGGGAGGCGGATCTGATTCAAAAAGATGGATATTGGCATATCCGGGACGACAGCATGCATGAGCGGACAGAGGATGATGTCCGGAAGAACGGAGAATCCATGGATCCGGTCAACAGTCTCGGATACCTGAAATGCCTCTTCCGTTTTCTTCCGGTCATCAGCCGCGACCTCGGGCTGGATGAGGAACGCCGGAGTCACTGGGAGGATATCGCGGATCACCTGGCACCGTATCCGATGGGGACACTGGAGGATATCCGGGAGAATCCGACGCTCTGGGCGGAGGCGGAGGTGCCGCTTGGCGAGTTGGTTCCGGAGGAATGGATGAAAAAACCTGTCTTTTTCGATGAAGGAAAAGGAGGAAAGTGGTCCTATCATTTTCCGGGAAATATTATGCAGATTTATCCGGCGGGGGCGATCGGGCTCGGATCCGATCCGGATCTGCTTCAGACGGGATGGAATACCGTTCATGTGCATTCCATCATTGAAAATCAAATGGCGGAATATCGGAAAACGCACGACACCGGCGCGGATGACCTGGACAATGAACAGGGGGATTCTGATCCGCACTACAGAAAGGCCGGCGCATGGAACGCGACAAACCTGAGCTGCCTGTTTTTCCCTGCGGCAGTCCGCGTGGGATATGATCCGGAGGTGATCTGGAGGGAGCTGGAAGAGCGGATCGTACATCGTGGTCTGCCAAACGGGTATATCAACCGGAATCCACATGGAATCGAAAACCTGAGCACAGTGCCGAATACGCTGCAGGAGATGATGCTGCTCAGTCACGAGGGCATTCTCCGGATTTTCCGGGTGTGGCCGGTGAAGAGTCATCCGAACGCTTCTTTTGAGAGGCTCTGGGCATACGGCGCATTTCAGGTGAGCGCTTCCCTTGAAGCTGGAATTGTCGGAACGATACAGATTCTGAGCCACGCGGGCAGAGAACTGGTACTTGAGAATCCGTGGCCGGGAGAAGAAGCGGAGATCGTGCATCTGCAGACCGGCCGCAGAGAGGTTTTCGGAGGAGAGTACCTGAGAGCGGAGACTTTCCCGGGTGAACGGCTGGAAATCCGCAGGATGGCGTGACGCGGGAATGACCGAAGGCGCTTGCGCCTGAGGCGTTCCGCAGCTCCATAAATCAGGATAAAACTTTGTTACAGCCAGTTTGCAAAGGGCAAGAGGACTGTAAAATCCTTGCCGTACATAGTTGGGGGAACAGTAACCTGAACGGAGGTTGTAATCTCGTCAAAAATGTGGTATGACATATTTAACAATTCGGTGAAAGAACAAATGTTTTTATTTATCAGAAAAGAGGACATGCCATGCTTGATAAGAAAGTAAAAGAATTGATCAATGATCAGATCAACAAGGAGTTCTATTCCGCATATCTGTATCTGGATTTTGCAAACTATTATTATGATCAGGGGCTTGACGGCTTCGCGCACTGGTACGATGTCCAGGCGCAGGAGGAGAGAGATCATGCGATGCTGATGCGCACATATCTTCAGAACAACGGTGAGCTGGTAACCTTTGAGGCTGTCGCAAAGCCGGACAAGACCTACAGCAGCCTGGATGATCCGCTGAAGTTCAGCCTGGAGCATGAACAGTATGTGACCAGCCTGATCAACGGCATCTACAAGGCAGCAAGTGATGTCAATGATTATCGCACCATGCAGTGCTTTGACTGGTTCGTAAAGGAGCAGGGAGAAGAGGAGAAGAATGCGGACGACCTCATTCGCAAGTTCAAGCTCTTCGGCTCTGATCCGAAGGGACTTTACGCGCTGAATCAGGAACTTCTCGGAAGAGTCTATGCTGCTCCGTCTCTGGTTCTGTAAGTGGGACTGGTAAGAAAGATACGGCGGGGAGCCCGATGTACTTTATCCGGTTCTTCCGGGATCAGGTAGTTTATGAGAATCAATAGCAGGTTGAGCAATCAGGAGAAGCTGTCGCTTCTCGGACATTCCGGGGGCTTCGGACTGGAAAAGGAGAGCCTTCGGGTTACGATGGACGGGCGTCTGGCACAGACGCCCCATCCTTTTCCCGGAAATAAGCATATTGACCGGGATTTCTGTGAAAATCAGGTGGAGATTATCACGAATCCCGAGGGCAGCGTCCGTAAAGCCGTAGATTCGGTGAGGAAATATCATGAATATGTTGCGGATGCGCTGTGGAACCTGGAATCGGGTCGTGAGGTACTGTGGCCGTTCAGTAACCCTCCCCGCATATCCGGGGAGGATGAGATCCCAGTGGCGCGGTTCTCGGGAGAGCTTGCTGAGCGGACCGCCTACCGGAAGTATCTTGGAAGAAAATACGGAAAGCGGAAGATGCTGCTTTCCGGCATTCATTTCAACTATTCCTATCCGCCTGAATTTCTGCGGCGGATTTTTGAGGAGAGTGGAGAGGGGAATTACAGGGAATTTGTGGATTCTCTGTATCTGAATCTCGCCAGGAAGGCCATGATGTACAGCTGGCTGATCGTGGCGCTGACGGCGGCGAGCCCGCTCTATGATCTTTCTCTGTTTGAGGAGAATCAGCGGGACAGGGTCCGGGATCTGAGACTGGCTACGGTCCGGTCCAGTGAATTCGGGTACTGGAATGATTTTACTCCGACGCTTCGATATGAGAGCACAGAGGCCTATGTCGCCTCGATTCAGCGGTACGTGACGGAAGGTCTTCTCCATTCCCCAAAGGAACTGTATTATCCGGTGAGACTGAAACCGGCCGGTGAATATTCGATGGAAGGTTTTTCCGGAGGAATCAGCCACATTGAGATTCGTTCGCTGGATCTCAATCCGCTGTCCCCGTTCGGCCTGATGGAGGAGGATGTGGAATTTCTTCGGATGCTCATCGGATGGATGACCGTCCTGCCGGATCATGAGCTCAGTGAAGAGAGACAGAAATCCGCGATACACAATATGAAAAAGGCGGCATCGCTGGATCTGGAGAATGTAATTCTTCGAAACGCGGATGGGACCAGAAGTGTGCTTACCGATAAGGCACTGGAGGTGCTGGACCGGATGGAACGGGATCTTGGCAAGAGCTCAACGCTTGATTTTCAGCGGAACAAGATTCTTCACCCGGAAAACAGGTATTCGGAAATTATTCTGGACCGGTATGGCGATGATTTCATGAAATCCGGTGTTCTGCTCGCGACAAGGCGATTTCATGGACAATAAAAGGGAAAGTCGCTCCAGGGTTTCCACGGGCAATAAAAGGGAAAGCCCGCGCCAGGGGGACCCGCGGGTAATAAAGGGAACAGCCTTGTCCAGAGGCGGTCCCGCAGAAAAAAGGAGCATCGCAAATGCTCTGGCTGATAAGTGAAAAGCTCTGCCGCTTCGGCGATAAGCCGAAGCGGCAGAGCTTTTTTTACGCGAACAGTGAGCCGCAGCCGAATGCGAAGTATTCGTGTGCGGCGAGCGTCGCGATAGCGAGATAAAACTCGCGCAGCGTGTTTTATCTCGTTGTGTTGATTCGGCCAAGCGTCAGGTTGCAGAGCTGTTGAGAAGTTGGCCGAGCGTCAGGTTGCCGCGACGCTGAGAGTTTAGCCGAGCGGCGGGCTGCCGCGCTGCTGAGAGGCCGCCAAACCGGCGGATGCCCCTCAGCAGGGGAGATCCGGTATGGTGTCCGCATCATCGAGAAAGACATAGAAGATATCCCCGTAATAGACGCTGTGCACGAGTCTGCAGGAGTCTCTGATCGTCCGTATTCTGCCCTTCCTGGTCTTAATGCGGTATTTCTGACAGAAGGCAAGATAGTCGGGAAGAGATTCACGGGTATCTGAGGGGTCGCCGTGCTCTGCATAATATTTGCGGATACGCTCTCTGGTTTTATCCCTGTCTTCCGGGCAGAGGATGGAAAGAAAGCTCGATTTCGAGTACTCGTTGAATTCATCAATGCTGTCACACTCACAGAGCCGGAGGAGATATTCGCTGGCGTACAGAATCTGCAGGTCATCTGCCATCTTGTAGACCAGCACGGCCTTTGGAAGATCCGACGCGAGATTTGTGATGCTCTTCTGAAGGTGCGTGCGGTTTTCACTGCATATGTTGGAATCGTAAACCCTGTAGCAGTGCCCCTCCGACTGTTTTGCGGAACAAAGAGCCGCGTTTGCCTTGCGGCAGAGCGTGCCGGGCTTGCTGCCCTGCTTCGGGTATTCCACGAGGCCGGCAGACAGGAAAAACCGGTAGCTTTCGGTGTGAAAATCGACAGTCATCGGGCTCGATACGAGGCGGCTTACAATGGAACTCGCTTCCGTAAGAGAAGAGTCCTTCATGAAGACGATAAATTCATCCGCGGCATTGCGTCCGATGATATCCCCGTCATCGAAGTTCTGTCGCAGGGCATCCGCGACACGGCAAAGCGCCTTGTCACCGATGTCGCGTCCCAGAATATCGTTGATGATTTTAAAATTATCGATATTCAGGTTGATGAGTACACCCGGGGTGGAAGGGTAGCTGCGAATGTATCTTATAAGCTTCTGATCGATGCCTCTCCGGTCGAGAAGGCCGGTAACGGGGTCTATCTGCATCTGCAGATCCCGGCCCTGAGAATACCAGAAGTCGAGCATTTTTTCCTGGGAGGAGCTGCCTGTCCATTGAACAGCTACTGTAAAGACAGCTGCGTCATGGCCGTTCTGTATGATGTTATGGATGAGCCAGGAATAACCGCCGCTTCCGTTTTTGATCCGGAAGGATTCGGAAAACTCATGAAGACTGTTTTCCGAGGCGCGTTCCATCCATGTTCTGCGGTCCATGAACGCAAGATAGCGTTCCCGGTCATCGGGATGCACGTTATTTTTGCAGAAGCTCTCACAGGCCTGCGTAAAAGTGAGATGTGTTCTGAATGCGGAATCCCAGTTCCGGTAGATCAGAGTATAGCTGTCTTCTTCAACGTTGACCTGCAAGATTCCAAGGAAGGAGGAGAGAAGGTTCGCCATGGATTCGTTGATGCGGTCAGATCCTATGGAGGTATTTCGCATCATCTGGTCATGAAAGGCCTTGTTGTAGAGTGAGTTTTCGATGTCACAGATACAGGACAGAACCATACGGGCGCCGTTTGTGCTGAACGGAATCAGGGTGTAGGACTGCAGGTGCTGCCGGTTTGTTTTATCGTGAGACCCGAAAAAGGCCGTGACGTAATTTGCGTTTCCGTCTGGAATGCGGGTGTTCAGCTTATCCATATCGTAGAAGTCTATGAAAGAGGAACGATCCTCCTCATCCAGATATTTCTCCGCATATGCCGCGATGGCCTCTTTGCTTGTGTCGCAGAAATCCGTCAGCCTGTCCTGCGCTGCGTTCAGGTAGATATTCTCTGCCCTTCCGGTATCGAGATTGAACAGGTCGATCCTGTTGAAAATCGTCAGAAGATGGCGGATTCCATCGTTGATATGGATGGAACGGGTTATCGCTGACGAAGAATCCAGAATCAGTCCGGTAAACGCGAGGTAGGCATAGCTGTCCGCCTTCGATGAGATTGTGCGGAAGCTGATGCTGCAGAATTTGTTGCTGATGATAAGGTCGAGAGAATTTGATTCCTGCGTGTCCCCGGGATGTGTAATCGCATGGAGGATGATGCTTCGGTAGGTCGTAACGGACATAAAATACTGAAGAAAATCCTCTGAATCCCGCAGATTAAGAGATTCGGCCATTTCGTCCATTGCGGTGTTGTGATAGAGCAGTCTGGTTCCCTTTTGATCCGCTTTTACAAGCATGAGCGGAACTCTTGAGCCGGAATCATAGCTTCTGCCGGATTCCAGAGGAGAATCGGACATCATGTTGATTTCACCGATGGCTTTGTAGCAGCGCGCCTTCTGAGGAGATTCCAGACCGAATTTTGAAATCAGCTTCCGAATCTCCATAATCGGCAGTGGCTTTGAGTAATAAAATCCCTGGAGCTGCTCGCATCCGATTGTATTCAGGAATTCAATCTGTTCACGGGTCTCCACACCCTCGCACAGCGTATGGATGCCGAGATGCTTGGCCATGTTGACGACGGACGCGACCAGGGTTCTTGCCTTCTGGTTGCTCTCCATGCCGCGGACGAAAGTCTGATCAATCTTCAGAACATCGAAGTTGAAGTCCTTCAGTGTGCCGAGAGTAGAGTACCGGCTTCCAAAATCATCAATCCAGATCTCATAGCCGGCCTCCTGAAAGCGGCTGATCTGATGCCGCAGATATTCCGGCTCGGCCTCCAGTGTACTTTCGGTGATTTCAATGTTGATCAGCTCCGGAGAGATACCGGATTGGGTCACGATGGAATTCACTTCGTTAAAGGCATCTGCGCCTAGAAAATCATTTCGCGAAAGATTGATGGAAATGGGTACCACCGGGCGTCCGCCGGATTCCGCGGTCTTGAGATCCCGGCAGACATTCTCTACCATGCGAAGATCCAGTCTGGAGATCAGATGGGCGTCCTCGAGGACGCCGATGAAAAGCGCGGGAGACAGAATGCCATTTATGGGATCATTCCAGCGGCACAGTGCTTCAAAACCGCAGATCCTCCCGCTCAGAGTCCGGATCACCGGCTGATACCAGGTCTCAATATATCCGCATTCGAGCGCCTCGTTGAAATGATTCAGAATATAGCGCTTCAGCTCCTCACGCTCGGCGATGTCGTCATTGTAGATCGCGATATTGTGGTCGTACTGATCGTGAATACTCCTGGCGGCAAGACGCGCGTGATCGATCATAAGCGAGACGTTTGTGTCAGACGGACCGTTCTGAAGATAGATGCCGGCCTTAAGCTCCAGGCTCACATTTTTCTGCAGCGCATGGACAAAAATATGGAGATGTTCGATTTTGTCGGAGACATCCTGGCTGCCGATCAGCACGGAGAACTGATCCGCTGAGAGGCGGGTGATATAATCGCCGGGGAAAGTCTTCCGGAGTTCCTCCGCAAACTGCAGAAGAAGATCGTCTCCCTCATGGAATCCATATTTATGATTGTAATCACGGAAGGCACAGATGTCGAAAAAAATCAGGACATGCTGCCTTTCCGGAGAAAGGGTCAGATATTTTCGGACTGCATTCAGGTATCCTTTCATCGAAAGCAGCCCGGTAAGTTCATCGTATTCAGCCAATGTATAATACTCCCACACATATGATTAAAAATGGATTATAACATTTCCGGGAGTTAAAAGCTACATAAAGATCAAATGTCGATAAATCGGTCCAGATTTCAGAAAAAAATTCCAACCCGGTGGGAGCTGAGCACTCCGTATGAGACAGACTCCGCGAGGGACAGACTCCTCAGGGGACAGACTCCTCAGGGGGGCAGATTCCTCAAGGGAACAGACTCCTCAGGGGACAGACTCCGCGGGAGACAGGCTCCGTAGTGGACAGATCACCGGGATTCGCGGTATTCGGTCGGGGATACACCTTCGGAACGCCGGAAGAGCCGGCTGAAGTAATTCGGATCCTGGTAGCCCACGGCAGCGCAGATCTCTTTTACCGGAAGTTTATTCTCGGCGAGAAGCTTTTTGGCGTGGCTGAGCCGGATGCCGGTCAGGTATTCGATAAAGGTTACACCCTCCTCTTCCTTGAAAATCTTGCTGAAATAGTAGGGACTGATGTTGAGCTCCCTTGAGACGTCATCAAGCGACAGGTCTCGGGAGTAGTGGCTGTCGATATATTCCTTTGCCCGGTGCGTCAGGCTGCTGGCGCTGCTTTTGGCCTTATCGGCGATTTTTTCGGCGGCGTCCCGGATCTTCGTTACAAACCACGTGTGCAGCTCCGCAACCGTATAGTCAGAGATAATATTCAGATAATCGCCGCGGTCCGCAAAGCGGTACAGGCCAAGGCCTCCGCTCTGGTAGGCGATATGCTCGGCCCAGAGTACAAATTCGATCGTCTTCAGACGCACGTTATTTTCATAGGTCGCAGCCTGTGTTTTCTCCATCCAGGTAAAAAACTGGTCTGCGTACAATCCGGCATCCCGGATATTGCCGTTCTTGACACTGTCGAAGAGCTGTTTCTCAAGGTCAATCGGGTAATCCTGCTCGTAGGTGCAGGAGACGGGGAGATCGTCGGCGTGGGATACTGTCTCGTTGTTCTCGCAGAGGGAGCGGAGTGCCTCCCGATAGGAGGTGCGCATGTCTGAAAGAGGCATGACAGAGCCGATCCCCATACGGTAATTTACCCCGGTCTCCTCCTTCAGGCGGGAGATGATTCTGCGGACGCGGTCGATCACCCGGACTCTCTCGACATAGTCCATTCTGGCGGCCTCATAGGGAATGAAGACAGGGATCTTGTTCATCATGATCTGTCCGATGACAGCATGAGCACTGTATTCTTTCAGGATCTCACGGATTTTTGCATAATACTTCTGAAGGCGGATTCCGGTTCCGATCGGATTGCCCAGGTGGTCTCCGCTTCCGGTGAGGGGAGCAGAGGCTTTTGGCTGTTCCGGATTCTCATGCCCGGATGCAGCGTCTCCGCACGCAAGAAGCGCGACAAAGCCATAGGATTCAGGGATCTCCAGCAGATTGCAGTAGTTTGCCGTGACTTGCGGGGAATTATCCAGAAGGAGCAGAGAATAAACCAGACCGTTTTCAATCATGGGAACAACAGCATCGAGCTTTTCACGATTCGAGAGCTCGCGGCTTCGCTGTTCACGGGTGCGGTCGATACCGGCCATCGCTCTGGTCATCGTATCGACGAAGACTTTGCGGTCCAGAGGCTTTGTCAGAAAACTCATGACGCCGAGATCCAGCGCGTCCTTGGCAAAGCTGAACTTGTCATAGGCGGTGAGGACGATAAAAACCGTTGCCGGGCTGAATTTCCGGATTTCCCGAATTGCCTCGATACCGTCAATTCCGGGCATGCGGATATCCATGACGGCGATGTCCGGCCGGAAGGTCTCCGCCAATTCAATGACGGCGCGGCCGCTTCTGGCGGAGCGCACCTCACATCTGTCATGAAATTCCTTATCCATAATATACGTAAGAGAATCGATGGCGATCCCTTCATCATCTGCCAGCAGAACTCTGTACATTTTCAATTCCCCCTTTAATGCGGCGCCGACATCCACGGCGCGTTAATGATCATGGTTATTCCGGCATCGGAATATAAAGCAGGACCTCGGTTCCCTGTCCCTCGCCCGGGCTTGTGATGTCAAAGACATCCTCGCTGTTGTAAAACAGCCGCATCCGGCTGATTACATTGGAGAGCCCGACTCCGTTTGTCTCATCTCCCTTTCGTCTGACAGGAGCGTTTCCGGATAGAATCGCGTTCATCTGTTCCTCCGTCATCCCTCTTCCGTTGTCATGGACAGAGAGCGTGATATATTTTCCGGTCCGGTAAACGGAGAGGATGATGACCGCCGGGCGGTCCATGTCGCGGACGCCGTGATTGATCGCGTTTTCGATGATTGGCTGCAGAATCATGCTGGGTACCGATACCCGGGTCAGATCATCGTCGATTCTCTTCTCATAGGTGATTGCGCCGGAAAAACGCACGTTGATGATATACATGTAGTTGTCAGCGAGGGCAATTTCATCCGCGAGAGTTGTGATCTGGTTCTCACGGTTTGTCTTATTGCGGAAGAAGGCAGCGACATTCTGCAGATACTTATAGGTCCCGTCCGCTTCCTCCATCATGGCAAGCTGCGCGCCTGCATTGAGGGTATTGAACAGGAAGTGCGGATTGATCTGGGCCTGCAGATATTTCAGCTCGGCTTCCTTGAGGTGGGCGTTCATGAGGAGCTCCCGTTCCTTCAGCCGGTTCTCGGATTCCATGGATTCCCTGAGCTTCTGGAGATAACCTTTCATGCTGACGACCATCTCGTTGAAGGCGGAGGTGACGATGCCGAGCTCATCGTCGCTTTTTACCGCAAGCGGAGGAACGTCAAAGTTTCCCTTTCCGATTTCGCCGGCCTCCGCGATCAGTGCGTGCAGAGGGGCGGTTGCATGCCGGACGGTAGTGACGATCATGAAGACATCGAGGAAGGCGATCATGACGATCATGAACAGGGAGACGATTTCTAGAGAATGGAAGGTGTCCGCGAGCTTCAGATAATTGTCCGAGTTGCCCTTCAGCAGGAGGTTGTTCATGCTGTAGATGTATGACTGCAGGATGTCGTTCATGCTTACGGTTTCCTCATAATAGTCCTTGTATTTCTGGATATTTCTTCCTCTCTTGGCGGTGAGCGCGTTTTCGCAAAGCTCCATGTAATGATCAGAGAGATTCTGAATATCGCGGGTCGTGCTCTGAATCTCAACGCTGTCGGAATAATCGCCGAGTGCGGCAAGGCAGTTCGTGTAATCACCCTGAACCTGATAGAAACTGCGGAGATTATCCGAGCTTCCGACATTCAGATAATCGGTCAGACTCTGCTGAACACTGTCCAGAGCCTCGGACAGGCTGTTGGTCTGGACATTGGAGTAGAAGACCCGATTGACCCTTTCGAGCGCGTTGTTGATATTCAGGAACAGAAAGAGGTTTACGGCAAAAATACCTGCGGTGGCCAGCAGAAACGTGAGGGTGAGCTTTCCCTCCAGGGTGTGGAGAAGACGTCTCTGCCCGTTCGGGACAGAAAAAGACTTCTGCGGAGGGCTGTCCGGTCTGTTTTTTTTCAGATGAATCAAGACTTTTCCTCCTTCTCCAGATAGTCACCAACGTTTTCGGGTGTGATGATCTCAATGTCGATGGATGAATACTCGGTGACAAAGCCGCTGTCGATGTACTCAAGGAGATTGTCGACGGCAGTGCGTCCGATTTCCTCTGCGGAGACCGTGAGGGTCATCGCCGCGACATTCCGCTCTACGGCGTTAAGGATGGTGCCGTTGCGGTAGTAGCCGCAGATCGTTACATCGCCTACATGATTGGTGTCCACGATGGTCTGGCACACGCTGCTCGTGGTTGTTTCGTCGAGACATACCAGAATATCCGGGAGATCGGCGCTCTCAAACAGATCCGTGACGGCTTCGGCGGTGGAGAAGCTGTCGCCGTTGCCGAGGGTCTTTGAAGAAATCGAGAAGCGGTCCATGACGTTATTCTTCTCGAGAGAGTTCTTGATTCCGGAGATGACCAGATTCTGACCGGTGGTCTTGTCCTCCGGGCTGGCGATGACAAGCACGTTCTGCCGGCGGTTCTCCGCGAGAGAACTGAGCGTGTTGCCATAAGCCTCTCCCACGTTGTAGTAGGACACGCCCACGAAGCTTTGTCTGCCGGAACCGTAGCAGTCAGTTCCGACGCAGATGACCGGGATGCCGGCATTGACGGCGCGGTTGATGGCGCTCTTGAGGTCTTCGCTGTCATCGCCGTTGACGATGATGCCGTCCGCCCTGGACTGAATGGCCAGATCCATGAGTTTGGGGATGGTGTAACTGGTATCCAGGTTTTTACCGGTGAATTCGATGTAGTCGCCGTTTTTTTCGGCTTCTTTGAGAGCCTGATCATAAACGGCGTTCTGAAAGGAGCTTGATTTGTCTCCGATGTACGCAAAATTATACCGGAAACCGGATCCGCCTGAAGACAGGTCTGAGAGTGTATGGATCTGACGTTCAAAGACCACCATACTTACAATGGTAATGATGACCAGAATGGATCCGAAAATACAGAGGAACAGATTCAGGCCGCGGATCCGGCCGCCGGAGTGCTTGTGATTTTTTTTCATCATGATTCTTATGGCTTTTCCTGTTTTTGTAAAAACGAACAGATTTTTGTGAATACAGCTACAATATCTGTTAAAATATTATAATGATTCCTGTAGGAAAAGGCAATGAATGTTGAACAGTGCAGGCGGACCTTAATGTCTGGCAGAGCAGGCAGCAGGCGGACCTGAATGTAGAGCAGGCCGGGCAGGTCTGTATGATCGGGAGGATGTTATGAAGCGAGGGGGATTTTTGTGCGGAGCGGCGCTGCTGATTTCGGCAGTACTCTGCGGCTGCGGCAGGGAGCGGCCGGATACATCGTCTGTGGAGCCGGAGAAGGCGGAGCTGAAGCCGAAGATCGGACTTGTGTTTGATTCGTTTGTAATTGAGCGCTGGGAGCGGGACCGTGATATTTTTACCTCGACGGCGAAGGACCTCGGGGCGGAAGTAATCGTGGGCAACGCGAACGGAGATGTCGGGGAGCAGAAATCAATTATCAGCCACATGATAGATTCGGATGTGGATGTGCTGGTGATCGTGGCGACGGACGGGGACAGTCTGGGAAAGGAGATCAGCGAAGCCAGAAAGGAGGGAATCCGGGTGATTTCCTATGATCGTCTGATTCAGAACGCGGACACGGACCTGTACATAACATTCGATAATGAGACGGTGGGAAAGTTCATGGCGGACGCGGTGAATGAGGCGATGCCGGACGGCGGAAGCTACGTGAAGGTGAACGGTTCACCTGCCGATTACAACGTGACGCTGGTCAACAAGGGATTCGACGCTGAAATCAATGATAATCTGAAGATGATCGACAGCATTTCCTGCGACAACTGGGATGACAGCATTGCATACAGCTATCTGACGGAGCATCCGGAGGATGTGGAGAACGCAGGGGCCATTGTATGCGGCAATGACGCGATTGCGGGTCAGGCGGTGCGGGTGCTCGCCGAGCGAAAGAAGGCCGGAAGCGTCACGGTCACCGGACAGGATGCGGATCTGGACGCGTGTCAGAGAATTGTCGAGGGGACGCAGACGATTACGGTGTACAAGCCGATCGAGAAGCTTGCGGAGAAGGCGGCGGATTACGCCGTGCAGATGGCGAAGGGAAAAATGCCCGAGACGGATGAGACCATGAGCGACGGAACCTATGATGTTCCGTACATTGCCATTCAGCCGGTAAAGGTCACGAAGGAGAATGTGGACAGCACAGTGATTGCGAGCGGATTCCACAGGAAAGAGGATGTGTACCTCCATGCGCAGGGCTCGGAGGAAATGTCGGGGTCGTGAAATCTGTGGACCGGGCCTTGTCAGGTGCGGTCGGAAAATGACGGCGGATTTATCGTCCACCCGAGGAGTGCCTTCTGTTCACGTGACTTTTCAGCCACGGGCGAACAATGCGGAGCAAAATGGATGCGATGTATGGATCATGGTGGGCGAGATGGATGCGATGTATGGATCATGGTGGGCGAGATGGATGCGACCTACGAATAACGATGAGAAAGGCAGGTTCGGTTTATGAATGCAGAGGAAAAATATCAGGAATGGCTGGACAGGCTTCCGGAAGGAGACCCGATGAGGCAGGAGCTGCTCTCGATCCGGGGAGACAAACGGGAAATCAACGACCGGTTTTATCAGGAGATTGTGTTCGGAACGGCGGGACTTCGGGGAATCTGCGGCGCAGGGACCAATCGGATGAATCCGCTTACGGTCGGAAGAGCGACGCAGGGGATCGCCGGTTATCTGAAGAAGAGCGGAGAGGATCTGACAAGGGGCGTCGCGGTGGCCTATGACTGCCGGCATCACTCCAGGGAGTACTCGGAGCTTGCGGCGGAGATTCTGGCGGGAAACGGAATCCGCGTGTGGCTGTTCCCGTCCATGAGACCGACTCCGGAACTGTCCTTTGCGGTGCGGGAGCTTCATGCGCTTTCCGGGATCAATATGACGGCAAGCCACAATCCAAAGGAATATAACGGCTACAAGGTCTACCAGGAGGACGGAGCGCAGATCTCGGGCGCGGTATCCGACGGGATTCTGCGGGAGATTCAGGGACTCGACCTCTTTGATCCATTCCTCCGGATGCCTCTGCAAGAGGGAATCCGGGAGGGAATGATCCGTATGATCGGAGAGGATATGGACCGGAGGTATCTGGACTATGCGGAGGGACTGAAGCAGAGACCGGACAGCGAACTGGATCGCTCAGTTACCGTCGTGTACACACCGCTGAACGGGGCGGGAAGCATCCCGATGGAGACGGCGGCGCGGGAACTCGGATATGAAAATTTTGTGATCGTCCCGGAACAGAAGGATCCCGATCCGGATTTTACAACGGTGGGATATCCGAACCCGGAGGATCCTCGTGGGTTTGCGCTTGCGGAGAAGCTTGGGAAGAAGCTGCACGCGGATCTGCTGATCGCCACGGATCCGGACAGTGACCGTATGGCGGTGGAGCTTCCGGACGGGAAGGGCGGCTTCCGGCCCCTGAACGGCAATCAGACCGGAGCGATGCTGATCGCGTACATGGCGGAGAGTCAGAAGGCGGCGGGGACTCTGCCGGAAAACGGGGCGATGATAAAATCTATCGTAACCGGAGACATGGGGAAAACCATCTGCGAGTCCTACGGGATCCGGGTATTTGAGGCACTGACGGGCTTCAAGAATATCTGCGGCGTCATTCCGCGGCTTGAGAAGGAAGGGTACCGGTATTTCTTCGCGTATGAGGAGAGCATTGGCTGCGCGCCCGGCGAGCGGGTGCGGGACAAGGACGGAATTGCGGCGGGGCTTCTGATGATGGAGATGGCAGCATTTTATAAGAAGAAAGGTATGACACTGGGCGACGCGCTGGAGGCGCTGTACAAAAGGTACGGGTATTTCGCCGAGAGACAGGTGTCTCTGATCCGGAAGGGACAGACCGGAGCGGAGGAAATTGCGCGGATCATGCGGAAGGCGCGGGAGGAGAAACCGGACCGGTTCGGAGAATTCCGCGTCGCGGAGGTTACCGACTATCTCCATGGATGGGAGGATATTCCGCCGTCCAATGTGCTGAAGTTCCGTATGGAAAACGGTGACTGGTTCGCGATGCGGCCGTCGGGCACGGAGCCGAAGCTGAAGTTTTATTTCTATACGCGCGCCGAAAACAGTCAGGATGCCGGGCGAAGAGCGGACGGGCTGCGGGATGCGGTTCTGGAGGCACTTTCGGCAGACCGATAAAGGAGAACGGCGCCTGCTGCAGCAGAGACAGAAAACGTAGGAGCATTTATGATCACCCGTGGAGCAGGATATTTTTGCTTCACGGGATTTTTTTGACAAAAAAATCCTATCCTCCGGAAAGGGGGATAGGATTTTATTTTGGATATTTCGCATGATTTCGAGCAAGAATGACATATTTTCGTTGTGAATAATGAATGATATCATACGGGTATGAAAGGAAAACTTCTAGTCATCAAACCGGTTTTCCACAACGTTATGTTTCACGCAGGTTTCTTTTTTCATTCGCATTATCAAAGGAGGGTTTTAGAAAATGAAAAAGAGAATCGTAAGCACACTGCTTTGTACGGCTATGGCGGCATCTCTGTTCGCGGGCTGCGGATCCACCGCATCCACGAGCACATCCGCGTCCGGATCTTCGTCTTCCGCGTCATCGGCAGCGAAGGAGGAAAGCACATCTTCTGCATCCAGCGAAGCAGCAGATGAGTCCGCTGAGACGGAAGCCACTTCGGATACGGCGTCGGCAGGCGGACAGACCATCGGTATTTCGATGCCGACCAAATCTCTGGAGAGATGGAACCGCGACGGATCTTATCTGCAGGATCAGTTTGAAAAGGCAGGCTACAAGGTAGAGCTTACTTATTCCGATAACAAGTCCGCACAGCAGAACAACGATATCGAAGGACTGATCGCAGACAAGGTAGATCTCCTGGTAGTTGCGGCAATCGACGGCGAGGCTCTGAGCCAGGTTCTGAACGAGGCAAAGGACGCCGGCATTCCGGTTATCGCATATGACCGTTTGATCATGAATACAGACGCTATCAGCTACTATGTATCCTTCGATAATTACACCGTAGGTAAGCTGCAGGGTGAATTCGTTGCAAAGCAGCTGGATCTTGACAATGCAGGCGACAAGACCTACAACATCGAGTTCACAGCCGGAGATCCCGCAGACAATAATGCGACATTCTTCTTCAACGGCGCGATGGATGTGCTGAAGCCATACATCGACAAGGGCACTCTGAAGGTTCCGTCAGGACAGACCGAATTTGATCAGGTTGCTACTGCACAGTGGGATACTTCCACAGCTATGAAGAGATTCCAGAATATCCTCGGATCTTATTACAGTGACGGTACACAGCTGGATGCAGCCGTATGCTCCAACGATTCTACGGCACTTGGCGTTACACAGGCCATTGAGTCTGACTATGCAGGCAGCAACAATGTTGTCATCACCGGACAGGACGGCGACGAGGCAAACCTTGCAAATATCGTAGACGGCAAGCAGACCATGACCGTGTACAAGGCAGTTGCCAACGAGGCAGTTGTAACCCTTGACCTGGCAGAGGCAATGCTGAACGGAGAGAAGCCGGATGATTCCCTGATCTCCAAGTCCGGATGGGATTTCGACTGCTCCTATGATACTTCTTCTTATGATAACGGAACCGGTGTCATCCCGTCTTACCTGCTCGTTCCGACCGTTGTAACCAAGGACAACATGGACAAAGAGCTTGTAGATCCCGGATATTACACAAAGGATGACAAAGGATATCTGCACCCGGTAGGGTAATCGAAAGGATTTACCGAAAGGGACGATAGCACAAAATGAATCAGGGGCTGTCGCATAGAGCATCTTGCGGCGGCCTCTTTTTTCGAAAAGAAACAGATTGCACAGGAGGTATTCACTTGGCAGACATAATTCTTGAAATGAAAGACATCGTCAAAGAGTATCCTGGTGTCAAAGCTCTGAATCATGTCAATTTCAAAGTGGAACGCGGAGAGATCCACGCGCTTGTCGGCGAAAACGGCGCCGGGAAATCTACGCTGATGAATGTACTTGCAGGGACCATTCCGTTTGGACAGTATACAGGGGATGTCGTTTATAACGGGAGTGTCTGCAGGTTCCACAATATTAAGGAATCCGAAAAGCTCGGAATTGCAGTCGTGCATCAGGAGCTGGCTCTGATTCCGGAGCTTACGATCGCCGAGAATATGTTCATGGGAAATGAGCGCCGGAAGAAATCCGGAGTCATTGACTGGGACAGAACGTTCCAGGAAGCGCAGGATGCCATGAAGCGGGTTGGATTGAAAGAGTCCTCCCATACGTTGATCAAGGATATCGGTACCGGTAAGCAGCAGCTGGTGGAAATCGCGAAGGCACTTTCCAAGAACTGTAAGCTGCTGGTTCTTGATGAGCCGACATCCTCGCTGAATGAGGAAGATTCCAAAATGCTTCTGGACATGATCCTCGGCTTTAAGAAGCAGGGAATTTCGTCCATCATTATCACACACAAACTCAATGAGGTTGCCTATTGCGCGGATAATATCACGGTTCTTCGTGACGGCCAGACAATCGAGACGATTCCGAATCCGGATCACAATATCGATGAGGACCGGATCATCAAGGGAATGGTTGGAAGGGAACTGACAGACCGGTATCCGGCAAGAGAACATAAGATCAGTAAAGACGTGATTTTTGCCTGCAAGGACTGGACGGTATATCACCCGGTGTATACGGAGAAGTGCATGGATGATCACATCAGCTTTGAGGTTCACAGGGGCGAGGTTGTGGGCTTCTCGGGACTTCAGGGCGCGGGCCGTACAGAGCTGGCGATGTCGCTGTTCGGAAGAAGCTACGGATCGCATATATCCGGACAGGAATTTATTAACGGCAAGGAGGTCCATCTGAAAAATGAAGCCGATGCGATCGCGCACGGACTTGCCTACGCGACGGAGGACCGGAAGACAAACGGACTGATACTTTCGGAGACGATTGCGAGAAATACCACGCTTGCGCGCATGGATAAAATCTCTTCCAAACGCGGAATCGTAAATGTGCCCGAGGAGAATAAGCAGGCGGAAATTTATGTAAAGGCCATGCATACAAAGACGCCCAGCATTCAGCAGAATGTCGGAAATCTGTCGGGAGGCAATCAGCAGAAGGTGCTGCTCGCGAAGTGGATGTTTGCGGAGCCGGATATCCTGATTCTGGATGAGCCGACGCGAGGCATCGATGTCGGCGCGAAGTATGAGATTTATCAGATCATCAACGATATGGTCTCACAGGGAAAGGCTGTCATTATGATTTCCTCTGAGCTTCCGGAGCTTCTGGGTATGTGCGACCGGATCTATGTCATGAATGAAGGAAAAATGGCGGGAGAGTTTTCTGCTGATGAGGTTACGCAGGAGAAGATTATGAGCGCGATCCTCAAGGACAAGAAATGATATCATATCGCAATTCTATCGTTATGGAGGCTATCAAATGAAAGTTAGTGCATTCTTGAAAAAATACACCATGGTCTTCGCTCTGGTCATCGTATTTATTTTCTTCACAGCCCTGACCGGCGGACGGCTGATCTACTCACAGAATATTTCCAACCTGCTTCTGCAGAACGCCTACGTCCTGATCATGGCCTGCGGTATGCTTTTGTGTATCCTGACCGGCGGTAACGTAGACCTTTCCGTAGGTTCTACACTCTGCCTCTCCGCGGCGGCAGCAGCTAAGATGCTGGATCTCGGCGCGGCTCCCGGACTCGCGATTCTGATTTCTATGGTAATTGCCGCAGTCATTGGTCTGTGGCAGGGATGGCTCATCGGATATATTCATATCCCGCCGTTCATCTGCACGCTGGCAGGCATGTTCCTGTTCCGCGGAATTGCGCGTGTCATTTTGGATTCGAAGACCATCGCAATCATGAACCCCGGATTCCTGAATCTGTTCACATCCTACATTCAGATTCCCGGCGTTGACAGCAACAAGAAGTGTATTTCCGCATTGATTGTCGGAATTATTATTTCGATCGCGCTTACGATCTTCATGATTACGAACCGCGCGAAAAAGGCCAAAGAAGGATATCAGGTGGCAACCATTCGCGCAACGATTATCCGTATCGTAGTATTTGATGTATTGATTATTGCATACAGCAGCCGTCTGATGGGATACAAGGGAATTCCGGTGATGGTTCTGTGGATTCTGGCGGTTGTCGTTATTTTCGCGTTCCTTACAAGCCAGACCGTGTTCGGCCGTTACTTCTACGCAGTCGGCGGAAATGAGAAGGCCACCAAGCTCTCCGGTATTGATCCCCGGAAGGTATACTTCTGGGCATACTTCCTGATGTCTATACTCGCAGGTCTCTCCGGACTTCTGGTCGGAGCGAGAATCGGATCGGTAGACGGCAACATGGGTAACTCCTATGAGATGGATGCCATCGCATCCTGCTTCATCGGCGGCGCTTCCGCATACGGCGGATCCGGAACAGTTCCGGGAGTCATGGTCGGAGCCATCCTCCTCGGCGTCATCAACATGGGTATGTCCATCCTGGGTCTTCCGGATCAGTACCAGTACATCGTCAAGGGAGCAGTACTCCTCGCGGCAGTTATCTTCGATGTTGTATCCAACCACAAGACAGGAAAATCATAAAGTTTCTAGGAACATAAAGAAATAAGACAGGTGTCATGTGCTCTAAGTGACTTTTCCATCATGAGTTTTGTCATGATTCGGGAAAAAATCACTTAGAGCATTTTTAGTGTATAAGTCCAGTCGCAATGTTCTTGGACCACGGGGAGCTTGCTCACCAGTGGGCCAGAACATTAGCGACGACAACAGGTATGAGCACGAAGTGACGCGGGGACTTATTAAATGTCGAGACAATACCCGGAAAATGATGTAATATAAAACATAAGAGTCTGCCGTTTTTTTGCGCAGAACGTTCATGAGAAAATGGATTCTTTCGCGCAGTCTGAGGGAGGTGCGCATGGATATTGATGATATGAAAATTCCAATGGAGGTCCAGCCAAGCTGTGTGGTAGGCATCGGTGCCTCGGCAGGCGGTCTGGAGGCGCTTCAGCAGTTTCTGACATTTCTTCCGAAGGATACCGGCATGGCATTTGTCATCATCCAGCATCTGTCGCCGGATCACAAGAGTCTGCTCGGGGAGATTCTGAGCAAGTATTCCGCGCTTCCGGTGCAGGAAGCCAGAGACGGTATGCAGGTAAAGAGGAACAACATCTATCTGCTGCCTCCGAAATATAATATTGAAATTACTTCGGACGTTTTACATCTGAAGGAGTACAACCATGCCCTGATCAACCATCCGATTGATATTTTCTTCCGGTCGCTGGCAACTGCGTATGAGAACCGGGCAGTCGCGGTGATTCTGTCGGGAACCGGATCGGACGGAACCAACGGCATCCGTTCGATCAAGGAGCAGAACGGCATGATCATCGTGCAGAATCCGGAGACGGCAAAATTTGACGGCATGCCGAGAAATGCCATTGCGACGGGGTTCGTGGACCTGATTCTGGGGCCGGACGCAATCGCAAAGGAGATGGCGCATATCTCCTCCTCGATCAATCTGTCCAACGGGAAGATGCAGCTGACGGACGGAGATCTGATGTCGCAGGTATTCTCGATTCTGAAGAGCGTCACGAATACGAATTACACCTATTACAAACAGACGACGATCCTCCGCCGGATCGAGAGGCGGATCGTGGTAACACACTGCAGGAACCTTCAGAGCTATGTTCAGTATCTGAAGGAAAATCAGGAGGAGGCAAAAACGCTTGCCAAGGAGGTGCTGATCGGTGTGACCTCCTTCTTCCGGGATCCCGAGTTCTTCGAGGTGCTGAAGCAGCGGGTGATCAAGGACATCGTGCAGAACGGGAAGAAGGCAGACCAGATCCGTGTGTGGGTGGCGGGCTGTTCCACCGGTGAGGAGGCGTATTCCATCGCAATCCTCTTTGCGGAGGTCATGGAGGAGCTGAATCTCCGCAGAGATGTGAAGATATTTGCCACAGATCTGGACGCGGATTCGATTACCTTTGCGGGAAGAGGCGTGTACGGAGAAAATATAATCGAGGATGTCAGCGTCAGCCGTCTGAGCCGCTTTTTTACAAGGAAGGGCTCGAAGTATGTAGTGAATCATGATATCCGGACGATGATTGTGTTCGCGCAGCACAATGTATTTCAGGATCCGCCCTTCGGCAGGCTGAACCTGATCAGCTGCCGGAATCTGCTGATCTATTTCCAGTCGGTTCTTCAGAAAAATCTGTTTTCGATCTTTCACATCGCGCTGAATGACGGCGGATACCTGTTCCTTGGAAAATCGGAATCGGTAGGGGAGTACTCGGATGTGTTCCGGACCGTCTGCTCCAACGAGAAGATCTTTATACACAATGCCGCCGGCAGAAAGCCCTCCCATGCGAGAATCCCGTATTCGATGCAGGGAGTGGAGGATAATCTGGAACTGCCGGACAACATCCGCAGTCACGGGAAGAGCAGCGCCGAGTATCCGGGCCGCGAGCTGGACACGAGGGTTCTGGAGTCTCTGATGCCGGCCTGTGTCGTGGTCGATACAAACAACGAGCTGAGACATTCCTACGGAGACTGCAGCAGATTTCTCACGATTCCCGCGGGAACCGCGACGCTCGATATTTTTCTCCTGCTGCGTCAGGATCTGAAGATTGCCTTTTCGACCGCCCTGAAAAAGGCGCGGGTTACCGGGAAGCGGGTGGCCTATGATCACATACCGGTAAAGCTGGATAAGGAACCTGAGAATATCACGGTTGTCGCGCTTCCGGTCACGGACAAGACCGGGGCGAAAACCGGCTACACGGCGGTTGCCTTCATCCGTTCGGACCGGAAGATCACGGGACCAGTGGAAAAATATGATATCGACACAGCGGCGGCGAACCGGATCTCGGATCTGGAGAAGGATCTGCGGGTTACCCAGGACAGCCTTCATCAGACCGTGATGGAGCTCGAGTCCGTGAACGCGGAGCTGCAGGCCGCGAACGAGGAGCTTCTGACCTCAAATGAGGAGCTTCAGAGCTCGAATGAAGAGCTGCAGTCGGTCAATGAAGAGCTGTATACCGTGAACTCGGAGTATCAGTCCAAGGTATCCGAGATCGCGGCCGTCAATAACGATATGGCAAATTTCCTGTCCACGACGCTGATCGGAATCATGATGGTGGATCGGGATATGAATATACGCAAGTTCACGGAATATATCGCCTCGGAATTCAACGTGGCGGAGCAGGATGTCGGAAGATCGCTGCAGTACATCGCGTATAATTTTTCCTCCATCAACCTGATGGATCTGTCCCGGAAGGTTCTGAATACCATGGAAACCGTGGAATGTGAGACGACATCTGTGACCGGGAAGACCTATCTGATCCGCATCGCGCCGTACCGTGTGTCGAAGGAGCAGGAGGATGATCCGGGTTCCGAGACGGAGAATCTGAAGGGGAACACGGAGAAGAACAAGCGGAACGCGGGAAAGGACCGGGAACAGAAGAAAAATCTCAGAGGACTGGTCATCACGTTTGTGGATCTCACCAAGCAGATCAACGACGAGCAGCAGCTCGAAGAAATCAGCGAGGCACTGCGGATTGCCGCGAAAACGAGTCAGGAGAAGGAAAACTTCCTGTCCCGCATGAGCCACGATATGAGGACACCGCTTACGACGATTCTGGGCCTTCTGGAGCTGACGCTCACAAAGGAGAAAATGTCGGATCCCGTCCGTGAGAATCTGGAGAAGATGCAGAGCTCCGGCCGGTATCTTCTGAGTCTGATCAACGAGGTGCTTGAGACGAGTAAGCTGGATGCCGGAAAGGTGGTCAGCGAATATGATGTGGTGCATGAGAAGGAAGTCTTCGAAGAGGTGAACACGATCATCGAGGAAAAGGCCAGGAGCGCCGGAATCCATTATCACTTTGAGATCAGCAACTGCAGGAACGAAGTGATCATGATGGACGTTGATCATGTCGCTAGAATTCTGGTGAACCTCCTGGGAAATGCAGTCAAATTTACCGAGAAGGGCGGAGACGTCTCACTCGTGGTAGATGTCGTTTATCTCGCAGAGGGACGGGTGGAGCACACCTACCGGATCAAGGATACCGGAATCGGAATCAGCAGGGAATTCCTGCCAAAGATGTATCTGCCGTTTGAGCAGGACAGCGCTGCTCAGTCGAGGAACCGGGAGGGAACAGGTCTGGGCCTGTTCATCAGCCGCAGGCTGATCAACCTCCTCGGAGGAACGATTGACTGCAGGTCCGAGGTAGGAAAAGGCACGGAATTTACCGTGAAGCTTGCCTATGATATCGCGAGCGAGGACCAGAGGAAGCTGATGCGCCGGGCGGAGAAGAAGGAGTACGATATCAAGAACCTGAAGGGAAAACGGGTGCTTGTGGTTGAGGACAATCAGATCAACGCGGAGGTCATCATGCACATTCTGGAGTGGAACGGGCTTGTGGCGGATCATGCGGAGAACGGCAGAAATGCTCTTGAGAAATTCAAGGCGTCTCTGAAGAACGGTCCGAAATATGACGTTGTGCTCATGGATCTCCGGATGCCTGTGATGGACGGCTTTGAATGCGCCCGCAAGATCCGGGAACTGAAGAATGGATGGGCACAGAAGATCCCGATCATCGCGCTGTCGGCGGATGTTTACGACCGGGCGGATGAGGAGTGCTACGAGAACGGAATGAACGCGAGAGTGGCGAAGCCAATCGACACCGGAGAACTGTTCCGGGTTCTGGAGCGTGAGATAATGAAGGACCAGTAATTCATATGGAGACCTTCAGACCCGTCGGAGCAGAAATGTGTAAGCTCATTTGCAAATGGCCGGAGCAGGGTAATGGCAGCTCATTTGGGAATGGCCGGCGCAGAGTGCAGCAGATTCATTTAACATGGATGTGCGGAGCGGTCAAGTTGGCAATTGTTTCGTTTCGGGCGTTATGTTATGATAGTGGCGATGCCTTTATGCATATTGAGACGCAGACATGATCCGTATAAAGATTGTGCTGTGGACATGATCCGTATAAAGATTGTGACGCGGGCATGATCCGCATAAAGGCTGAGACGCGGGCAGAGCCCGCATAAAGGTTAACGCGAACAGTGAGATGCATCCGGCCGGCTTGCGGCCGTGTGCGCAGGCGCTGCGACAGCGGGACAGAATCCGCAAAGCGCGTTTTATCTGTTTTTTCAAGGAGGAATCAGAAATGATCAACTGGAAGAATCTTGACGAGCTTGCTTCTTATAGGGAGCTGCAGAAGGTAGAAAAGGTGAACCTCGCAGAGGTTATGTCCGGTGAAAGCGGAGCGCAGCGTGTGAAGAGCTGCAGCATTCCGATGGCGGAAGGCCTTTCCTATAATTACGCGGCGAAGGCTGTGGACAGCAGCGTACTGGATGCCCTTGTAAAGCTGGCGGATGAGGCACAGCTCACGGAAAAGTATAAAGCCCTCTATAACGGAGAGGTAATCAATACAGGAGAGAAGAGACTGGTTCTCCATCATCTGACGAGAGGACAGCTCGGAGATGCTGTTGTAGCGGACGGTGTCGACAAGAGAGCTTTCTATGTGGAGCAGCAGAAGAGAATCGCAGATTTCGCGAACAAGGTACATGCGGGAGAAATCACAAATGAGAAGGGCGAGAAGTTTACCACGGCGGTACAGATCGGTATCGGCGGAAGCGATCTTGGCCCGCGTGCCATGTACATTGCCCTGGAGAACTGGGCGAAGAAAACCGGAAACTTCAAGATGGAAGCGAAGTTCATCAGCAACGTAGATCCGGATGACGCAGCAGCGGTTCTGGCTTCCACAGATGTGGCACATGCGATTTTCATCCTGGTATCCAAATCCGGTACGACTCTGGAGACACTGACCAACCAGTCCTTCGTCATGGACGCGCTGAAGAAGCAGGGCCTGGATCCGGCGAAGCATATGATCGCCGTTACCTCCGAGACATCTCCGCTGGCGAAGAGCGACGATTATCTGGACGCGTTCTATATGGATGATTACATCGGCGGACGTTATTCCTCCACCTCCGCGGTAGGCGGCGCTGTTCTGTCTCTTGCGTTCGGTCCGGAAGTCTTTGCGGATTTCCTTGAGGGCGCGGCAGCCGAGGATAAGCTTGCGACAGAGAAGGATCCGCGGAAGAACGCGGCGATGCTGGATGCGCTGATCGGCGTATACGAGCGCAATGTGCTCGGGCTTCCGGCTACGGCGGTTCTGCCGTATTCCCAGGCACTTTCCAGATTCCCGGCGCATCTTCAGCAGCTTGATATGGAGTCGAACGGCAAATCCGTCAACCGTTTCGGAGAGCCTGTCTCCTATGTGACCGGACCGATCATCTTCGGAGAGCCGGGAACGAACGGTCAGCATTCCTTCTATCAGCTTCTGCATCAGGGCAAGACGATCATTCCGCTTCAGTTTGTCGGATTCCGCAACAGCCAGATCGGCACGGATGTGGAGATTCAGGGAAGCACAAGCCAGCAGAAGCTCTGCGCGAATGTCGCTGCACAGATCGTGGCCTTTGCCTGCGGCAAGAAGGATGACAACCTGAACAAGAACTTTGAAGGCGGCCGTCCGTCAAGCATCATCATCGGCGATCAGCTCTGCCCGAAGACCCTCGGTGCTCTGCTGGCACATTTTGAGAACAAGGTTATGTTCCAGGGCTTCCTGTGGAATGTGAACAGCTTCGACCAGGAAGGCGTACAGCTTGGAAAGGTTCTGGCAAAACGGGTACTCGCCCACGATACAGAGGGCGCACTGTCTGTATACAGTGATCTTCTCAATATCTGAGATAGCAGCGCCTGCATACAGTGATCTTTTCGATATCTGAGATTGCAGCGTCTGTATACAGTGATCTTTTCGATATCTGAGATAGCAGCGTCTGCATACAGTGATCTTCTTGATATCTGAGAACGCATTGTCTGTATACGGTGATTTTTATATCTGAGACGTTCTGGAAGCTGTGAGACAGTGGATGGGACGGGGAATAATAATATTTTATCGCAGAAAGGTTCTGCAGCGTGAAGCTGCGGGACCTTTTTCGCAGTGCGCCTAGCGGCGCACGTTTCCAACGGGTTCAAGTCCCGAATCCGCCCGGTAGTGGGAAGGATATAGCCGAAGGCAAGGGTGTCCGCCGTGAGACGGAATCTGAAGGAAGCCGGATGTGGGGAACATACTATCCCACGGGCAAATCTCCGGTCTGACGTACAGAAATCTTATACGAGGTTATGCATGAGGGTAAGGCTGCTGCACAAGTCGAAGCCCAATAACTACACGGAATCATGCATGATAAATGAGGCAGATGGATGGAGAGGAAGAAACGTGTGGTACCTAGGGAGGTCTGCGTGAAACGCTCTGAAAGGAGTAACCACCGTACAAGGTAACGAGGCGGTGCTGAACATGCAGAAGTCAGCGGAGGTCATAGTAGGGATATGGACATGGAAACATGGACATGCTAACCGAAGGACCGAATCAATAGGAGTCTTAAGTATGACCGAGAAAGGAGGAATGACCGTTAATGGCAGAAAACATTGAAAACAATGGCTGTTCGCAAAGAGATAGTGCGGAACACAACGGGTATGCGAAAGCGCCTAGGTCATTCAATCGGATATGGAAAGAAAGAGACAGTGCACAGCCGAAGCTCTTGGAAGCGATACTGTATAAGGACAACTTTAATAGAGCGTATAAAAGAGTTAAGGCAAACAAGGGAGCGCCAGGTATTGATGGAATGACTATTGAAGAGGCACTTCCATACCTTAAGGAACATCAGCAGGAGTTAACTGACCGC
>NZ_JBQKFT010000014.1:0-94644 GCF_052119185.1 Bilifractor sp. LCP19S3_H10
CCCTTAAAGACGATAAGGTTGATAGGGCAGAGGTGGAAGTGCCGTAAGGCATGGAGCTGACTGTTACTAATCGGTCGAGGGTTTGACCTAAGGCATAAGTTGAATTTGGATTTAAAAAAGAAAAATTTGTGTGTTCAGTTTTGAAGGTATGTGTTGATTTTCTGAAAAGTCTGCTTCGGCAGGCTTTTTTTGTTGTGGGCTTTAGCCCGAACCGAACCACCCGTTTCGCAGGTGGCGGCGATTTTATCAGGAAGCAGCTGCATCGGCAGACTTTTTTGTTTATCAGGATGGAGTTGCTACAGCAGACTGTCCCAGTATTCCAAGAGGCCCGAGTTCATCGATAAAGGCACCGTGAAAAAAACCGCCGTAAGATCGATAAAGACACCACGAAAAAGCACCGCCGTAAGCCGGATTCATCCGGTGTACAGCAGCGCTTAACTTATTCAATATTCACTTCACAAATTTTTTTTGAATTTTTCCTTTAGGTCACTGATTGCCCGGAGTTCATCCTGATCAGTGACTTCTTCTATTTTTTCTTCTTCACGGACAAGCATCAGAACAAAGCTCACGGCGAGCAGTGCACAGGAGATCCAGATGATCTGTCTTCCTGTCGGTGCAGTCCCGGCTCCGACACGGGCGGCAAGAAAGCCTCCGACACCAGCTCCCAGAACAAAGACAAGGATAACCAGAAAATACTGCCTGCATCTTCTGAGATGTTTTCTATCCTTTGTACGAAGATAGGCACTCAGTGCGTCCATCCCGCTTCGAAGATTTCCAATGCACATTGTACTCGCGTATGCGTAACCGTTAACCTTTCGAAATGCCTGAACCTGCATTGCACAGGCCATCGAAGTCAGGGCATTGGCAAAGACGTTGACGATATCATTGATCGGCAGAAAACCAACCACCAGGAGCATCAGGATCTGCAGAAGAACGATAACCTGTCTCCAGTGAATCATCCCATCTGATCGGATTCTTGCGCGGATCTGCTCGGCAAGGAGAACGCCGAGCGCAAATGCAGTCAGCGGGATCAGATAGTGCAGAGCTCCGGTCACGTCTCCGGTGAAAAAATGCTGTGCCATCAGAACCAGATTTCCGGTCTGCGCATTCGCGAAAACCCTGCCGCGCACGAAATAGGAGTAAGCGTCCTGAAGTCCTCCCGATGCAGTGAGCACGATCATTACCGCATTTGATTCAGACATCTGAATGTGCTTTCTTTTCTTGTGATAAGTTACAGGCTGTTCCAAATCAAATCCTTTCTTTTCTTAGCGTACGAAATGATTATTGAGCGATCAATAAACGCCTGATCTGATGCAGCTGAATACGAAAAAGCCGCATACAGATATGTATTATAGTTCATCAAAAGAAAAAAACAACCTTGAAAAACAAATGGATGTATAACTAAAGAGCTGAACTTAAATGACTGAAATGAAAAGACAAAAGACACGAGATCAAAAGGCCAAAGATCAAATGACTGAAATCAAAAGATCTGAAATGAAAAGACTGAAATCAGATGTCCGAACATCGAAGACAGAACATCAAAGACAGAAAAAAAAGCAGAAAAAAGAAAGTAATAAAAAGAGGATGTTGATTTTCTCGTCATCAACATCCTCTTTTAATGAACTGCCCTTATCGTCTCTACTTTCTTTATCATTATGATTAACCTCCTTTTCTTTTATTTATCGGATGGTTACTTAGGTCTTGATCAGATGTGCAATGGACTTCTCCTCCGTTTCGTTTCTTTCTTTTTCTTGTTAACTATATAATACAGACGTAACGTCTGTTTGTCAAGTATTAATCTGAAAATAAAATGAAATATAGAATGTATATAGATTAATTGAACGCTCACACATGAATATACAAAAAAAGAGCCGCTGCCTGTTGATATCAGACAGAGGCTCCTTAAATGGGGGAGATGATCAAGATGAGGTAATCATCCTGAACCAAGGTTAAAAAACTTTGCCTTGATTTGGTGTGATTATAACAACAGCCGGGCTTCATTGCAAGCAATTTTATTGAAATAATTCCGAAAACTTTTACGAAAACAGTCTGATATCTAAATATATGCGTTTGAATTAGCTTGAAATCGCGATGGACCCGATCAGACATGCCACCTGAAATATCGATGAGAACAGGTGTCGATATACCATTGAAATAATTTCAGAGGACATCGCAGGAGAATATGGTTTATGCTGCGCGGTTTTTGAACAAGGCTGTTTTCAGTATTAATGATTAAAATATCTGTCGAATCTTCAGATTTTTATTTATCTTTCCGAATGAAGTGTGCTAAAATTATAAATATGTGAAATGTGTAAGGGCTACTTGAGCTATGTCTTTAAATGAGAGGAAGTTCAAATGAACATTGACAAAACAAATGAAATCATCAATTTCTATATTGACAAGTTTGACAAATCAGCCGGTAAAGAACATGACGAACTCTTCAAGTGGCGCTCTGCGTGGAAGTGCAGAAAATACTGGGATCTGGAGAACGCGGATTTTGCCGGGATGTTCCAGTCCTGTTTCAAGGACAGTGGCAGCCTCATCTCCAGCAGCTTCTGGTGGCCGAACAACGGCATCATGATGCTCTGTGATGAACGCAGCAATCATCAGGAGGCAGTCCGTGAGGCCTTCCGGATCCTCACGGAGGAAACGGAAGAGGATGACAAAGCACGAGGAGAACACACCTTTACATTTATACACAAGATCAACAGTCTCCTGGAAAGCCGGTCAAACGGTAAAGGTTATCTTCAGAATTCACGTTCCGCGCTTTCTTACCTCGGACTGATCTTCCCGCAGAAGGACTTCATCTACAAACCGACGACAGCATCGAATTTTGCCGATTCTGTCGAATTTTCCGAGAACTTCAGCAGTGGAAAGGCTTTTCGTCTGGATGCCTACTACCGGATGTGCCGTGAACTTGCCGAAGTGATCCGCACTCGCCCGGAGCTTCTCGAAATCGTTCAGAAAGAACTGATCAGTCAGGCTGAGGAATACAACATGCCGGGGCTTGAAAGCATTGATCCTGAATGTCACATCCTTGCATTTGATATCATGTACACAGCCGACACCTATGATTACTACATGGATCACCCCTTCGTTCATCGGACCAAGGCGTCCCGCACAAAGCAGGAGAAAGAAGAGAAGAAGCAGGAAATCGAAAATGAGATCTCCTACATTGAGGATCATATCCGGATGCTGCAGGAGCAAATCGGAGATGCAGGCAGCGCGGATATTATTGGATCATCTGTCTCTCACAGAAAGTTCGGGGAAGGAAAGATAACCAGTCAGAACGACGACAAGGTGACCGTTGCGTTCCCGGGAGGAAGCAAGATTATGAGTCTTGCCTTTCTGACTTCGAATCACATGCTGGATGATACCGGAATCATGGAAAGCTACAACAACCGGCTGCATCTGAAAAATGAGCTGGACACCTACCGGGCTAATCTTGCCATCAAGAATTCCGAGCTTGCTTACTTTATTCAGAAGAATAAGACCCGGAAGCAGCTGCAGGAGGAGGAAGAGGAGAGGGAGCGGCTCTCTCTCGCAAAGAAAAAGGCGAAGGCACAGCAGTAAGTCTGGAAAGCAGACTATCCAACAAAGAATCAGAAACAGATGTTCACACAAAGTAAAAGAACGAGATAAAACACGCTGCGCGAGTTTTATCTCGCTATCGCGACGCTCGCCGCACACGAATACTTCGCATTCGTCTGCGGCTCACTGTTCGCGTAAATAAGAAAAAACGGGTGTTCAGTCATCCGTTTTTTCTGTATAATAGGAAGAAGACATCAGAAAGGTAACCGGAAACCGTGCAGAACAGAGCAAAACGAGGAATTGAAAATACCGCATTCTCAGAACAAAAGACCGAAGAATACGGATATTCAGCGAATGCGCTCCGGTTCATAGCACGAATCACTCTTTTCTTTTTTCTCTCCGCACTTATCGGAACCTCATTTCTATGTATGTTTCATAAATCCTATGCGATCGGAACCTACAGCGGGCAGGTCAGATGGAAGGAAACAGAAACCGATGATCTCTGGAAATTCTATCAGAGCTCGCTTTCGCTGGTCAATCCTGACGACCCGGAATCCGATCCGAACGTCATGACGTACACGGGAAGTACCTTCGACGACAATTATTACAATCTGATCAACAGCACGAACAGCTGGGCTCAGTTCCGCTCCTTCAGCAGATCCCTGTATCAGAACGATTCCTATGTGATTCCCGGCCTCAGACAGACGAACGTCTCCGGAATGGCAACGCCCTATATGGTGCCGCAGGGAATCTGCATGGCCGGAAACTATATTCTGATTTCCGCATACAGTTCTTCAGATAAGGTATGGACAAGCTCCGTAATCTATGTGCTTGACCGTGACACCGGAAAATACCTCACGACCCTTGCGCTGAGCACCCGCTGTCACGTCGGCGCGCTCGCCTACAGTACCAGAACAAACCGTGTCTATATCGCGGACTCCAGTCTCAAGGATGAGCGGGTCCCCAGGACGAACAAATCGGATCAGCCGGAAAACCCGACCGGCGCCTACCGCATATGGCAGATCTCCATGCGTGATCTTCGGAAGTATGTCAATCAGAACAGAGATTCTGTCTATGTACCTCTGGTCAAGTATTTGTCCTGCGATACCATTCCGTCTTTCATCTTCATATATAAGAACACACTATTTGTCGGGAGTTTCAATGCCAACAGCTTCTATCCGAGAAGCTACGCGACAGCCTACAGCCTGAAGACTGGGAAGGTCGTGACATACAAACTCTATCTCAGCAATTTTACCCAGGGAGCGCAGATTGTGAAACATAAAGGCCGTCTGTATGTGATCACGTCATCCTCCTACGGACGCAACAATACTTCCTATCTCAGGATCTACCGGATTCATTATAACAAGTATCTTGGCTGGTTCCGCAATCCGGTCCTTGTCCGAAGCCTGCGTATCCCGAATATGAGCGAGGATCTCGACTCCGGCGGAGATCATCTGCTGATCAATTTTGAATCCGGGGCGACGAAATACCAGGCGCAGAACGTCACACAGAATCAGATCGACCGTGTTCTGAATGCCTCGATTGGCAGTCTGATTGACGGTTATCAGATGCAGGTTCCTTACGCGAACGAGACGCAGATGATGGACAACGCACTTCCCGGCGACAAGAGCACGAAGAAGGACAGCCCAGCCGCTGCGGATGCAGCCGGCGATCATATTGTCGAGAGGGCATTACTCCCTTCAGAGAGGAAAAATTCCGCGTTAAGCAGAAATCCTTCTGGGATCGGGAAAGAAAATGAAATGGAAGATAACGAGAAAAGAGAAAAACGAATAAGAAGAAAGTCGAAGCAATAAAAAGAAAGTCGAAGCGATAAAAAGAAAGTAGAAAATATAAGAAAAAGTCGAAGATGTATAAAGAAAGAGAACAATGAGTGCTCGGAGACAAAGATGATAAAAATGAACGAAAAGCACCCCGTCAAAAAAATCTCAATTCAGGAAAGAAGCAAAATTACATGATCAGGAATCGAACAAAGTATCTCTCAATCATTTTCAGTCTGGCCGTATCCGCCGCCATGCTGGCGGCATGCGGTAATCGCGCTGCCGTGGGCGGGAAAATCTCATCGGGATCCTTAGAGACGCAGGAGGCCGCATCAACTGTTACGCAGTCTGAATCCGCAGCATCATCCGCTGCGCAGTCTGGATCCGGTTCATCATCCGCCATAGAAGATGTCGTCACGGACAGCGGCGCAGTGAGCAGTATGTCCGTTGCCAGTTCCTCTGTGGAACAGGCCGCGGAAGAAAATGGATCTGACAACCAGACAGACCTGGCGGACGGTGATTATACGCCGGACACATTCAGCTGGAGCGGCGGCTCAGGACGTGTAGAGATCAGCTGCACCGGCATCACGGTGAAAAATGGCCGAAGCTACGCGGACATCAAGTTCAGCAGCACCCATTACATCTATGTCCGGGCAGAAGGACTGAAGATCAATGGCAGCAGCGGAAGCGGTGAATTCCGCATACCGGTTTCGCTGAATCAGAACAATACCGTGATTGGCTGCACGACCGCAATGTCCACACCGCATGAGATCACTTATACCATGTATTTCGGAGTGAAGGACGCCGGAAGCGCTGATTCCGGCAGTGAGAGCAGCGGACTATCTGCACAGTACAATTCCCTGGATGATACGGCACCGCAGATTCCGGGACTTGAATATCAGTCCGAGATTTCGCCGCAGCATGCCTCCCTGTTCCGTATTTTCCGGTATAATCAAGGCGTCGATCTTGTGGAAGTCATTCTGCGGGATTCGTCCTCCGGGTCGAACCTGTATGAGAATCCGGTTGTCAAGTATCTTATAGCTCCCGAGGATGCGGAGCTTATGGCAGGAATCGAGAAGGAAGCGGTAGTCATCCGTAAACCTGTGACAAACGTTTTTCTCGCGTCAGAAGGCGCAGAAAAGCTGCTGCAGAAGGAAAACCTGACATCCGCATTTGACAAAACAGACGCAGGCTCGTATGATGACTGGGATCTCAAGGCGCTTCTGAAAGGCGGCACAGACCTGATCATCGAGGACGGAAAGATCCTCTCCGAAGACCAGAAGGAAGCGTTTGACAAGAATGTCAACAGCTCTCTGCAGATGAATGTCCCGATGTTCATCGACAGATCGGAAGACGAGGGCAGCGAAGAAGCAGCCGACGAATGGGGACAGATCTATTCGCTGATTTTCTCATAAATGGAAGTTTACCGATTATGGTAAAAATCGAATTGTCCGGTTGTAGAACCGGAACGAATAGTATTATAATGGAAGCTTAAAGGAGATTATACAAAATGCACTATAAGAAAATTATACTGGCTCTGACAGCCGCGGGCATGATCGCATCTCAGACAGTGCCTGCCTATGCTGAAGAAAATTCAAACGTCACCTCAGTATCGTCTGCTTCCGGAGTGGTTTCTGCATCCTCAGGTGCAGATTCTGCTTCCGCGTCCACTTCCGGATCGGTTTCCTCCTCACAGGACAGCAGCGCAGCCATTTCCTCATCTTCCGCGGGAAACACCTCATCCGGCTCCGTTGAAACACCGGAAAACGCTGCGTCCGGGGATAACGCGACTTCTTCTTCGTCTGCCGGATCCGGCGCAACCGCTTCGGGTAGTTCAGCTGCAGGTACCTCCGGGGAAAATGCTTCCGGTACCAATCCGTCCGGCGGCACGGACAGCACAAAGGAGGCTGCATCTGGAAACGCGGACGCCGCAGGTAAAGATCAGAGTGACGCTTCCGACAAGAAGTCTACGGAAGTCAGTGATGCCACGAGATCTCAGGCTGAGCAGGAGGCGGAGCGGGCCGCACAGAATGAACAGTCCATACAGCCGGTCGTTCCCGCAGGAGTTGCGGGTACGGTAGATCAGACTGCTGCCGAGAAGGAGACTTTCGCATATCTGACAGAGGTTATCGGACTCAACAATGCCGCAGCGTCCGGACTTCTCGCGAATTTTTACCAGGAGACCATGTTCCAGTATAAGGCAGTTGGCGGAAACGGCATTGCTTACGGACTCGCCCAGTGGACCGGCGGGAATTTTACAAGCCTTGCGAACTGGTGCGGCGCCAACGGAAGAGATTACACAACCATTGACGGCCAGATGCATTATCTCAAATATGATCTGGAAACCAATTATCCCGCTGTTTATGCGTACCTGAAGGGACTTCCGAACACAGCTGAGGGCGCGGGCGCTGCCGCCGCGTTTTTCTGTACATACTATGAGCGTCCGGCATACACGGAGACACGTGCCGCGGAGCGGACCGCATATGCGCTGCAGGTCTTCTGGCCGAGATACCAGAGCTACATTCTGGAGCAGAACAAGGATGTCAAGGCATACATGGACTGGCTCGCAGCCTATACAGCAGATCAATCTCACGGATACAGCACCGTAAACCGCCGCAACAATCCAGACGTGGATGCGTATTCCCTGATTTTCTATGCGCTGTATGACAACGGTTATCTCCTGGCAGAGAATGAGCGGAATCCTTTTGATCAGAGCAGCATCGTCTCCGAGCTGACGGAACATGGCTTTGCGGAGGCATCCGACGCAGAGACAGATCCGGAAAAGCTGGAAGCGGGCGACATCATCCTGTATACCGATAATTCCGGGGCTGCGGTTTACCGGACCGCTGATCTCGTATGGCAGGCGAAGGAGACGGACGCGGACAAGGCTTCGGGCAATAAAGCAGGAGACCAGACAGATGAGGTGGGAAGCGGCGAGCTGGATACCTCAAAACAGCGTAAGGTATATCGGCTGAAGACAAAGGACGCCAGCCTTCCGGCGCTTGCGCAGAAGATGGTGGATCAACTTTCCAATAAGCAGTACATGTACAGCGACAACATCCGTCAGCTCAAGAAGACGGATGAAGACAGCTACACCTTCCTGTTCCAGACGCTTAAGGGCATCGGAGAGCTGAAGGATGTGGATACCGCCTTCACAAAGGACACCATGGATCATGTTCTGTGTACGCACAGCTATCAGAACATTGAGGCTCAGATCGCAGCCAAGAAGGCGTCACTGTCCGTTGGAGATATCGTCTGGAATCCGGAATCCGGAGCAGCTGTATATCTGGGAAGCGACCGCTATATCTTCATGGACAATGAAGTGGATCAGAAGATGGCAGACATCACCGGTATCAGCAGCTGCAGATACCTTGAGACAAAGAAAATGACAGGTGCTGCATGGACCGCTGTTTATCACAAAATGTAATGGAGCGGAGTACTTTGCGTCTCTGCGGGAAAAAGCGCAGGAAGATCATCCATAATTTTATGACCGCGGTTCTGTTCATCGGAATGATTGCAGGTGGTCCCCTTCCAGTAAGCGCAGCAGGAAATACATCCGTGAATGCATCTGGGACTGCATCAGGGACTGCATCCCAGCTTGCATCTGGGACTACATCAGGGACTGAATCTCAGAGTACATCCGGAGCTGCATCTCAGGCTTCATCGGGAAATAATTCTGGAACTGCACTTGGGACTACACTGGTCGGACAGTGCACTGCCTCCCGCACCAGTCCGGCTGCTGCGGACGCATCACAGGCGAATGCAGCCGGGTCTGAAAATGAGGCGGGAACAGCGCACGGCGGCAGCGTAAACGGTGAGAAGGAAGCTGACACAAATGCTTCCCGTCTTCCGCTCGATCTTTCCGGAGTGACCCGTTCGGTTTCTTCAGATTCTTCGTCTTCATCCGTTTCCTCGGATTCCTCGAACGCATCCGGTTCTGCTCATTCCCGGGATTCATCCGATTCCGTCTCAACCGGTTCCGCTCATTCCCAGGATTCGTCCGCTTCGGTTTCATCCAATTCCTCCGCATCCGCGGACCCGGATACCACCGGCGAGGAGCTGTATTATTTTCAGGACGTTTACGGACATACGTATTCCATGTACCGCAATCTCACTTGTGTACAATCCCCATATCAGATGTCCGGCTTTTCCTGTCAGGATCAGCGGATGACCTATTCGGATGATACTTACACCTCACGTCTTGGCATCGATATCTCACAGTATCAGGGCGGCATCGACTGGGCGCAGGTAAAGGCAGCCGGATTCGATTTTGTCTTTATCAGAGTTGGAACCAGAGGATATGAGAGCGGATCAATTTACGAAGATGAATGCTGGGCAGAAAACCTGAAGGAAGCAAAAGAAGCCGGTCTGGACGCCGGTGTGTATTTTTTCTCGGGAGCGGTCAGCGAACAGGAAGCCGAAGAAGAGGCGGACTATATCATAGAAAAATTGAACGGTGAGCCGCTGGAACTCGGAATTGTCCTTGATGTCGAGACAATCGGAAGTGAAACCTCCCGGCATGACGATCTGTCTACCGAACAGTATACGGCAGATACCTCTGCGTTCTGTGAGAGAGTAAAGGCAGCGGGTTACAACCCGATCGTGTATTCCAATATCTTCTGGGAGGCAACGCACTACGATATGACGAAGATCGGCAATTATGATGTCTGGTACGCCGACTACATGACAACACCGCAGACACCGTATATGTACCGCTTCTGGCAGTATACCGACTCCGGTACGGTTCCCGGAATCAACGGGGCAGTGGATCTGGATGTCGAACTGATTCCGAAAAGTGATCTGGTAGAGCGTCACGGAGTCTTTCTTCTGGATGCTCTGCAGCAGGCCGTACTGGAGAATTCTTCCGGCGGAACGGAAATTGGGAAGGGTAATGAGAGCAGCTGCGCAGGCAACCGCGGAGTTGACCTGATCCAGAAGCAGAGCCAATAATGATCATATATCAAAAGCAGAACCGGTAACGATCATATGCAGAAGCACAGCCGTAAATGATCATATACTACAAGAATTAGAACCGGTAACGATCATATTCCAGTAGCAGAACCGGTAACAATCAGATAAAAGAAAGAGCAGAGAAAACGACCGCGGCACCGGAAATATACATCCGGTACCACGGTCGTTCTTTGTGCGCCCGGCAGCGCATATTTATAACCAGTGAAAGAGTTCACGTTCGGGCGCAGATAAAAGATTATTGTCATAGATCAGACAATCGGATAGTAGGCGACGATCGTGTAATCCGCCGGCACGTGCAGGCTCTCGGCGCCGTCGGGCGTTCCGATGACCCATTTGTTCCTTCCGGTATTCCGATGTGCGTAGATCGTATCAAAATTGTACATGGTCGCGCCAATGTCAAGGGCGGTGTCTGCAGCGGTTGTGATTTCCTCCTGCTTTACGCAGAGAACAACACAGCTTCCATGCACGATATAGCGGTACGGCTGCCGGTTCAGAAAGCTCGGAGCGAGACTCGCCGCATAAAGAGCCTCATCCAGAAGAGGATCTACCGCATTCTCACTCCAGTCCATCGGCGTTCCCCATGAACCGGAATATACCATATCATCCTGTGCGATCTTTGGCGCGACGTGCTCCGCACGCTTGTTGTACTTAAGATTCGAAGGGGTCTCAATATCCAGACGCGGCTTCGCGGAAACAGCCTTTCCATATCCGGCAGCAAGAATCACGGCAGGGTTCATTTCGGTTTCTGCCAGAAGCGCCCGCTTTGTGGCTTTGATATCATGTACGGTAAGCCAGCAATGATCAATCTCCATATCGGTGAGCTTCAGGCAGAGCTGCTCGCCGATATATCCTGCATTCAGGAGATCATTGTCCTTCTCTTCGGAAAATACGACGAGGTAGACCGGAGCGCCGAATGCAAGCCCGCGATATCCAGCCACACCCTCCAGACGGTTCTTCATATCACTGTCATTGTAAATCTTCAGTTCTGTCCGGATATCCGGAACCAGTTTTTTGGTCTCTGTGAAGAAATTCCGGATCTCATTCAGGTCCTCATCCGGAATGCTTCTTTTCTTAAACTCACGCACGGACTGCCGGTCTTCAATTAATTGTTTGTCATCCATTAGTGCCTCCATATCCTTATCCTGGTGATACGCAGTCTTATACCGAAATGCGCTGCTGTTTACAGTGTACGCTGCCATTTGAAGAACGCGTACCTATTTACGCGAACAGTGAGCCGCAGCCGAATGCGAAGTATTCGTGTGCGGCGAGCGTCGCGATAGCGAGATAAAACTCGCGCAGCGTGTTTTATCTCGTTGCAGCACGCGCTATGGTTTGATGTGTGCGTGCCAATATGCAGCATATGCCTCCGGTTACAGAATGGTATTTTCCGTATAGACTTCGTATCGACGATTCAACGTATGTTTTTATTATAAATTGGCAGATTCGTGAATGCAAGAGCAGAAAATAGTTTGCGAATCGTATGAATGAAGCATAATTGACGGCAATTGTCAGATATAACAAATTGAAGTTATACTACAAAAACAAAATCATACGAAAGCAATACAATACTATAACGATGCAATTCTAAAACCATACAATACTAAGACCATACAAAACTAAGCCTGTACAATAAGAAAAAAATACAATGTCAAAGCATATAATACAAAGACAGAATCATACGGAAGCCAAACATCATGGCTGATTCCGAAACGACGCGTCTTTTACGGCAAAGGAATCCTTCCCGGTCTGCTTGACCGTGTAGAGCATGTGGTCCGCCGTCCGGAACAGCGCAGAGTAGTCGATGTAGGTTCCGTCATTGATGGCACAGCCGATGCTGGCAGTTACATGATCTCCGTTCTGTGCGTCAATCACAATGGTGTGCAGATTATTTTCCACATCCGCGAGCTTGCTCTCCACAAACTTCCGGTCAACCATCCGGATCGCATACACCAGAAATTCATCGCCGCCCATACGGGTCACAATGTCTTCCTTCCGGAAGGAAGACGAAAGGCAGGAGGCAACAGCCTTCAGGATTTCATCGCCCCTCTGATGACCATACGTATCGTTGATGTGCTTGAAATTGTCGATATCAAAGATGATAAACGCGCCCGGCACGCCGTTTGTGATACAGTTCGTGATCAGCGTGTCACCGCCGCGCCGGTTCAGGATTCCGGTAAGGCCGTCATGCGAAGCGTACGTCTCTGTAATGCCGTTTGTCTGAAGCGAAACTGTTCTCGAGTAGATCATGATGCCGCTCCAGGTCAGCGAAATAACGTCATCCATCAGGACATAGATCAGAATCGGGCCATATGCCTCGGAGGAGAGTATCAGGCGCGCAGGAATCAGGTATACTGCGGATACGAAGAGAATCATCAGATATACCCGCCAGATCTTATCAAAGATCAGCATCGGGAGGATGATCAGCAGAATCAAGAAGATGATCGGCATATCACCCGGATTTAATGCGGTATGAAGGAATGCAGTAAATAACAGAATCAGTATTTCAAAGATATATAGTATGATCGTCGGCAGATGCGTCTGACGAATGGCACTGTTTCCGGCAGCTGATTCACCCTCAATTGCTGGTTTCCTGGGAAACGCATTCCCGGTTTCACGGATAAACGCGTAATAGATCAGTGCCATAAATCCAATGCCCATCAGCATATAGATACAGTATCCGAATTCGATAAAACGAAAGAACACAATCTGACAGATCAGATCCATCAGAAACAGAAGCATCAGAAATACAAGCAGGAATCTCGTCGATACACAGTTTTTATAATTGAGAATTGCCGTGTAATCCTCCAGTACAGGAGAAAACAGGGTCTTACGGACTTTGCAGGTCCACTTCTTGCAGTTCAGAGAAATATGTTCTTGCACAGGGATAGATTTCTTCAATGGAATTCTCCGTTCGTCATATTATTTGCAAAATGCCATTTCAAGAGTAGTGAAACGGATTTGATTACTGATGATTTAATTATATCAACATTTTCAACAGCTTCAATGGTATTTAACAAAATGATTCTGTGCAAATTACATATACGTGGAATACGATGGTGCAGATTTTTATATGTGAGAAGTAAAAAAATGACGCGGCGCTGCTGCCTGCGTTTTCGAAGAACTGTTCAGCCATGATCCAGTTCAAGGCAGGTTGACATAAACAGTAACATATTTGTAAAGATTTATTTACTTTCTTCCCTGTGGATACAGTTAAAATAATCAGACGGGAGTAATAACGAAAGGGCCGGATGTTCGCATCCGGCTGTATAAGGGGAGAGAAGTAAATAATGACACAGAAAATTCTGGCTGCTGATGACAACAGTCTGTTGATCAACCGTCTGAAAAGTTCGCTGGAACAGGACGGCTACGAGGTGACCGTAGCCGCAAGCGGCGCTGAGGCGCTGGAACTCGCACAGAAAAACTGGTACGATCTTGTAATTACCGATGCGGTTCTGAAGGGCATGGCCGACTTCGAGCTGTGTGAACGCATTCGTGAATTTTCCGATGTACCCGTGATCATACTTTCCGAGCGCAATAAACCCATGGATAAGATCATGGGCTTCGATTACGGCGCGGATGATTATGTATCGAAGCCGTACAATACAAGAGAACTAAAGATTCGCATCCGCAAGGTGCTGAAGCGTTACCGGAAGGATTACGGGAACCGTCCCGAGTCCGACCGCATCATCGTGGCTGGCAGACTGACTTTGGATAAGGACAGCCGGACGGCGATGGTAGACCACAGGAAGATCGACCTTACCGTAAAGGAATATCAGCTTTTGAAGGAGCTCGCCTCCCGGCCCGGTAAGATCTTCACGCGAAATACCCTGATCTTCAAGATATGGGGAACAGAATTCAGTGGTGACGAGAAAACGCTGGACGTTCATATCCGCAGGCTCAGGAACAAGATCGAAACCGATCCCTCGCATCCGCAGATGATTCGCACCAAGTGGGGAGTCGGGTATTACTTCAGTACGAAATGACTTGAAAACCACATGTATCATAGCCAGTGTCTCCTAGAAAGACACTGGCTATTTGACGTTTAGAAAATAAAACGAAACATTTCTTCATATTTATGTAAAACAAGCTTTAAAAATAAACTGTTTTATTGTAAAATACAGAGCGGCAGTAAATGCCAGAGGAAACTGTTCCGGAGAGGGGAAAAGGATCAAATGAAAAAGAAAATACTTCGAATTATTTCAGCAGGGATTCTCAGTATGTCTCTGTGCTTTGCAAATGTTTCTGCTGTATCTGCTGATGAAGCGGCGCCTCAGACTATCACAGGGGAAGCGCAGATTCAGCAGGTGGAGTCTTCAACGTCAGAAGATACGCAGAAGACAGACAGCGAAAATATTTCAGAAGATAGTGAACAGGGGATGGAGAAGCCATCCGAAACAGAGAGTGTTTCTTCCACATCATCCGTTTCAGAAGATGAGGATACAGAGAATTCTGAACCGCAGTCCAAAGCAGAGGACACCGAAACGGTGACAGAAGCTGTACAGGTCAGCTCGGACGTAGAAAACCTTGTCAGCGCCGCCGCACACATCACAGACTGCTCCTCTGATCAGGTGGCTGAGATTAGTCAAAAGATTGAGAATGTACAGAACACCATGGATTCTCTGTCCGAAGAAGAACAGGATATTCTATCAGACAGCAGGGAGGCTCTGGATAATGCCGCAATTGCAGTAGAGTCTTTTCAGAATCCGGTATCGGATCAGCATTTTCTGGCGGGAGACGGCGAGCATATGAACAGTTTCCGTTATATAAACGGTCAGTCTGTCACAGAAGCGTTAGAGGATGTTTCACAGGAAGGGGCAGCTATTGAAGCCTATGCAAACGGCGAATCGGATACGGTTGTGCAGGGATTAAAAGATGGAACCATTTCCGTTAACACGGCAGACAAGACCGATCTTCAGACGGAAGCTGACGCAGCGGATTCACAAGCAATTCTTCTCGGAACCAAAGATACAAAGGAGGGGATCGATGTCAGTCAGTTTCAGGGAAAGATTGACTGGGCTGCAGTAAAGAAAGCCGGTGTAAAATTTGCTATTATCCGCTGCGGATATGGAGATAATGATTCCAGCCAGGATGATACAAAATGGGAGTTTAATGTGGCGGAATGCGAAAAATACGGGATTCCGTACGGGGTATACCTGTATTCCTATGCAATTGATACCCAGGGAGCGAAACGCGAGGCCGCTCATGTGCTCCGTCTGATTAAGGGGCATTCCCTTGCGCTGCCTGTTTATCTGGATATGGAAGATAACACTCAATATGAAGCAGGAAAATCTATGATAGTTTCCATAGCCAATACTTTCTGCTCGACTATCCGGGAGGCAGGGTATGATGCGGGCGTATACTCGAGTACCAGCTGGTGGAACAGCGTTCTTTCGCCAATTGCATATGACACTACGATTTATCAATGGGTAGCCGAGTGGGAAAGCAGCAGCGTTCATGCATCCGCCAGATATCAGCTGTGGCAGTATGATTCTACAGGCAAGGTAAGCGGAATAACACAAAATGTGGTAGATAAGGACCGCTGGTATGGAGACTTTCCGGCAGCAATCGGGGAGAGTCCTTCAAGAACATCAGATGGAACAGGCATATCGTATCAGGCCCATGTGCAGAAAATCGGCTGGGAATCCAAGACCCGGTGCAATGGGGAAACTTCCGGAACCGTCGGGCAGTCACTTCGTCTGGAGGCCATCCGGATCGGTATTTCGGGGAACAGTAATGTCGGCGTGGCTTATCAGACTTATGTGGAGAACATCGGCTGGCAGAATCAGGTCAGCAGTTGGGAAACGGCAGGGACAACAGGACAGGGCCTGCGGATGGAGGCAATTAAAATTTGTCTTACCGGTGCGGATGCCGCCAGGTATGATGTATACTATCGAGTCCAGGCCGAGAACATCGGCTGGATGGGATGGGCGAAAAACGGGAATGCGGCTGGTACACAGGGGTATGGCTGCCGGATGGAAGCTATCCAGATTATCCTTGTAGATAAAGGAGCGGAAGCACCTTCCAGTGACGGCGCAGCGGTTTCGGCTGCTTTTCGTGAAAGGACAAACAATGTCTCATACAGCGTCCACGTGCAGCATTTCGGCTGGCAGGAAGATATGACAGATGGAGATACCGCGGGAACAACGGGACGTTCCCTTCGTCTTGAGGCCATTCAGATCAGTTCTCCTCTGGCGGATATCCAGTACCGGACGCATATCCAGCAAATCGGCTGGCAGAACGGCTGGACCGATGAAGGAAATGTCAGCGGTACAACAGGAAAAAGCCTGCGTATGGAAGCTATTCAGATTCGATTGACAGGAGCATCCGCCTCGCAATATGATATTTATTACAGAGTTCACCTCCAGCATATCGGGTGGACAGACTGGGCATCTAACGGAGCACCCTGCGGAAGTACCGGATATTCCTACCGGATGGAAGCTATTCAGATTGTACTGGTAAATAAAGGAGGCTCTGCGCCGGGCAGTACTTCAAGAGCTTTCTATTCCAGATAAGAGAGAAGGGTTCTGACTGTCGAGATGTTGAAAAATGGAACAAGAAGATCAGACTAACAGCGGAGAATAAGGGTTAAAGAGAATGACTGACAAGAAGAAATATGACCTGATTTATACAGTTCTGTTTACTCTGCTGTTTCTGGCATGCTTCGGTATATACATGATTCTTCATCGCAAAAGCTTTCTGCGGATCCCCGACGGCCTGAATCAGTACTATATGAGTTTTCTCTATCTCGGACGGTGGGCCCGTTCGATTCTGCGCGGCCTGATCGAAAACGGAAGCCTGAAGATTCCGCTCTGGGATCCTTCGATCGGATACGGGGCAGATATTCCCACGACCTTCGCGTTCTGCTTCTGGGACCCGTTCTGCTGGATCTCCGTGTTCTTTCCCTCGCGGTACGCGGAATACGGCTATGAGATCATGATCGTTCTGAAGCTGTATACCGCAGGCACGGCATTCAGCCGGTATGCGTTTCACCGCTTCCGGGAGGGAGGAGTCTCTTCGGCGGCAGTTCTCGGCGGAGCACTTGTCTATGTTTTTTCCGCCGTATCCTATGCCGCATTCGGACAATCCACGCTGATCAATCCGCTGATTCTGTTTCCGCTTCTGATGATCGGAGCGGATCACCTCTACGAAAGAAGAAAATCCAGGCTCTATGTGATCATCCTTGCGTTCAGCTTTGCGCAGCGTTTCTCCACCGCATGCATCATGCTGTTTCTGATTCTCCTGTCCTATACGCTCCGGCTGACCGGAGAAATAATCGGATTGCGAAACCGGAAGAAGAAGAAGGATATCGAGCAGAACCGGATCATCTCAAGACTCGATCCGGTCAAGAAGGGCTCGGACACCCGCGCGCAGCACTACGCTATGTACGTGGCCCGGAGATCGGCAGCCAGAGACAGCGCCGACAGGCCGGCCCAGACATCAGTCAGTTCGGAATTCCGGATCATCATGCCGGAGAAGGGTAAAGGACGCTTCATCGCCGGGCTATATCTCCGCTTCATCCTGGAGACACTTCTCGCACTTGCCCTTTCCGCGATCAGCCTGATTCCATATATGCGGAACAGCTTCAGCGAAGGCCTTTCTACGATCAATCTGCAGGGAGGACTCCTGACCTCAACGGCGGCGCGCGACTTCTTCCGGAACTGCTTCCTCGGCTTCACCGTGAGTGCCGGGCTTCCGGACCACAGCAGCTGCTTCGGATTCGGCATCTTCACGATGATCTGTGTGTTCGTGCTTTTTACCTGCCGGAAGAAGTATCTGCTCATCAAAGCCGAGTTTCTTCTGATGACCATTTTTCTCTGCGTGCCGTTCATCGGACACTCCACCGGAGATTTTCAATACACGACCGCGAGATGGATCTGGGCATACACGCTGGTGACTGCCCTGATCACGACGGCAGCGGTTCCGGAAATTCCGCGGATAAACCGGCGGCAATGCATCGGACTCGCCAGCATGTCCGCCGTTTACATCGCTATTGGCTTTCTGCTGTTCACACAGGATTATCTCTCCATGCTGTGGGTCTCCGTGATTCTCGTGGGCATGACCGCTGTATGCGTCAATCACAGCCTTAGGGTACAGCGGGAACAGAAGAAGAAATCCGCGCCGCAGTCTCAGCTTACGGAATATTCTCCGACAGACCGCCTCAAGACAGCGGCCGCGGTTGCGAAGGCCGCCAGAAGTGCGGCCATGAACAGACAGCCGGCCTATCATCCCTCAGGGCAGCGGACAACCGCTGTTCTTTCGATTGTCATGGTCTGCCTGTCCTCCATTATCATGAGCAACATGTCGATCCGGCGGGAAAACATCTTCGCAAACCAGGTGACAAACGGTGAGGCGTACAGCCGGGTGACGCAGGAGAGCGGTCTCTCCGTGCTCGACAGCCTCGATTTCTCGGACGGCACCAGATTCAACACCGACGGGACGAGCCGCCTGGGGAATACCCAGTGGCTCTACGGGGTGAGCGGCACTGATTTCTCCGGAACCGTCTATAACCAGAACATCGACGATTTCCACGACAGCATCGCTCTCGCCAGCAGTCCGTCGGCCTTCTCCTACTCCGGACTCAATCAGAGAAGCGAGCTTCTGGCACTGTTCGGCGTAAACCACTACCTCGCCAGCTCCGGCACACGAAAGCTCCCGGTCGGATTTACCGATACGCCGGAGAAAAACGGCGCCAGCACGCGGGACGCAAAATCAAATACGCCGGAGAAAACCGGCGCCGGATTCAATTCCTACGCGCCAGCGGAGAAGAACTTCCTGTTCTACGTATTCCAGAACGGCATCACTGAGAAGGCTTATCTGTCTCTCCCGCCTCTGGAGCGTCAGCAGGCACTGATGCAGGCAATCGTGACTGACCCGTCCGTCTCGCAGAACACCGTCTCCACCGACCAGCTGACGCTGGACACAGGCGTCATGAATTACAGCATCGAGACCGGGGACAGCGTGGAACTGACAAAGGTATTGCAGAAGAGCACCGGACAGGCCAGCTATATGTTTTCGGTAAACAGACCGGACGCCTATGTCGACCTGATTCTGGACAATCCCGTATCTGCGGAAGACGACAGCAGAGAGATTTACCTCTATCTCAAAAACCTGAATTTCGTGAACGGCGGCATGGAGAGCTACCGGATTACCGTGCAGGAGATGTACCATCAGGATCCTGTCGAGGGCGGGGGCGCGGAGCTGAACGGCTACACAACCTACAACTCCAAATACACCGGCAAGAAAGACGATCTCCTGAACATCGGAAGACTCACGGGAGCCTTCAGCAAAATCCGGATCTGCTTCCATACGGCCGGCACCTATACAATCGACGACATGGATCTCCTGCAGCGAAGCGACGAAAGCATCGGCCGGAACATTCATGCCCTCAATGATTCCGTGACAAACACCAGAACAGGGGTGAACTCCTGTTCCTGCTATGTATCCATGAAAGAGGACGGCTACCTGTTCGCGTCTGTTCCGTATTCGACGGGATGGACGATCTATGACAACGGGAAGGAGATCAGCGCACAGAAGGCGGATCTTGCGTTCATGGCTGTCAGCCTGAACTCGGGGAGCCATCACATCACCATGCATTATCTGACCCCGGGACTTTTGCCGGGCCTGTACATCACGATTATTTCCTTATTAATTCTGGCTGTGGTGTTCCGAAAGAAGAGAACGTCAATTTGATATTATTGGCCCTTTGTGAAGACAAGAAGGAATGTCATGGAAAACTCGGCTAATTCGATACTCACTGACATTCTATAAATATGGGAAAAGAGGAAAATGATGAAATCTACACAGCGAAAAGAATATTTGGATCTCCTTCGCGGGATCGCAATGATCAGTATTGTACTCGGTCATCTGGGTGTCAGTTCGATCATCCATGTTGTATTCACCTATCATCTACCTGTGTTTTTTCTGATTACAGGATATTTTACCAGGGAAGGACAACCGCTTTCTGCGCTGGTACGGAAACGTGCCCGAACCTTGCTGGTGCCTTACGCGATCTGCTGCATGATCATCATCGTTCTTCGTGTTCTCTGGTATGGGATCAGGGGCGGCAGCGGCGCATCCTCAGAGGCGGTCCAATGGATCCTCGCGTCGCTGTACGCATCGGGAACCGTAGGACTGATTCCCACTGGGATTATAAGTATCGGAGCCATCTGGTTTCTCTGGGCGACCTTCTGGGCTTGCATCTTTTTGAATCTTATTCTCCGGATGCCGGATAAATTCCGAATCGCCGCGGTGCTGGGGATTTTTCTCGCCGGCTATTATTCCGCGAGAAAGTTCCTGCTGCCTCTTGACATTCAGCCTGCCGCCTGTGCGCTTCTGTATCTGTACGTCGGATACCTCGTACGCAGATATGAGGCATCCCTTCTTCAAATGGGCATGGAGTGGAGGATATCCGTGCTTGCGCTTGCAGCTGTGGTGTGGATCAGCTTCATCCTTCATTTCCAGGGATTCTGGATCGTCGGGTGCAATTTCGGAAATGGAGCAGAGGATATTGTTGCAAGCCTTTGCGCATGCCTTGTACTAACCGTGATCTGCTTCTGGCTGGACCGGATCTCTGACCGTGCACAGAAGGACGCGCCCACTCCGGATCGGGTTCATGAGAGGAGTGCTTTTCCTGGTCAGCTAATAAAATGGATTGCCTTTCTCGGGCGGTACAGCATTGTGATACTGTTCATGCACATCATCGAGCTGGATGTCTTCCCATACAATGGAATTCTGAAAAGGCTTAACGGACATGGAATGCCGGTTTCCCTGAATCTTGCTGTCATGATCCTGCTTAAGTTCCTGATCATCATTTCGGGAAGCATAATACTGGTTCGAACGAAGGCGGGAAGACGGATCTTCGGGTTCCGGGATCCGGAAGAGAAAGCCTGAAGAGATTGGATTTTAAGCATTCATATTATGGATGTACTATGATTTCCATTTTTTCAGCAAAGTATTCGATCCTTGCCTCTTTTATGCGTGATCCGGATCGCAATCGATCTGGCAATCTTTATTCTGTACCGGCTATATCGAAAACATATTACATCCAGACATAATTTGGGAGCAAAATTACAGATGCGAAAAAATACACAAGACAATGCGGCGCAGATCCTTGTCTGCATCCTTCTGTGCGCGATCATTCTGACCGCCTTCGGCCTTACCCTGTATCATACCCGCCACGCGGGAAACAGGTGGACCGTGACCTCCTACGCGCCGGCAAACGGAAACCAGGGGACCTTCTACACCATTACCGATCAGAACAACCATCTCGTCATCGTAGACGGCGGCTATGACTCCGACGCACAGCAGGTGCTGAACATCCTGAAACAGCATAACTATCATGCGGACGCGTGGATCATCACCCACGCTCATCCGGATCACGCGGGAGCCTTCAACGCTATCCTGGCCACCTATCCGGACACAAACGTCACGATCGGCCAGATCTACACGACAAAGATCAACCAGAAGCGGTACGAAGAAACCGCACACGATTACGACGTCATTGACACCTGGTACACCTTCAACCGACTAACGCAGAAGATGAACAACGTCACCTATCTGAAGGCGGGAGATGAACTGGACCTCATCGGTCTGCACATGAAGGTGCTGCACGCCTGGGACAAGGCGACCGAACAGCAGAAGGCCAACCTGCTGAACGACGGCTCCCTGATGTTCCGGCTGTCCGGCAGAAAAGCCTCCATGCTGTTCTGCGCCGACGTGCAGAAGGAGATGGAGGATGCAATCATTTCCTCCTATTCCGGCGATCTGAAATCCGATTACGTCGAATGCGGACACCACGGAAACTGGGGACTGGACACCAGATTCTACGACCTCGTCGACCCGAAGGCAGCATTCATGGACTGCCCCGATCAGATCCTCAATGACACGACCGGCACCTACGACGCCCCACAGCTCAAATCCTGGTTTGAGGGAAAGGGCGTGACCGTCTACTCCTTCCACACCGCGCCGAATCATGTCGTGCTTGAGTAACAGAGACGCGTGAGGGCAGAACATTGACCCGCAACGGCAGGTAAGATCTTATACATTATGGATAAAAACAACCAGACAATAATTGGTATATTTGTAATAAATTTTCGGTTGCATGATAAAAGAATATAGGAGTAAAATTAAAGCATTGTGATATTTTGGCTTTTCATGGGCATTCTTATCTGTTCTGTCCGGATGAGTCATGATTAGGGGGAAAATATTCTTATGTTACCAAAAAAGAAATGGCTTCCAATTGCATGCAGCGTTCTGGCAGTACAGATCATTCTGGAAGCATTTGCGGCCTACCGGCTGCTATGGCTGAATATGCTGCCGGATAAATACGTAACTGCAGCTGTCGCTGTACTTGCAGTGATGGTTCTATTGACATGTCTGCTTTTATTTGCCGGCATGGGACATGGCCCTCACAGAGCCAGAAGAGTGAGAAGGGTCATTGCCTGTGTGCTGGCAGCACTGATGTCAATTGGCTCTGTAGCTGCATCGCTAATGCTGTACAAGGTTGATGAGACCGTTCAGACCGTCACGACGACCAAAACGACACTTCAGGCGATGGTCGGTGTATACGTTCTTAAGGATGATACAGCGCAGAGCATTCAGGAGGCAAAGAACTACAGCTTCGGCGTTATGTCCGATTATGATCAGGACAATACGGCACAGGCAGTACAAACAATTGAATCCGAGCTCGGATCAAAGATCGAAACGGTTTCCCGTCCTTCCATGACCGAAAACGCACAGGCACTGTACGATAAATCCGTAAACGCAATTATTATGAACGAGGCATATGTCAGTGCTATTACAGATACTGATGAATTCACCGATTTTTCGGATAAAACAAAGGTCCTTTGTGAGATTCCAATCGAGAAGACAGAGACCATTGACGCGAATGATACCGGATTAACTGCGGTCTCCTCCGGTTCTGATGAAACAACCGGACTCGATCAGAAAGCTGCCAATTCGGACATCACATCCCAGCCGTTTGTCTTCTACATTAGTGGATCAGACACCCGGAGTCAGATGCTTGACACCAGCAGAAGCGATGTAAACATTCTGATGGTGGTAAACCCCAAGACCCGCCAGATACTGCTTGTGAATACACCACGTGACTACTATATTCCGAACCCGGCAGGAGGCGGCCAGCTGGACAAGCTGACACACCTCGGGATTTACGGCATCAATGTGTCTATGAAGGGACTCTCTGACCTGTATCAGGAAAATGTGGACTACTACGGACAGATCAATTTTACAGGATTTGAGACGCTGATCGACGCCATCGGCGGTATAACTGTGGATTCACCGCAGGCATTTGAGTCACGGGGATATTCCTTTAAGGAGGGCCCCAATACCATGGATGGCAAGCAGGCTCTTGTCTTTGCGAGAGAAAGATATTCGTTCAACGCAGGAGATAACGAGCGCGGCAGAAACCAGATGCGTGTCATTACCGCAGTGATTCAGAAGCTTTCCGGAGAAGGCGCAAAGCTTCTCCTTAACTACAATGAAGTACTGGACAGCCTGCAGGGCATGTTTGTCACAAATCTGAGTTCAGACGATATTTCCGCACTCGTAAAGATGCAGCTTGATGACAGCAGCTCCTGGAACGTGAAGTCCTATGCTGTAATGGGAACAGGCGGATCGGAATATACCTATTCCATGCCCAATATGAAAGCATATGTCATGTACGAGAACAAGGATATGGTCAAAAAAGCCGCAGATCTGATTGACAAGGTTGAAAGCGGTGAGACACTGACCGATTCAGATGTACAGGGATAAAGAAAATTACTGTATAAGCTCTTCGAAAACGCAGATTAATGGAGGATATTTAGATGGACGACAATAGCAGACACGCGGAATCCACCGGCATGGCGCCGATTAACAGAGGAAATCCGGATGATGACGTGATACAGATCAATCTTTCGGATGTGCTCCGCACAATTGGAGTCAACTTCGGACAGATCCTTTTGGTAGCATTATTATTTGCTATTGTCACTCTTGCAGTAACGATATTTGTGATCAAGCCTACATATCGATCCTACTTCACCGCATTTGTCAATAACCGTACAACAGCGAGTGAAGATACTCAGACCCTCCAGAGCGGAGATGTCAGTGCCGCACAGAGCCTTACCTACACCTACGCATCAATAATGAAGAGCCGTCCGGTCGTTGAAGACGCACTCAAGAAGGCAAACCTGAGTTCCAAATATGAATATAAGGACGTCTCAGGTGAGATCAGTACTGAGATTGAGGAGAATACGCAGCTTGTAACCGTTTATGTAACGATGGGTTCAGCAGAAGAGGCATATCAGCTTTCCAAGGCCATCGCTGAAATCGCTCCGGATTATATTGCCAGCATCGTGGAGGGATCCTCGATGAAGGTCGTGACAAAGCCTGTCATGGCAACTCAACCGTATAGTCCCAGCGTGAAGAAAAATACAGCGGTTGGATTTGCCCTCGGCATGGTTCTGATGATGATCATCGTTGTGATCCGCGGTCTGATGGATACCCGCATCAAGGATGCGCAGGAGCTGGAAGCCCGCTTCAGTATTCCGATCATTGGAACCATTCCGAATTATGAACAGGCAGAGCACGGGCATTCCGGCAAAGAACGATATTATTACAAGGCACAGAGCCGGAAAGGAGAACGCAGGTAATGGGAGTATTCGATAACAGAAGATCGTCCGGACGTTCCAATTCCATTGAAAAATCAGAGACAAAGCTGATTTTATCTGACAAATCCCCCTGGCCGATACAGGAGGCGTATAAGGCTCTACGTACCAATATTATATTCTCTCTTCCGGGAAATGGGTGCAAGGTCATAGCGGTGAGCAGCGCGCAGCAGCATGATGGTAAGTCAATCATATGCATTAATACAGCAATCGCGTTCTCCCAGATCAACAAAAAAGTTCTGCTGATTGAATCAGATCTTCGCCTTCCGACAGTTGGAACAAAGCTTGGAATCCGTTCTGTACCGGGGCTTTCCGATACCCTGATCGGGGCCTGTCAGGTAGCGGAGGCACTTCGCAGAAACGTGAGAAAAGGTCTGGATATCCTTCCTGCCGGGAATATTCCGCCGGATCCAACATGGCTTCTGCAGTCCAATCAGATGGGCGTATTAATACAGCAGTTCCGTAAGCTTTACGACTATATTCTGATTGACCTTCCGCCGGTCACGACGGTAGCAGATGCATCGATTATGTCACGCTATACCGATGGTTTTCTTCTTGCGGTAAGGCATCAGACAACCGAGATGCCTGCCCTGGAGGATACACTTGCGCAGCTGCAGCTTGCCGATGCGAAGGTTCTTGGTTTTGTATACAATGATGTGACCACTGAGGGAGGCCACTACAGAAGTTATTACAAGGGGTATTATAAGAATTAACATGCTGTTTCGACACGAGAAACCGTCTTTTTATGATCTTCATCTGCATATTCTGCCGGGAATGGATGACGGCGCTCAGGACCTGAAGATGTCTGTCAGCATGCTCAGGGAGGAAATTCGACAGGGCTGTGTCGGTCTGATTGCAACACCTCATTACTATCCGACAGAATCTATTCCGGCCTTTCTGAAGAGAAGACAGCAGGCATTCGATGATCTGCGCGGCTATCTCCAGAAAGAGATACCTGACTGGACGGATCGCATCGGACTTGGCGCAGAAGCCGCCTACCATAATGGTCTTGTCTGTGATCCGGATATTGAGAAGCTATGCTTCGGACATTCCCGCTATCTGCTTCTGGAAATGCCATTTGAGAAATGGACTTCCGGTACGCTGCGGGATGTACGAACCCTCATAGCGAATGGAATACGTCCGATCATCGCACATCTGGAGCGTTTTCCGGAATATGCCGGCGAGGGTGCAATCGAAGAACTTCTTGAGATGGATGTTCTGATCCAGATGAATTCCGGAGCGTTGCTGCATCGAAGCTCTCATCGCCGTGCTCTGACGATGGTAAAAAATGGAATCACACAGGTTATGGGAACGGATTCCCATAACATGGATACCCGATGTCCGAACATGGAAGAGGGATTGAAGGCTCTTCGAAAAGCACATCTGGGTCATCAGGCAGATGAAATCGTAGATAATAATGCGGCTATTTATCAGGCCGCTATGTGGGACTAAATCATATCGAGAACGATCACGTTTCCGATTCAGGAGAGGGAAAGGCAGAAAATCGATGAATAACAATGGATCGAACAGGTTTCTGGTCATTTTTTGCTGTGTGATTCTGGCTGTTTTACTCGGAGTACTTCTGGCTTTCAGCCACATCCGTCAGAACAGAATGACAAAGGAACTTGAGACAAAGGCAAATCAGGCAATCATGCAGGACGGGAACAATACCTATGAGACAAGCGTAGCATCCGATTCTGCTTCGTCAGACAGTTCAACATCAGAAGCTGTTTCCGCAGCTTCTGATGCGTCATCTGATGTTTCCGCCACTGTAACTTCTGTATCTGCAGCTTCCTCTGACGATAAACAGAATAAAACTGTAACCTATACTGCGATCAGCTTTCGCGGAGACAGCTATATGGAAGACGATGCGGATAAAGCCAATGGCTATCCTGCAAAGGTACAGGCTCTTCTTCAGGCGGCAGGATCCGGCATGACTGTGGAGGATGATACCTGGGATATGGCCGGTACTCTTTCTCAGATGTCTCTCGCCGGTATTGACAGTCAGACAGTCCAGAACTATATTAATAAGCATAAACAAAATGGTCTCACAAATAATTATGAAACCATTGTGCGCGCTGATCTCAGTCAGTATATGAAGACACGGGACGATCAGTCTTATCTTCCTGTTCTGACAATGGGATATCACGGCGGCTGGGGAAATGATCTCAACGAGCTGATCGAGCAGGAAAAGGCGGTTCTTGCCACCTATCAGAATGGAAGTAAGGATTATCTGATCCTCGGTTCCTATCCTGCAAGTGTAACGGATCACGCAGCCTACGATCAGGCGATGACGCAGGCATTTGGTGATCACTACATTAGCCTCAACAGCAAGGTAAGTGCAGCACTGATGACAAATGATGGAAGACAACAGATCGCTCAGGCAGTATTTGATAAATTAAATGAGCTCCATTATATATCGTAACAGGAAAGATATGTTGAGGCTTACGCACTACTGGAACTGAGGCGTTTCGAGTTTCGATTTTATGCTATTGGGTGTAGGAGAAGAGGATGTACACAAAAAAGCGGCAATTAGAATTTCAAGTTGTATTCATATCCTATCTTTTAATTACCCTATGCAGCGGTCTTGTCGCATTCCTGATTCTGAAGGCATCCGGTAAATTGACGGCTGATTTCTTCCATGGCAGCTTTCTGATAAATGTTGCTCTTCCTCTCGCAGTATCTATTCTTATGGCACTTTATGTGATCCTCCGGAAATTGAATTACCATTTTCAACGACTGAGTTTTTTTCAGTGCGTCATACGGGCTTTTCGTGAAACTGCACTCCTTGCAAGCTTCTGGGCCATTCTGCTGATCTTTGCCAAGAACGGAGTATCTGCCTCGAGATATTTTTATGCAACGACATTACTAATATTCTTTATTCTTGTGACGATCGAATGGAAATATATCTCATCAGTTGTCATCAACAACTTCTATAAAACATCATCCGCAACATATGTCGGAGTTATCTCCAACAGTAAAAGAGCCGATCGGGTGATACGCACATTAAAGAGAGACTGGGCTAGAAAACTTGTTGGTATCTGCCTCGTAGATGTAGAGGATAGATATTTACCGGAAAATGTCTGCAATGTACCGGTAAGTTCCACTGTGAGCAACCTGATTGAACATGTGAGAAGGAACGCCATTGATGAAGTCTTCGTTGAGGTTGAGGAAGCGGAACGGATTCAGATTCAGGATGCAATTGAAGAAATGATTTGCATGGGAATCCGTGTACATGTGAATGTCCCTGAGATCAGCCGTCTTGAAAGAAATTTTACAGAAAAAGCGTTGTATGAAATTTCTGAGCAAAGCCAAGAATCGATGCCTGAAGAAACCGGAATCATTGAACCCCAGACTGTATATACCAGAGAACTGAAGTATGGCTACGGTGGTCGTCCGGTGCTGATTCTCGATCGTCCTCGCAGACACATCCGGCAGCAGATTATGAAGCGGACGATTGATATCATTGGTTCCATTATCGGGCTGGCGTTCACAGGAATTCTGTTTCTCATTCTCGGACCGATGATCAAGAAGGATTCACCGGGTCCGGTTCTGTTCGGTCAGATACGGATCGGCAAAAACGGAAGAAAGTTCAAGATGTATAAATTCCGAAGTATGTATCAGGATGCTGAAGCCCGAAAGAAAGAGCTGATGGATAAAAATGAAATGAACGGATTGATGTTTAAGATGGAAAATGATCCGCGCATCACAAAGGTCGGCCGCTTCATTCGCAAGACCAGTCTGGATGAATTTCCACAGTTCTGGAATGTCCTCAAAGGCGACATGTCTCTTGTAGGAACTCGACCGCCGACCGTAAGCGAATTCAACCAGTACAACAGTTTTCATAAGCGAAGGCTAAGTATGAAACCCGGAATTACCGGCCTGTGGCAGGTATCCGGAAGATCCGATATCAAAGACTTTGAAGAGGTGGTTCGTCTAGACTGCCAGTATATCGACAACTGGTCGGTCAGCGGAGATATTAAAATTCTGTTTAAAACAATATCTCTAGTATTTAAAAAAGATAACGGCGCTGCCTAAGAAAAACAGGTGTCTTTTCTTCACTGAGCTTAACAATCGCTTGCTTATGAACGTTTGTATTCCATGCTCCGGCATTCATTCACGGGTTGGTCAGCGATTGATAGGCGAGTGAATGATTAGACCCGCGGGCGAATGGAAGAGTAGGAACTGGGATTCTTATGGCATCCATTCATAGAGAAGCCAGAGATAATGGTTGACAATGTGAGTAGAGGGTAGGACAGCCAAATTCTTGTTCCATAGGGTATTGACTATTTCATTACAAAGGTTATAAACTCGCTGGTTTTGGTAGTTGAAGCGGTAGAAGAAGACGCCCAGATGATGTGAATTGGTTTCGGGGGGTAGATAGATGTGCAAGTGGTAAGGAAGAAGAAATTAAAAATTGCAGTATTTGGCCAGAAACGCATCCCTTCCAGAGAGGGTGGATTGGAAATCGTAGTGGAGGAATTAGCTACACATGCAGCATCCCTTGGAAATCAAGTCACCGTATATAATCGTTCGGGCCATCATGTAAGTGGCTCCGAATTTGATGAAAAGCAATTAAAAAGTTATAAGGGCGTTCGTATTAAGACTGTACCGACTATTCAGAAAAAGGAGACTAGAGATATAATAGGGTCATCCAAGATAAACTACGATAACTAAAGGGTTTTGACGGCTTGAGTTGTCCTTCAAGTGTTTTTTTGTTGAAAAACTGCAAGATGCGGAAAATCCGGGGTTTATATGTAGGAGGCTTTTTGGAAAGCTCTGTTTTGGACCCACAAAAGGAGCAGCAAATAAAGATTGAAGGAGAGTTCAAGCCTACGGTGGATTGCCTTTGTGCGACCGGCCGTAGGTTTGTTTTTATCCATAAGGGAATAGATGCAACATTAGCGATAAAAATGTGAGGATGGAATAGAGTAATGGATTCAAAGCAAGAAATACAGCATATATATCTTGTGGGCGCGAAGTCATTGGGGGCTTACGGAGGGTATGAGACCTTTGTCTACAAGCTCACGGAGTATCACCAGAATAAAGAAAACATTAAATATCATGTTGCCTGCAAAGCCAACGGTGACGGTTGCATGGATGAAACTAAATTTGATGGCGTGACAAAAATCAATGACCACGAATTTGAATTCCACAATGCCCACTGTTTCAAAATTGATGTTCCTCAGATTGGGCCTGCGCAGGCAATTTATTATGATGTTGCTGCACTAAAGGCTTGTTGCGAACATATCAAGAAAAACCATATCCCTCATCCGATAGTTTACATCATGGCTTGCCGCATTGGGCCTTTTGCTGGTCATTTTTACAGAGAAATCCATAAACTGGGTGGTACTGTGTTCTTGAATCCAGATGGACATGAGTGGATGCGAGCTAAATGGTCTGCACCAATTCGGAAGTATTGGAAGATTTCTGAGCAGATGATGGTCAAGTATTGCGACCTTGCAATCTGTGATTCTGTGCATATCGAAAAGTACATCCATGAATGCTATGACGGTAAGGGCATCAAAGGAAGTAGTCCGAAAACAACCTTCATTGCGTACGGTGCGGATCTTACCCTTAGTAAACTGGCTGACGATGATGAAAAACTGGTGAGCTGGTATAAGGAAAAAGGATTGACTAAAAAGGGCTATTATCTTGTTGTAGGTCGCTTTGTGCCAGAAAACTCTTTTGAAGTTATGATTCGAGAATTCATGAAAAGCAAGAGCAAAAAGGATTTTGCCATTATTACAAATGTGAATGAGAAATTCCTGAATGAGCTTGAGGAAAAACTTCATTTCAAGAGCGATAAGAGAATTAAATTTGTGGGCACTGTTTACGATCAGGAACTGCTGAAGAAGATTCGTGAGAATGCCTATGCTTATTTCCACGGCCATACGGTTGGTGGTACGAATCCATCACTGATTGAAGCTCTTGGCAGTACAGATTTAAACCTGCTGGTTGATGTTGGTTTTAATAAAGAAGTCGCAGAGGATTGTGCTCTTTATTGGAGCCGCAAGCCGGGGAGTCTTGCAAAACTCATTGATAAAGCTGATCAGTTGAGTGCAGATCAAATCACTGAGATGGGCCGGAGAGCTAAGAAGCGTGTGGCGGAAGAGTACACGTGGGATAAAATTTGTGGGCAGTATTACGATGTGTTTGTGAAAGCAAACATTTAATAAAAACAGTGAATTAAGGAAAATGGAGGAAATTTAATATGAAAAACTATAAAATTGCTGTGGCTGGAACAGGATATGTTGGCCTCTCGCTGAGTGTCCTTCTCGCACAACATCACCAGGTTACTGCTGTTGATATTTTACAGGCTAAAGTTGATATGATTAACAAATGTAAATCTCCGATTCAAGATGACTATATCGAAAAGTACCTCGCAGAGAAAAAACTAAATCTGACGGCAACGTTGGATGCAAAGGCTGCATACGCTGATGCTGACTTTGTTGTAATAGCTACCCCCACCAACTACGATAGCCACACCCAACATTTTGACACATCTGCGGTCGAAGCTGTGATCAAACTAGTCATGGAATACAACCCCAATGCGATTATGGTTATCAAGTCCACGATTCCTGTGGGTTACACTGCATCCGTGCGTAAGAAGTTTGGTAGTAAGAACATCATCTTCAGTCCGGAATTTCTGCGCGAGTCCAAGGCTTTGTATGACAACCTGTATCCTTCTCGAATCATTGTCGGCACTGACTTAGATGATGAGCGTCTGGTTAAAGCAGCACACGAGTTCGCTGGCCTGCTGCAGGAAGGTGCTATTAAGGAGAACATAGACACTCTGTTTATGGGATTTACCGAAGCAGAGGCTGTTAAGCTGTTTGCTAACACCTATCTGGCACTGCGTGTCAGCTATTTCAATGAGTTGGATACTTATGCAGAGATGAAAGGACTGAACACCCGGCAGATCATCAATGGTGTTTGCCTTGATCCTCGTATCGGAAGCCATTATAACAATCCTAGCTTCGGCTACGGCGGATACTGTCTGCCTAAAGACACCAAGCAGCTGTTGGCAAACTATGCGGATGTGCCGGAAAATCTGATTGAAGCAATCGTGGAGTCTAACCGTACTCGTAAAGACTTTATCGCAGATCGTGTTTTGAAGTTGGCTGGGTACTATAGCTATGATACAGAAAACGAGTTCGATGAGAATAAGGAAAAGTCTGTGACTATTGGTGTGTATCGTCTGACAATGAAGAGCAATAGCGATAACTTTCGGCATAGTTCTATTCAAGGAGTCATGAAGCGAATCAAAGCCAAGGGAGCGACTGTGATTATTTACGAGCCGACTTTGAAAGATGGCGAAACTTTCTTCGGCAGTGTTGTGGTCAACGATCTGGCAAAATTCAAGAAAATGAGCCACGCCATTATCGCAAACCGCTACGATAAGTGTCTGGACGATGTGAAAGAAAAAGTGTACACAAGAGATATTTTCCAGAGGGATTAATATAATAGGATGAAAAAAATGAAAAATGTATTGTTTGTACATTCGAGTTCGGAATTATATGGATCTGATAGATCACTGCTTAATATTGTAAAGAACCTTGATAAAAATGAGTTTAATATTTTCGTTCTTCTTCCATGCCAGGGTCCACTAGTTGAAGAAATGAAAAAAATAGAAGACATTACTGTAGAAATATATGAAGTTGCTGTTCTCAGACGAAAGAATTTGTCCATAAGAGGTGGAGTAGAGTACCTAAAGGAACTAATTCAATCTACGGCTTTTATAAAGAAATATATTAAATGTAATAATATTGATATTGTGGATACAAATACTGCAGTTGTTTTGCCAGGAGCTATAGCTGCAAAGCATTGCGGAATAAAAAGTGTTTGGCATATTAGAGAGATTATAAAAAATAATTTCGAAAACAATGTTATATCGTTAATGATGAATAGATATGCGGATATTATAGTGGCGAACAGTAAGTCTACAGGAGAGGCGCTTAAAGTCAAGAAAGAGAAAATTCGAGTTGTATATAATGCAGTTGAAGACTGCGTCGCTAGCGGTATAAAGCATGAAGGATTAGTTGTTGGTATGGCAGGAAGAATCAATCGATGGAAAGGACAAAAACTTTTTGTCGATATGGCAGAAATCGTTCATCATAGGTATCCCAATGTAATTTTTGAGATAGCTGGTGAAGCGTATGCTGGTGAGGAATATTTAAAGGTGGAGCTACAGCAATATATTCATGAAAAACAGTTGGATAATCATGTTAAGCTTCTTGGCCAAGTTAATAATATGAAAGAATTTTATGAGGGACTAGATGTGTTTGTTCTTCCTTCAATTCAACCAGAACCATTTGGGCTAGTAATTATAGAGGCGATGGAATATGAAGTTCCGGTTGTGGCAACAAACCATGGAGGTCCGGTAGAAATAGTTACAGATGGAGAAGACGGATATTTGGTCGATTATACTTCTGCAAATCAAATGGCAGAAAAAGTTGAAACCTTACTTTCGGATGAATCATTGCGTAGAAAAATGGGATTATCTGGAGCTAATAAGCAGAGAAACAAGTTTTCCGTATCTGCAATGGTTGCGGGGATGGAAAGGGTATTTAGTGAAGTTACGAATGAATAAGAAGGTGAGATGTGTTTGATTTTCACACTGTAAAAACAACTGAAGAGTTGAAAGTTCTCCAACTCTCTCACTAAAAAATATTGTCTGTATCGGCGAGACATGCATGCTCACCGGATGGTAAAATTTACTCGTACCACTATAACTTATGCGTCAAATATACCTAGCGCATTCCGCTTATTATAGGTATATTAAGTATAAGGAGGAACACGTGGCAAGAGTAAAACTTTACAACAAAAAATATAACGTAACCTACGTCTATGACAGCGTATCCTATTGGGATCCTGAACTTAAGCAGCCTCGGTCAAAGCGGAAGCTGATAGGTAAAATCGATCCCGATACCGGAGAGATTATACCCACCTCCCCCAGGGGCAAACGGGCTCGTGATAAGAATCAGAGCAGGTCAGCTGCCTCTGGTCCGGTGAAGAATGCTGTCCCAACAGAATCTGAAACAATGTCCAATGACGCCATCTCGGTCGAGCTTGAGGACTACAAACGCAGGCTCCTTGAAGTTGAGGCAAAGCTTGCACGATCCGAGAGCCAGATCGCTGTGCTCAACGCTGAGCGGAAAGAGATCAGGGAAGAGCTGGCGGCACTGGTCAAGAAACTGCGCTGAGAACGGAGAATTCCTCATCACCTCGCCACGCGGCATAACCCATGGCAGAATTTCTGGAACAATCACTCTCAAGTTTTCGCAAGTGCTTTACTCGCGAAGCTGCATTCCGATGGTTTGTCCTCATCGTCACGGCGCTCATTCTGCGCTTCGATAAACTTGGTGTGACTTCGGTGATCCGGGCACTGTCTCTGAATCATGGATGCTACGATACCTTGCTTCATTTCTTCCGTTCAGAGGCATACAGCACACAGGGGATTCGATTTGCTTGGTATGAGCTCGTCAAAGAGAAGGCACCCTTCTTCAGGGAGGGAAACCGCGTGATTCTTGTTGGCGATGGTGTCAAACAGTGCAAGGAAGGTCTGTACATGCCCGGTGTCAAGAAACTTCACCAGGAGTCAGAGGATTCTTCGAAGGCAGAGTACATCTTCGGGCACCTCTTTGGTGCAGTTGGCGTTCTGATCGGCAGCCCTGATTACTTTTTGTGCCTGCCGCTTCACATGAGCATACAGGATGGCATCAGTGCTGCGGCTTCCTGGGAGGGCAGCACTGTCTCCGGAGAGAATCATGTCCTGCAGATGATCGGCAGCGGGTATGAAACTGCCATGTTTCTGGGCAGATCCATCATGCTCCTTGACAGGTACTTCCTCACAGCGACCGCGTTGAAGAAGCTGAAGAAACTCAACACATCGGAATACGGGCATCTGATTGACATCGTCACCATGGCCAAGCGAAACTGCCGTGCATACGAGAAGCCCGTACCACGATCTCCTGGACAGCGCGGGCGGCCCAGAAAGAAGGGCGCCCCGGTTGTTCTGAACGATCTCTTCAAGTCGCGTGCGGATGACTTCACCGAAAAGACCATGAAACTGTATGACGGCAACCGCGTGATCCGATATCTGTCCATTGATCTGCTCTGGGGGCAGGGCATCTATCAGGAGATGCGCTTCGTTCTCGTTGTCTATGAAGATGGAAGACAGAGCATCCTCGCATCGACGGATACAAGTCTTAGCCCGGAGGCAATCATCAGGCTGTACTCCTACCGCTTCAAGATCGAAAGAAGTTTCCGGGAGTTCAAGCAGCAGTTCGGAGGCTTTGGGTATCACTTCTGGACACACGCAGCCGGAAAACTGAACCATTTCAAGCGAAAGGAAGAGCCGAACAGGATGGACCTGATCCATAGTCCCGAGGACCAAAAGAAGGTGTTGAAGGCAATCGATGCAACCGAGCGGTTTGTCCAGCTCTCATGCCTTGCAATGGGGCTCACACAGATGATGATCTTCCGCGTCACCGATTCAAAGAAGCTTCAGTCATGTCGATACCTTCGCACCCGCAGATCGGACAGGATCTCAGAAGCTACTCTTCTTGTTTACCTGCGCCAGACGCTTTTATTGAGTTTGCTCTCCAAGCAAGATTCCAAGCTGGCAAGCTTTATTCGGGAGCTCCGACAGGGCAAAGACGATGTTGGCGAGGCCGCATAAAGGAGCAAACCGCTAAAAGTGGTGCGGATGCTGTAATTTGGCTATATATCTTTTATCAATTAATAAGTACAAGGGGCTTTTGTCGCCCTGTGAAAATTTGAGGTTGAACATCGAAGTTTCAACTCTTCAGAAAACAACATGGGACTAAAATATGAAAAGCGAATATTTGTCTCTTGAAAAAATATATTGGCAGTAATATGGATTTTTAATAGGAGGCGAAGCAGTGCGAATTGCATATTTGATTTTGCATTATATGGCGGGCGAGGCCACTATCGAATGTGTACATTCAATACTCGATGTGTCCAAACAATCCGAACACGAAATATTGGTTATTGTCGTTGATAATGGAAGCACAAATAATTCCTTTTTTCAGATATGTAAAGAATTTGGCAATAATACTAATGTAAAGCTTATTCATAGTGATATTAATTTGGGTTTTGCAAAAGGTAATAATTTGGGATTTCATTATGCAAAATACGAATGGAATGCGGACTTTATTGTTCAACTAAATAACGACACGATTGTTTCACAAAAGAATTTCAATGAAATGATTGTGAAAAAATATGATGAAAAAAAATATGGAGTTTTAGGCCCAGACATTTTGACGGCAGATGGATTCCATCAAAACCCAGGAAGAACAGTCAACTGGAATCGAAAGCGACTTCTGCTTTTCAGAAATAAAAAGAAAATTCAATACTTTCTATCGTATTTCAAGATTTTTGATAGTTTTTTAAGCCTCAATAAGGGATCGTATCAAGAGGAATGCATAAAAAATGATGTGTATAATACAGTACTTCATGGCTCTTGTCTTATATTTTCACGGATTTTTATTGATAAATTCGATGGAATGTATGAGGGAACCTTTTTATATATGGAAGAAGACATTCTGAAATTGCAAGCAGATCATTATGGCTTTCTGATGATGTATTCCCCAGATTTGAGATTGTACCACAAAGAAGATGCAGCCACAAATATGGTTGCAAGTGATTCACTAACTAAGAAGAGAAGGGTATATAAGTATTTGATTGATTCTTCTAAAGCATATTTAGATCTAATGAATGAATATGATAAGGAAAAGTAAATGATACGGAGCATTATAGAAAAAGCATGTAAAAAAATAAAGGGAAAAGACTACACATTAGATAGTGCAATTCCACTTTCATATCTAGTCGGAATAGCAATACAAAGGGAAATTATGCTGTGTAGAGGTTTTCTCGCTTCTTTTGGTATGGGAAAATCTGGGAAATATTTATTTATCGGTAGGCATGTTTCTCTGAAATGTAAAAGTAAAATATTTGTTGGTACAAATATTACATTCCAAGAACGAGTATATATAGACGCACTTTCAAAGGATGGGGTTGTATTAGGAAATGGATGCAGTATAGGAAGTGGAACGATAATAAGATGTTCTGGGAATTATAAAGAAATAGGAAAAGGCTTTTCCATGGGTAATAATTCTTCATTAGCCGATAATTGTTTTGTCGGTGCTTCAGGTGGTGTTATTATTGGTGACGATGTTATAGGTGGACAAAATATTAGATTTCACTCGTCTAATCATAACTTTAATGACAAAAACTTGTTGATTAGAAAACAGGGCGTAACATGTGAAGGGATAGTTGTTGGCAATAATTGCTGGATTGGTGCTGGCGTAGTATTTTGCGATGGAGTTGCCATAGGGAACGGCTGTGTGATTGGAGCGAATTCTGTTATAACTAAGTCGTTTCCTGATAATTGTGTGATTGCAGGCTCTCCAGCAAAAATTATAAAAAAAAGAGAAGAATGACCACGAATTACTTGGTTGCTACATAGTTGGGAGGATATAGTTTGGCTTTAGATGCTACTAAATTAATAACTGTTATTATTTGTTTTATCTTATGTATTGCAACCAAGAAATATACAAAGACTTGGTTGAACCCGCTCTCCATGTTTTCTGGAATTTGGTCAATTATATTATTTTTATCCACATTAGGGCTACATGGATTAAAAACAGCAAGTTGTAATACTTATTATGTCATATGTGCAGGTGTGACATGTTTTGCAGTGGGATACTTGTTGACATATAAGAGTAGGTATTCTTTTACATTTAATAAAAGCTACAAGCATGCAGGCAATGAGTATGTTCTGCGTTATCAGGTTATATATATCCTTGGAATAATATGTATAATATATTTTGCGATTAAGTTTTTAAGTGTTGCATCTATATTTTTTAGTGGCAATGGACTAGCTGCAATCAGAGTTATGGCACAATCTGAGGAAGCGGCAACAACTGGCGGAGGAAAGTTTCTAAACGCAGTTAGAATTTTACTTGTTATGCCATATGCATATGCTATTATTCCAATCACAGCAATGGAAATTTGGTTTGGGAGAAAAGATAAAAAAGTATTGCTTATATGTCTTTCGATCATAGCTTTAAGAGTTCTTTCTGAGGGGGGCAGAATCAGTGTTGTTTATTTCGGGTTACATTTACTAATCGGATTTTCTCTTTTGGACTCATATGCTATGAGAATACATGATTTATCTAAGAGAATAAGAAAAAATAGAAAAAAACTAAGAATTGGAGTTTTGGTATTAGTAGTTATTGTTCTTCTTGCCTCAATGTCACGAACCATGAGTTCATTGAGTACAGTAACCTATTACTATTTTTCTATGCAGCCATATATGCAGGAAATTTGGAGCAAAGCTGTCGATGAAGCTCATATAATTGGATATGGCGTTGGATCGTTTAATGGATTGATTTTTCCGATTTTATACTTATTAAAGAATATACTAGGCATTCCGTTCACAACGCACTTTAGCCAAGTATATGATATGATACTGGAAACAGATAGTCAGTGGCAAATAATATCAACATATTATACTAGAGCTAACGCCTACGTTGGTACATTCTGGTATTTCTATTTAGATGGCAAGGTCTTCGGAATTATTCTGTTATCGCTTATTTATGGTATTATGGGAGGAAGATTATATTCAAAGGCTAAACGTCATACGAATATCAAAAATGCTTGCCTGTATTCATTTTACATGCAAAGCATTGCATTAAGTTTTTCTGGATTTGCTTTTTCAAGCATGTATTACGGCTTGGCTTATTTGTTTATTGTTTTTATTGCGTATAAAATAAGAGGAAAAGAATAGATGGAAAGAAAGAAAAAGATATTATTTGTATCTCACAGCGGTCGGATGAGTGGGGCAAATCTGTCATTTTACAGTATTATTGAACAGTTAAAGTGCAAGATTGATATTTATGTTTTAGTCAATGAAAGAGATAGTGAATTAACTCGTGCTTTAGAAAAAATATCGGTTAAATATATTTATTTAAAGTATTCATGGTGGGTCGCACATAAAAGAGATCGTATAATTAAGCAAACATATCGTTATTGTGCTGATTTTCTTAAGTATATCAACTCCCCTACAAATAATAAGATAAGAGAGGCTTTTGCTAATTATGGATTTGATGCGGTGTATTCCAATACTAGTACGGTTGATATTGGATACAGAATCGCAAATGCTATGGGAATACCTCATGTATGGCATATAAGAGAATTCGGAAGAGAAGATTTTGGCTTCATTCCATTGGTTCCACGAGAATCTATGAGGAGGGCCTTTGAGGAAGCGAGTGCTATAATTGTAATATCTACCGCACTTGAGAAAAAAATATTACAGCAAAATCCAAAATCAACTGTTTTTGTGATCCCAAATGGATTCAATGTTGATAAACTAAAGTATCAACGAGAACATATGATTGACTGTAATAATGTAAAAATTCTTGTAACAGGGCAAGTATCTGAAGCGAAAGGCCAAATTCAAGCAGTAGAGGCAATAAGTAAATTAAATTCCCAAAATGTAAGGTATCATCTATATTTGGCAGGTGAAGTAGGTAGCGAATATCGTAAGCAAATATTAGGAACTAAACCATGTCCAGAATGGCTCCATTTTATGGGGAAAGTAAATAATCTATTTGAAATTAGGAAAAATATAGATATTGAATTGGTCTGCTCACGTAGTGAAGCATTTGGCAGGGTTACAATAGAGGCTATGCTACATTCGATTCCAGTTATAGGGGCAAATACTGGAGCAACAAAGGATCTGTTGGCTAATGGTATGGGAATTACTTATACTTATGGAGACATTGAAGATTTGATTGCAAAAATAGAGTGTTTAGTACATGACCGCCGACTGTATAATGATATTGCCTTGAAGGCGTTTAATTATGCACAAAATTTTACGATAGATAAATGCGCGGGCTCTGTTTACAATATATTAGTTGATGCTTGTAAAAAAAGTTGTGACATTATTTGAAATAAGAGCAGACGTCGTCAAATAGAAATTAGACACAATTTTGTTCAACTTTATTTTGATGATACTTGTATTTCAACAAACAGCTTAGAACGGGCTATAAGAAATTTTTAAACGAATTTATCAATTACACTGATTCGTTTTCAATATGCTTTATTAGTATATTGTTTGATGAATTATCAAAATGTATTATACATGAACGAAAACGTGTAACTGATGATCATGGAGATAAATAACATGAAAAAAAATAATTCTTTGCAAGTCCTTAGAGCTGTTGCATTTCTAGGAATTTTCACATCACATTTGGATTTGACATATTTGGGAGGGTTTGGAGTAGAAATATTTCTAATTATGTCTGGATTTCTTATGTATTTACGATATTCAGATCCTGCGCGTGAAAGATTACTCCCAAATACAATTGCAGGCAGTTTTCAATTTGCGAAAAAGAAGATATGTAAATTGTATCCGTTGCATGTTATTACTTTAATTGCAGCATTGCCAATTCTGCTGATGAATAACATTCATAAAGATCACGCTTTATTAAGAATGTTATCAAAAATACTTTTGAATGTATTTCTTGTACAAGCATGGATTCCAGTAGAAGAATTTAGATATTCGCTAAATAATTTGTCATGGTATTTATGTGTATGTTGTTTGACTTATTTTTCCTTTCCATTTATCCTTATTCGAATAAACAAGATTAAGAAACCTAGCAAAATGTTTTTTGCTTCAATGGCGTTAGTGTTGTGTCAGATATTAATTGGAGTAGGTGTTGAATCATGCACATCTGATACTAGATTGATTCAAGGACTAACATATAATTTTCCTTTATATAGATGCTTTGATTTTACTCTTGGCTGTAACTTGGGATGGCTCTATACTTGTTACAAAAAGAAAATAAATGAGAAGAAGACTTGTTTGTTAGTTTTGACTAGTTTTGCTACAATCGCTACTATTGTATTAGTCCCCAAAATTTGGAATATATCTTTTTTAACATGGTGTAAAAATACTGTTGTTCTAATTCCTGCATCTTGCTTGCTTGTGTTATCTTTTTTTATACTTGACTTGAATGAGAGTAATAAGTGTATATCACTCTTGATAAAATTGGGAAACATAAGTGCATACACATATTTAATCCATGAGCTAGTAATACGGTACATAAATATATTTATGATAAGGGTGCTATCAATAATTAATACTTTAGCTGTCAAATTATTCGTGGGAATAATAGCACTTTTTATTACAGTGCTACTGGCTTTGCGTTATGAAAAGAAAAATTGGAGATTTTATGAAACTAGAAAGAGCTAAAAATACAAAGAGAAACATGGTCTTTGGATTAATTAATAGAATTATCTGTATGTTGTTTCCTTTTATAATTAGGACAATAATTATTAGGAAAATTGGAAAAGAATATTTAGGCCTAGATAGCTTGTTTACGTCTATTTTGCAGGTTTTGAATTTGGCGGAAATGGGATTCTCCAGCGCGGTTGTGTATAATATGTACAAACCTATAGCGGAAGAAAATGATGATCTCCTCTGTCAAATATTAAAATATTACAAAAAAGTATATTTTGCAATAGGCATGGTGATCCTTTTTGCGGGCATTGCTATTTTGCCGTTTTTAACACGATTTATTAATGGAGAATACCCACAAAATGTAAATATTTATGTGCTGTATATTTTGTATTTGTTAAACACGGTTATAAGCTATATAATGTTTGCCTATCGCGGCGCACTTTTAAATGCCTATCAGAGGTTTGATGTTGAGAGTAATATTAGTACGGCCTCTAAGATTTTGTGCTATGTGCTACAAATTGTATTGCTACTTAAAACAAAGAACTATTATTTGTATGTCACAGCATTGGTTATTTCTACGATCTTTAATAATATACTAACTCAGTACTACACTAAAAAGCTTTTCCCAAACATTGAAGGAAGAGGCGTATTGGACCAAGAGGTCAGAAAAGATATTTCTGTTAAAATAAAAGGCTTAATGATAAGTAAATTGTGTGATACTTCGAGAAATGCCTTTGATAGCATTTTTGTGTCATCTTTTATTGGATTGGTACAAACTGCAATTTATAATAATTATTTCATGATTATGAATGCAGTAATAACGCTTTTATCAATAATTAGTCGTTCAATTATTGGTGGAGTTGGAAATAGTATAGCTGTAGAGAGTAGTGAAAAAAATTACTCTGATTTAAGAAAGCTAAATTTCGGATATATGTGGATTTCTGGATGGTGTACAATCTGTATGGTTTGTTTATATCAACCATTTACGGAATTAGTTTTTGGGAAAGATATGCTCTTTCCGATGTCTATTGTTGTAATGTTTTGCGTTTACTTTTACGTTTTAAAAATGGGGGATATGAGATCTGTGTATTTTGAGGCTGCTGGTCTTTGGTGGGAAAATAGATTCAAATCTCTTGTTGAGGCTGGGCTGAATTTGATTTTAAACTATGTTCTTGGAAAATATTATGGCGTTAAAGGGATTATTTTAGCAACTCTAATATCCTTGTTCTTCATTAATTTCGTTTGGGGTTCTAATTTGATCTTTAAGTATTATTTCAAAAGCATTTCCTCAAAAGAATATTACACACAACATCTCCTTTATGCTTGCGTGACATCGATTAACGCTTTCTTGACTTTCAAAATTTGTTCTGCTGTTACAGTTCCTAGCATTGTTGGATTGTTTTTTAAGGGAGTAATATGTTTGGTATTTCCTAATATTTTATTTCTGTTGGTTTATTGCAAAACATCGATTTTCAAGAATGCCATGCCGTGGCTATTGAAAAAACTTAACGCATAAGCTGGTTATAGGAGAACGAAATATGAATAAAGCACAAAAAGTCAATTATCTTGTAAAGAGACTGGGAATCAAGAAAACAATTATGCATTATCTTGGGAAAAAAGACAATGAATATATATGTATGTATGACCATTATTACTCTAAATTGAAGAAAGATCAGTATCTAAATGAGCTGTGTGAATGGTATGATTATGCGCTGGGGAGAAAAAGCGATTGCGTAATCAACCCAAAGACGTTTAATGATAAAATTCAATGGATGAAATTGAATTGTGATGATGAGATCAGGACTGTATGTTCGGATAAATTTGCTGTGAGAGAGTATATAAAGAATACGATTGGAGAGGACTATTTAATTCCATTATTAGGTAAGTGGGATTCATTTTCAGATATTGATTTTGATAGACTTCCCCAAAAGTTTGTCTTAAAGTCGAATACTGGATCGGGGAGAATTATAATCGTTTCTGATAATCAAGCAAGTAATCCACACTTTCTAAAAAGAGAATTAGATATGTGGCAGAGAATTCCTTTTGGATATAATGGAATGGAAATACAATATTTACCAATCGTTAGAAGCATTATTGCTGAACAATATATTGAGGAAATGGACGGAAGTTTACATGACTATAAGTTTCACTGTTTTAATGGGGCACCTGCTCTTGTCGAGTTTATGGGAGAACGAGATTTAGTTAATCATACGTCTACTGAAACATGGTGTGATATTAATTTCAATCCCTTAAATATAGTCGAAAAGCTGGATGGCAATTTTACAAATTACACAGGAGAATGCAAAAAACCGAAAAACTACGATAAAATGCTTGAAATTGTAAGAATTTTATGTGAGCCATTTATGTATGTTAGGGTCGATTTGTATAATTTGGAAGGAAAAATTCTGTTTGGTGAACTCACTTTTACACCAGATAATGGTCTTGACCAATGGGAAACAGAAGATACAGATGAAAAAATTGGAAGACTCTTAATTCTGGACCCTCAAGCAAAACAGACTGAGGAAAACTTATTAAAACAAGTTCATGAATTATTTGAAAATTGAATTTGGTGAATTGCAAAATTCAACGCAAGTTTGACTAAGTTATTGCAATGCTTCGGGAAACTCTGATATTTCAGAATTGAATTATTTTAGAATCTGAGAGAAATTGCCGGAAATTATGGCTGCGTCTTCACGATTCCCGGCAGTTTTTGTGTCATAATTGAATATTCCGGTGCTCCGGAGGCACCTGTCCGGTAACCAGGGAAGCAAGAGTTCGGCAGAATGGAAATCACGTGAATATTCCAGACTCAGGGTACCACCATTCTGAAGAATGATACCGTTCGTCCGCAACAGCGTACTTCTCTGCGGCGCAGTACCGTTTTTTTGCGTATGCGTACTGCGGTAATTCCGGCGTAGAATCCTAGATGGGAAATAGTCCCGATTCTACGAATTTCTTTATTATGACCAAACGGAATCAATTATTGCATGGACGTTGGTGGCAGGCACCGTTAAGAAAGTTTTATTAATATTACAAAAGAATTGCGGACGTTGTCATGAAGAATCTGGAATCTATTGAGTACCCTGTCTGGTATGACTGAGCCTCGGTTCAGGTATATTGGAGACGATATAGGATGAATCATTATGCTGCAAGTTATCTCTAATATTTCATCTATTATTACAGCTGTAACTTTTATTGTTTATCTCGTAGGACGATTAATTCGTATCAGCTTCTCAAAATATAACACTCATGAAAGATTTACTGTTTATGAACGACAAAAGACCGGAAGAGATATAGAGGAAGAAACGAATTATCTTGAGATTTCTGCAATAGGAGACGAGTTTATTCTCGAAGCTGAGAATGATGTCAGGAGAATAACCTTCTTCCGCTGCGAGCTTGAGGATAACTTCAGTAAGATCAAATCGATGGTTAAGATAGGTGAGTGGGGTCACCTCAGTGCTCATGAAAAGCTGTATATCAGATGCGACTTTGGTGAATTTCTGCCATTCATTCGCATAGAGATTGAAAGACTGGATTTCACAAGGGTATCATTCAATATAAATGAGAGCGGAAAAAATGGGGACTTGGTCGCTTATAATTATAAATACACTACCGGAATAAAGGGATTTCTGTATTACTTTTTTCAGTAGTGGATATGGCGGACATAATGGTCTCCGGATTCCGCAATACTGAGGAGATAACGCGGTAAGGAGTAACTCAACCCCTCAGCCTCTCAATCGCCTGATCAATTGAAAGCCCTTGTTCTTGAATGACGCTCAAGACTTCATCAATTCTCTGCGCGTTCAGTTCTTCCTGAAGTTCCTCGATCTGCTTGGTTATACTATCCAGCTTCTGTGTGTATTTTTCTTTGTCAGCGTTCAGCTTCGCGAGCTTGTCCTGAAGCACCTCTGAGCGTGAACGGCGAGTGCGTTTTTCCATGATGGCATACTTCCTTTATGTGTGGTGGATGATGGATACGTTTGTGATAATTATAGCACAGTATAAGCAGAAACTAATAGCAGAAAAGCCCCGGCCTAGGAAATTTTCGCTCCTAAGTCGGGGCTTTTTGCTTTATTCAAACCAAGGCTTCATGACTTCTCTCAGCTTGGATTCGATTTTGGCTCTTTTATACTGTACTGCCTGCTTGCTCTTATATCCGAGGATATCGGCAATTTCAGAATCGGACTTCTTCTTCAGAACGAGCTGGATGATTTTGTAGTCTTCACCTTTCAGCTCCTCGATTGCCTGATCAATCGTCAAATTCTGCTCCTGAATGACGCTCAAGACTTCGTCAATTCTTCCTCAGGTCTTCGATCTGCTTGGTTATACTATCCAGCTTCTTTGCGTATTTTTCGTTGTCTTCGTTCAACTTTGTTAGCTTGTCAGAAAGCACCTCTGAGCGTGAACGGCGGGGCAGTAATTGTGTACTTTATTTGTCAACATAGAGCTATAGCCCTGGTGTTGGTAGATCAATTGATCTGCTACGCCGGGGCTTTTTTTGTGGCTTCGATTATTTGATTTCGTCCTGATACATATCCGGCACAAATCCATAGATGCCGTGCTCTCTGTTATGTGTATATTCTATTACATTTACCCTTGTATTACCGCTGATTTTTAGGCGATCAGTATGATCCGCGAGGATCACCTGACCGTTGATCTTGCCGTTCAACAGATACTCGGTAAAGTTATGCTGGATCGTTTCTTTTTCTGCTTCATACTGTGATTCCGACAGCGATGTGAGAGGAGAATCTATAAAAACACATCCCGGCACATATTTACCGGAGTCTATCAACCACTGTTCATAAGCTATGAGCACACAGGCATTGACGATAGAGCAGAATCCACCACCCAGGATGCCCGTCTTACTTTTTTTGCCAAAGGCTACGTCAAAAGAAGACATATCCCAGAAAGCCGAGGATGCATTTGGGAAATGTACTTGCTCTAGAATGTCACGCAGATATTTTCCAAACGCGCCGATAATATTCTTGTTAAAATCGTTTTCAATTTGATAGATCTCATCTTTTGGCTTCTCCATCGCCTGATTCTTATCAAGGTCTTCATGAAGAAGATCCACCTGACCTGAGACCACATTAAGCTCAGTAACTATCTGATCATATTTGCGTCTCAGTTCAATCTTGGATTTCAAATTCTGAATCTTCGGGATGAGTTCCTGATTCAGTCGTATTTCTATGATGTGGTGCTTACTTTCAAGATCTGAAATCTCTTCTTTTATCTTATCACGTCTTTGCATAAGGTCGGCTTGCGCAGTCTGCAGGTCGGCCATTTTTTCTTTTTTCAGCTTCGATTCCGCAACGATGGCAGGGGCATACTCAGGATGATGCTGCCCTTGCTGCAAAGGCTGACCACAGACAGGGCAGATGTTCTTTCCGGGATAATTCTTTATCTTTGTTTCGCTCTCAAGGATCAGGCTCATCCGTCGGATGTCCGATTCATATTGCGTCTGCAGTGATCTAAACTGCTCTTCGATCGTATTAGCCTCTGAGAGCTTGCTGTTCTTTTCATAGATTTGAGCCATGATACTATGGCTTTCCTTTATGGCTGTATCGATCTGCTTCTGTATTTCTTCTACCTGAGCATCCAGATTCTCATCAAATGAAACAGAGAGAGCCATCTTGTTACGTAATGAAGTTAATTGGTCCATTCTGGGACCGAGAGAAGACAGCCGCCTCTCAATATACAGCTTTTCGCCTTCGTTTCTGGCTTTTGAAATCTTTGGATCCTCTGTCTTCTTAAAGCCGTCACAGTTGTTCCCGTTCAATAGAAATAGGAAGAGAGCTGGGCCAGTGATGGTGGCACTGGGATCATCTGGATTATAGAATATCGAACGCTCGGTTGCGATATGGCCCTGCCTGACATAGAAATTTGTTAGAAGCCCACGAAAAGAGACACTGTTTGGAGGTGCACTGGCTTTCTTTTTTGCACGGATTAAATGAGGCTCACGAATTCCAAGGAGACCAAGAAGAAAGTCGTTCAGCTTAGGCTGACTTTTACTTTTAGTGCTTATGTAATAAGTAGCCCCATTAATCAGTACATGATTATCGTTATCTATGGCACGTACAATCTCGAAGCTTCCTTCCGAGGTCTTAACCGTTACGTGGACAGCATTGTAACCATCCAAGGCTTTGATTTTCTCTGCATAATCCGTCTGCTTCGCATTGTGATGCACATATCCAAAGCAATAATCGATACATTCGAGTATGAGAGACTTTCCGGAATTTGAAGGTCCAAGTATCACATTAACGCCATCTGTAAACTCTACGACAGCATCCTTTTTTCCTTCTCCCGTTATTTTCACTTGAGATATATAAAAACCCTTACGCATCATAACTTAATATCTTTCACTGAATCCTGAATTCTACGTGTTATCATTCTGTGCAAATTTCTGGTCGGCTTATCCTTGAAACGATAATCAACTCTGTCAGCAACTTCTGCATATAGGCTCACATAGGAAGAGTCCAGACTATTGATAAAATCATTTCCATTATCTGTGATGGCATAGAAGCATCCCTGACTGGTTGGCTTAATGTGAATCAGTCCACGCTGAGCCAATTCCAATAGTGCCTTATTAGCAGTTAATGCTCTGGATGTAAATTCACCGAATCGGTACCCACCGTTTCCGTGCAGGTTACTGGACCCTATTCCAAAGTCAGCTGCATACGTTGTTATGAAATCAAGACAGTTTATTCGGTCTTCCGATAGTGGTTCATCCACAGTATACATTAATAAAAGGTACCGTATGGCTTGTTCAAATACGGACCCGATTCCAACACTTATTGCTTCCATACCATCTTTTTGTCATTTACAAGAAAATGACACACTCCTTGTTTCACTTTGTTACTGATCCAGTACTTGGAACTGCTCAGGATGTAAGCATCTACGGGAACAGCAGCTGCCTTATCCATTACTTCCAGCATCCGGTCGTAGCCGTTTATATCTTTGTTGCGTGCTACTTTCCGATAGGTGTTTTTCACTCCGTTCCATGTCTCAGACTTCAATACATCAAACTGGCCGCCCAACTGTGCCGAACATAATTCATCAATGCTGCATCGGATGGATTCTGCTGCAAAGAAATCAATCCGTCGTTCACTCAGATCTTCAGCATATTCTCCACTACAATTGTCTGCATTAATCTCATACCCGGCATCATCACCATAGGCGTCATAGAGAGCATTGATATAGGTGCGCTCACGCTCTTCGTCAATATCATCTGGTACTGGTATTGGAGTGGGCTTTGGAATAGCAGCGATATAGGCATCAAGTTCTTTTACCGCGTCAGAGGGCTCGTGGACATCTTTTGGAACAGCGCTTTCTGAAGGAAGCAATGTCTTCATCGTGGCAATAAAGCCCTCTATCACCTTGTCCACGATAACATCTTCATCCGGAAAATTCTTCTCCGTATCAAAACTCAGCTCTTTAGCCAGTTGATCCTGCGCATCTCCGGAGTCAGGTAGTCTGCTTATAAAGAATTTATCCAATGTATTCACAGATAGGTTCCTCTTGAAGTATCGCAGGTGCTCCTTATTAAAAGTCTTCCCATCAGAGCTGAGAATATTGTCGTAGAACTTTGCCTTGTGGTCAGTAAAGAAGCTGCAGTCACTTTTATCTTCGTTCACCATGGAAGAGAAAAGTGCAACCATAAAATCAGCTTTACTCTCATGTCCATTAGCAAAGTTGTCATACAAAAAGTTAAATTCACCTTTAAACCCCATCTGATCGTCCTCCCTCATAGTACGTTAGGAAACCCTAGGAATTCAAAGGAACGCTAAGGAATCAGCAACTAAGTCGGTTTGTTATGCTTATCTCAGAAAGCGAGGATTAATAAATTCACATGTGTATATTTTAACAATTTTCCGTCATGAATTCAATTTGATTTGGTAAATATGCTTAAGAAAGCGCGAAAAAATCAGCTGATTCATGCGAATAATTTCTATCACAGTCATATATAAGTAAACCTTTCTGAAAGGAGAAGGAAATGATGAGGAAGAAAAGAATAATGATCCGGCCACCGTAGAAAAAGGCCGTATTGCAGATGCAATTTCCTATTTCCCGGGAGGAACGTTCAGGAAAGAACGGCCTCCTACATTACCAATAAATCTATCTCAAAGTCTGAGTGCGCATAAGACGGCGGGAAGCACATAGAAGCAACAAGAATCCGATACCGGAATCTTGCCTATAAGTGCTTTTCACCGTTCTTGTCGTACACATTTTCAGGTGCCAGGAGTCGGTGAACTATCAGCCGGCTCCTTTTTTTGTGCTTTCCCGCCGCAGCAACAGCTCAGCGGAAAGGAACAAAAGATGCCAAGAGGCAAGAGTAAGGATTATTCCGACCAGTTCGGAGGACTGGATATCGCAAAGGACCGCTACGACGAGAACCGGGAAGGTTTCGTCGATGAGCAGGGCAACTACCACTACGTGACGGGCATTGGTATGGGTGCGGCAGTGCCGCCTGTTGTTCCGCTCCATGGCAAGAACGGAGAGGACAATTCTGAGTGGATCAAGATACTGGCAGAAGAAGATCACAAGGTGAATATCCAGAAGCGCAATGACAAAGATCATGCGGATGGCCTTTATATCTGTTACAAGAGGCGGCAAGACACAGATGACAGAGGGCTTAACGCTGGATGCAGTCCAATAGATAAGGAGACATATCTTCGGTGGGAAGCAAAGCAGAACGGAGAGGAAGACGATGATGAGGACTCTATCTTAGTGTTTGTCCATGAATTTCTCTGCAGCCTGAATGATGCGGACCAGACCATCATGTTCGGAGTTTTTGGAAGTGAACGGAAGCAGAATGAGGTTGCGGATGAGCTGCATCGGGATCCGAAGTCGATCAGCCGCAGCATCCAGCGAATTGAGAGGCGTCTTACGAAGGCTCTGGCCGATAAGCTTGGTTACCACGGAGAAGATCGTCACAAGGAATAAGACCGGTTGATTTTTATGGCTCCTTTACGGGGGAAGAGGGACGATTCCTTCTTCCCTTGTATTTCATTCATTTCTCAGAAAGGAGAGAAACACACGATGAACACATGGAAAGTTGTTGTTGCAAAGCCAGGCAAGAAGGCGGAGATCAGAGTGATTCCAGCAGTCTATGAGTCACTGAAGGAATTGGTCGGAGGCCCTGTCGAGGTGACGGAACCGCTGTCGGAGGATACCGCTGTTCTCTGCAATGAAGAGGGAAAACTCATGGGACTGCCGATGAACCGGATCATCAGGGGCGATAATGGAAATCCCGTGGATGTCTACTGCGGAACAATCGTTTGTATCGGCAGCCGCCCGGAGAATGAGGAGTTTGATTCCCTGACAGATATAGAGGCTGCCATCTACAGGATGATGTATGACGATCCGGATTTTATGTACCGCAAAGAAAGTGAGGACAGCGATGATTGATCGGTCGATGTCACTTCCAATGCCGGTCAAGGTTCGTCCTTATGCTCATCAGCAGGCGGGGTATGACTTCGCCTGCCGCATCTTCGGCTTATATGACGGCAGGATAAGGTCGCACGGGGTGGCATTTCTCATGGAAATGGGAACCGGAAAGACGCTGACGAGCATTGGAGTTACCGGTGCCCTCTATCAGTTTGGACTGGTGAACCGGGTCCTTGTGGCCTGCCCGCTGTCAATCACAGGGGTATGGGAAGAGGAGTTTCAAGCGTTTGCCGACTATCCGGTCAATATCACGGTATTGAAAGGCACTAGTGAAAAGAAGAAACAGCAGATCTCTAAGATCCCGTTGGATGGTATGCAGGTTCTCATTGTAAATTACGAGTCCGCATGGAGGCTGGAAGCGGAGCTTTTGAAGTTTGATGCTGATCTCATCATTGCCGATGAAGGCCATAAGCTGAAGGACAACAGGTCCCGCCAGTCAAAGGGGATGCAGCATCTTGGGGATAAGGCAAGATACAAGCTGCTTCTTACCGGAACGGTCATTACCAACCGGGAGATGGATGTGTTCTCACAGTATCGCTTCTTAGACAGCCGGATTTTTGGCACGAGCTTTTATGCCTTCCGAAATCGCTACTTTGACATGACAGGATACGGGAACCATATCCCGGTCTTCCGGCAGTCGATGGCAGATGACTTCCTAAAACGGATGCACTGCATCGCATACCGCGTGACCAAAGAGGAATGCCTGGACCTGCCACAGATCCGGGAGGAAGTACGAAAGATTGATCTGGAGCCGAAGGCAATGAAGATGTATGAACAACTGCAGGAGGATTGCTTCACTCAACTCAAAGGCTCCGATGTGACAGCAGCCAATGTCCTGACAAAGATGCTCAGGCTCTCCCAGCTTACAGGCGGCCATCTGACGGATGATGAACACCATGTCCGCCCGGTCAGCCATGCGAAGCTCGATGCCTTGTCGGACATCATCGATGCGGCGGTAAGCGATGGCCAGAAACTCGTTGTGATGGCACGGTTTGTGGCCGAGATGGATGACATCGAGGAGCTGCTAAAAGGCAAAGGCATCGGATACGCCGTGGTTCGCGGTGGGGTAAAGGATCGGGATGATGAAGTAAAGCATTTCCAGACGGATCCTTCCTGTCAGGTTTTTGTCGGTCAGATCGCAGCAGCAGGACTTGGGATCACACTTACGGCGGCACATACCATGGTGTTCTACAGCCTCGATTATTCCATGAGTAACTTTGATCAGGCCAAGGCAAGAATCCACAGGGTAGGGCAGAAACAGAAGTGCCTGTATATCTATCTCATTGCCAGAGGAACGGTCGACAGTAAGGTGCTCCGGTCGCTCCGAAAAAAAGTAAATCTTGCCAAAGCGCTCGTGGATGACTACAGAAACGGAAGAAACCCGTTTAATGAATAAATATACATCAAATATGCATTATGGAGGAAGACATGATGGAACAGACAGAAATATTTAAGATGGCTGACGAACTGAAGGCGGCAAAGGACGAAAAGAAGGAGTTGGAGGCAAAGACCAAGGAGGTCAATGCCAGGATCGAGGAGCTGGATCGGGAGCTTTCGGATGCCATGGCAGATGCGGAATGTGACAAATTCACTAGAAACGGCAGCACGTTTTATCTGAATTCGAGGCTCTATGCGTCTCCGGCGGCAGGAGGCAGGGATGCACTGATTCATGCTTTAAAGGACAACGGCTATGGCAGCATCGTGACCGAAACAGTCAATGCCAATACCCTGGCTTCCTTCTGCAAGGAGCAGATGACCGCGAATGAGGATGAGCTGCCGGAGTGGCTTTCGGGTGTTGTGAATACATTCGAAAAGGTCACGGTTGGTATCCGGAAAAAATAAGCGGTTGATTTCTATGTCCCTATAACGGGAAAGAGAGGTTCTTTCCCGTGTAAAGGACTGTCAAAAAGGAGGACAGCAAGATGTCAGAAGAAAATGCAGTTATGAAAACAGAGAAAAAGGAACTCGCAGAGCAGAACAGCTTCGCATCCGGTGGGAATCTCGAGATTCTTCAGGAAGCATTAGGCGGTGGTGAGTGCACCGGCCTTACCTTCCGCTTCGATCGCATCAAAATCCCTTCCGGAGGGAGCCTTGCCTTTGAGGTGCCGGGAGATGAGGAAGAGACAGAAATGGCAAAGACCATCACTGCGGTCATCGCCCATCACCATCCGGCTTTCGGTTACTATGCGACAAAGTTCCAGGGCGGCTCCAACCCACCGGACTGTGGATCATTTGACGGTATTCATGGCACAGGAAATCCGGGCGGCCTCTGCAGGGCATGCCCGTATAACAAGTTTGGATCCGGCGGGAACAAGTCCAAGGCCTGCAAGAACCGCCACATGCTCTATCTTGTGCGCGAAGGCGAGATTTTCCCGGTGGTGATTTCACTTCCAACCGGGAGCCTTAAGAGCTTCACCGACTACGTGAAGCATCAGCTGACCAAGGGCAGGAAACTTTCCAACATCGTGACACAGATCTCTTTGGAGAAGGCGACGAATGACGAGGGCATTGTCTATTCCAAGGCGAAGTTTAAGTTCGTCCGTGTCTTAAATGACGATGAGAAGAAATTCATCGGGGAGATGACAGGCCTGATCAAGGAGTATTCATCCAGTCTTACGGTCAGCGACATTTCGGATGAGGACGCTTCCTCCGATGAGGCACAGTTTGTCGATACGGAAACCGGTGAGGTCATCACGCCTTTAAAGTAATCTGAAAAGAATCGGAAATCACCTAAGAAACCTGGCTCCGGGAAGATTTTTCTCCCGGAGCTTCTTTAAAGGAGAACAACATGAATAGGAAATATAAGAGCGTTACCGACATCAGGGAGCTCAAGGAATATGTCGGCGATGCCATGACAGTGTCGTTTGACTATGAGACTGCACCGGATGAGCCGTACCGGGAGGATGATAAAGCGGCTCTGGATCCGCACCGCGCACATATCGTGGAATGCAGTTATTCGGTTGCAGAAGGAACAGGCGTCTCAGTACCGCTTCGGCATAAGACCGGAAAAAACATGGACTGGGACGTGTGGCTTTCCTTCCACAAGGAACTGCTTCTTAGCCATGAAGTAATGAAGGTCTGTCACAACATCGCCTTTGAGTCTGCATTTTCTTATCACCTTGGAATCGTGATTCAGGCACCCGTTTACGATACGATGTGTGCTGCCCAGATGACGCAGAATGGAGATTTTTCTTTCCGGAGATTAAAGGACAGCGGCCTTAAGACCTTGTCATCTGACCTGCTACAGAATAAGCGAAAGACATTTGCTGAAACGACGGAAGGTAAGTTTTTTGATGAGCTTGACCCGCAGAATATGGCAACCATCGAATATGCCTGTGAAGATTCGGACCAGGCCCTTCAGCTGATGAGAATCTTTAACGACTGGTTTGACAAATTTCTGCCAAGGCACAGGTGGATCGTGGAACATCTGGAGTCACCGACGGCAGTATATCTTGGCATCATGAAACATAATGGTGCGCCACTTGATATCCCGCTCATGGAGGAGAAAAAGAAGGAAGCGGAGGAGACGATGGAGAAGCTTCGTCAGGAGATTGCTTTTCTGATCGGGGATGTGAACATCGGAAGCAACTGCAGTACGAAGGCCTTTAAGGAGTATCTCTATGGAACGCTAAAGCTTCCGGTCCTAAAGACGACACTTACGGATCGTGAAGCAGCGGATGATCAGACGATGACCATGCTAAAAGAGTGGTGCGATGAGAACCGTCCGGAGCTTTCAGAGCTTTTTACTCTGGTGCAGGAATATCGGAAGTGGGGCAAGATCAAATCGACCTATATTGATGGATATCTGAAATTCTTAAATCCGGTGACAGGCTGTGTGCATCCGGACTTTTTTGCCCTCTCGACGGATACCGGGCGATTTAACTGCCAGCACCCAAATGCTCAGAACATGCCGCGGAAGACAAATGACCCCATTGGCGTCAGAAACTTTATCAAAGCACCAGAAGGCCACATCGTCATCAGCTTGGATTTTTCCCAGATCGAACTTCGTGTCGGGGCATTTTATCTGTCACAGGCCGGAGACGATACGATGCGCGAGGTCTACCTTCACAACCTGGACCTTCATGCCAAGACTACTTCAGTCATTTTCGGGGTGCCATATGAACAGGCGCATGACAAAAATTCAGAGAACTACAAGGAGCACCGGACGATTGCAAAAAACGTGAATTTCGGTGTTTTCTATGGTCTCTTTCCACGCGGCCTGCAAAAGACGCTGAAGTTTAAGGCAGGAATTGATCGTTCCTTTGAGGAGTGCTCTCAAATGATCGACAACTTAAAAGAAGGTTATCCTGGTCTTTCCCGATGGCAGGAGAGCGTGAAGGCGGATGCAGCGCGGCGCATGTACACAGAGACCTGGCTTGGCAGAAGAAGGTATTTGCCCAATATCAGGTCGGAGGACTGGGGACAGAAATCCTTCTCAGAGCGCTGTGCCATGAACACCCCGATTCAGGGAACAGCGGCGGATATCTTAAAGATGGCGGTTTGTCGGATCCTTGCCGGGCTGCCTGAACGGCCATGGCTTCGGCCTATTCTGCAGATCCATGATGAGCTTACCTTCATTATCCCGGAAGATAGGCTCCCCGATGCGATTTCATTTGTAAAGCGGTGCATGGAGGAGAAGCCTTTTCCGGAATTTAACTTACCTCTTATCGCCGAGGCATCCGCCGGACCTACATTCGGCACCATGGACGAACTGGACGTGTAAATCTGATTGAAATCAGGGCGCATAGGACCTGGTTGATTTCTATGGCTCCTTTACGGGAGGAACAGGGAGTTCCTCTCAAAGGAGTCTTTTTTATTCAGTCAGGAGGTCTGATCCTATGGAACTTACAACATTTACCAGTAACGATTTTGGAAGAATCCGTGCGATGGAAGTAAACGGAACGCCTGCTTTTGTAGGCAAAGATGTCGCAGAATGCCTCGGGTATTCGAACGCCAGCAAGGCAGTAGTGATGCATGTTGACGAGGAAGACAGGTTCAAGATGATGCTCAGAGCAGATTCCCAAAATGGGAATGTGGTCACAGAGACAACGATGATAAGTGAGTCTGGGCTGTACAGCCTGATTCTTTCCAGCAAACTGCCGGGAGCTAAAAAGTTCAAGAGATGGGTTACGGCAGAAGTCCTTCCTACGATCAGAAAGCATGGCATGTATGCGGTCAATGAACTTCTGGATGATCCGGATGCCATGATCGCCGTGCTTGAGGCGCTGAAAGAGGAACGTAAAAAACGTAAGAATCTGGAGCTCATGGCAGCGGTCCAGAAGCAGCAGATTGCGGAGCTTCAGCCGAAGGCCAGTTATTATGACCTGATCCTGCAGAACAAGAATACGGTTCCAGTGACCCAGATCGCAAAGGACTATGGCATGAGCGGAAGGAAGTTCAATCAGCTTCTGCATGAAATGGGTGTGCAGTACAGGCTCAGAGACACATGGATTCTTTATCAGGAGTATGCAGAGCTCGGTCTGACACAGTCGAGGACCTTTGCAGTAGATTCCAACAAAAGCGTTATGCATACGTACTGGACGCAGAAGGGAAGACTGTTCCTGTATGACCTTCTGAAGGGTGAGGGAATTCTCCCTCTTATCGAAAGGGAGGGATAAACCATGTATAAGAATTACGAAGGATTTTCTGATCCGACTGCCGGTCTGGCGATGAGTCATGTCATGAAGGAATACAGGGAAGAACGCCGGAGAACCTGGCGGAGGGAAACAGAGATCAAGGAAAGGCCAAAGGTCTACATGGCATCAAAGTATGCGGGCGATATCGAGAAAAACCGTAGAGACGCCATCCGTTACTGCAGGGCAGCAATAAAAAACGGGTATATCCCCATTGCCTCACATCTTCTCTATCCTCAGATCCTTGATGACAAGGATTCCCGTGAAAGAGAGCTTGGACTTCTCTTTGGACAGGCGCTTCTTGCCTGTTGCGATGAGGTCTGGTTCATCGGTAACAAGGATAAGAACGAAAAAATTGAGATGTCTGATGGCATGAAGGCAGAGTATCGCGAGGCAAAGCGCCTTCATAAAATGATCCGGATCATGGATGGAAAGGAACTTAGATGAGCAAGGTATCAGCGGAAGATGTGGTAAGAAGCCTCTTTGATCCAGGTGAAACCGTCCATGTCCGTATCTTTGATGATAAGAAGTCTGGGACTTTCACCGGCATGAAGCTTGCCGTTGAGGCAGGAAAGTTCTCCTCTATCATGGAGCAATTAAAAAAACACAACGCCTTAAACCGCGGCATCTTTTTTGTGGTCAATGCTGGTGGAGATGATGACAAGTCGATCACCAGAGTAAACGCGCAGTTTGTGGAGTGCGATGATCTGTCCATGGAGGAGCAGATCCGGCAGGTCGAAGCATTTCCTCTGCCTCCATCTATGGAGATCAAAACGCGCCGTTCGCTTCATACCTACTGGTTCATTAAGGATGGAGACGTTACGCTTTATCGTCCGATCCAGAAGGCATTGGTAGAAAAGTTCCATGGAGATCCCATGTGCGTCAATGAATCCAGAGTGATGCGCCTCCCGGGATTTTACCACTGTAAGGCTGATCCGGTAGAGGTAGAGTGCATTTCTTTTCACCCGGAGCGCAGGTATACGCAGGAAGAACTCATGCAGCTGCTTCCGGTAAAGCAGGAAGAAAAGCTTAAGGAGACGAATCCCATCGGGACAGAAAAAGGACTGGCACTTGTTCTTGCAGGCTGTGATTTTATGAAGCACTGCAGGGAAGATGCGGCGACACTTTCCGAGCACGACTGGTATGCGATGCTTACAAACCTTGCCTCCTTTGAAGGCGGTACGGAAAAAATCCACGAGCTGTCAGCCCCTTATCCGAACTACAAGAGGGAAGATACGGACGCGAAGATTCAGCACTTTTTAAAGAGTGGTACGGGACCTATGACGTGTGCGGTGATTGCAGAGAAAGGTTTCAAGTGTCCCAGGATGGGAACCAAGGACTGTACCTGCAAGGCACCTGCAGCCATGTGCTATCAGCCAATCACCACGGATATGGCAACGAGGCTTATTAACACGCTTCCGGTCTCCTCGGATGCTGTTGAGAACTTAAAAGTAGTGCAGCGCTTTGTGACGGAATATCTTTACAATCTTGATACCGCGACAGCGCAGGGCATCATTAACCATATCCTTCGTTCAAAGTTTTCTCTGACCGTAGCGGATGTGCGTCCGGTCATTGCCGAACAGAAGAAGATGTATGCAGCGTTTCAAAAGAAGCAGGAAGAGAAAAAGCGTCAGGCATCACAGGGTCAGATCCCTGCCTGGTATGAGGTGACGGAACGGGGGCTTCGCTTTATGCCAGATGTTCTGGCAAAACATATGGCGGAGAACGTGCATGCCTTCTACGCAGCAGAGCAGTTTTGGCGTTATGAGAGCGGTGTCTACAAAGCAATGTCGGACCTTACAGCAAAGAGCATGGTTCGCGCAAAAATGCTCGAGGGGCATGCAACCATGGTGCAGATCTCGGATGCGACCGGTCAGTGGAAGCTGGCAGTTTTGAAGGATTCAAGAGAGCTGAATGCCAACCCCTACATGATCAATGTCCGGAACGGCATTTACAATGTACTGGAAAATAAGCTCACAAAGCACACGCCGGAGTTCTTATCAACCGTGCAGTTAAATGTCAATTTCTCCAGTCAGGCGGATTGTCCACGCTTCAAGGAATTTCTGCATCAGTGTGTCGATGATGATCAGGTGCCGCTTTTGCAGGAGATGCTTGGATATTTTCTTGTCCCGGTGAACAAGGCTCAGAAGTCCTTCGTTATTGTGGGTGAGGCTGGTGCCGGAAAGTCCGTTCTGCTTCGTGTATTAAATGAGATTCTTCTCGGCAAGGAAAACGTGAGCAATGTCTCGTGGCAGGCGCTGAACGAGAGGTTCAAGACGGCGGAGCTCTATGGGAAGCTCGCAAATATCTTTGCAGATCTTCCGACAAAGAACATTGATGATAATGGTATTTTCAAAGCTCTTGTTGGAGAAGATTTCCTGACGGTCGAGCGCAAGAACAAGGATCCGTTTAACTTTCAGAACTATGCAAGGCTGCTGTTTTCCTGCAATGAGATACCAAAGAACTTTGGCGACCGATCGGAAGGGTTCTACAGACGTCTGATCATTATTCGATTTCCACATGCCGTACCTAAGGAAAAGCGGGATCCGATGCTTTTGGAAAAGTTCAGGGCGGAGGCAGATGGGATCTTCCGGTTTGCACTGGATGGACTGATCCGGCTCATGAACCAGAACTGGCGATTCTCAGAGACCAGGAGCAACATAGAAGAAAGACAGAGATACCGTGAAGAGTCCAACAGTGCGCTTTCCTTTGTGGCAGAGTGCTGTGAGCTTGGGGATGGGTTCGAGGTCGGAAGAACCGAGTTCTATTCCCAGTATCAGTTGTTCTGTAAGGACAGCGGCTTAAGCCCCTTCTCTCAGACCAGATTCAATAAGGAAATCGAAATCGGATATCCGGGTGTTGCCAGAGCCAAGGACAAGACCGGCAGGAGGAAGACCTGGCGCGGGATCCGATACGTGGACGATGCGGATTAAAAACGGATTTCTTACCACAGGCAGCGCAGATTGTTATGCGCTGCCTTTTTTTTCGTGGGACAAAGGGCAGAGGTCCTTGCTACAGGGATTAGGAAGCAGGAATCGATGGGAATCCACGGCAGATTTCTGGACGGGTTTTAGGATACTGGACGAGTTCTTCTTATTCTTCTTATTTACATTCAAGAAAAAAAACATGGTGTATTTAAAAGGAAATATATAAAGGGGTATGGGGGAAAACCGTCCCGTCCCAAAGTCGTCCAATGGCAGAAAACGCAGTGTCTATGCGGGTTTGCGCGCCTTTGCCGTGGATAACTTTTGGACGGGTTTTGTATTGCATAGATCATGAATATCTGACCTTCCTGTTTGTGGTTGATTTCTATGGCTCCTTTACGGGAAAGAAGAGCCCTACATTCAATGGAAAGGAGTCGCAGGAACATGAATAGACAGGAACTGGTAAAGGAATCAGTTATAGTCAGGTCCATCTTAAATCACTTAAAGAGTATGCCGGATTGCTTCGCGTGGAAAGAACATGGCGGCATGTATGGTACGGCAGGCATACCGGACATCATCTGCTGTATTGGTGGCAGATTCTTTGCCTTTGAGGTGAAGAATGAAAAAGGTACTATGACAAAACTGCAGGAAGCAACGATTGACAAGATCAAAGCCGCTGGCGGGACTGCAGCAGTCGTTCGCTCGGTAGAAGATGTGAAACACATAGTTGGGAGGTGCAGCGAATGATTGGAAGAAATGAAGGAGATCCTTACGAAAACCTCGCCAACGCTATCGTGGCACAAGCAGCAGATGATTATCTGACGGCGCTTCGTAAATTAAAAAGACATCCGGGTAATAAAGCAGCCATGACAGATGCTATGGAGCTGGAGCACTTCTTCCATTCTGGTTGGTATGGGGTTCTTACCCATGTGGATCCGGATTATCTGATCCGGAAGCTGAGAGAGAAGGTGGCGTCATGACAGCGAGGGAATATCTCGGTCAGGCGTACCGGCTGGAGCAGCGAATCCGACTGCATCAGGAAGAACTGGAGAATTTAAGGATGCTGGCTGCCTCTGTTGGCAGTCCCGGATTCGAGGAGCATTACAATCCGAATCGTCCACACGATGCACCATTCGTAAAAACGCTGGATCGCATCTGGGAGAAGGAAAAGAAAGTGAATGATGAGCTTTGCCTTCTCCTGAAGCTCAAAGACGAGATCCAATCCGTGATCGATCAGGTCGAGAACATGGATGAACGGTTGATTCTCACGTACCGGTATCTTAAGAACTACACATGGATGCGGATTGGCGATGAGCTTTCCGCCGATGAACGTACTATCCGCAGATGGCACAACAGAGCATTGTCCCATGTGAAGGTGCCAAAAAATCCTACGATGATCTAAATGCGCCGGAAATGTCCGCAAATGTCCGGGTGCTATATGTGATATGGTATAGTCAGCGAAGAAGATAGGATGAAGCCTCGAAGGATAAAACCTCCGGGGCTTTTTACGTGGGAGAAATCAGGAACGGAGGTGACGGACATGCCATACAAACCGAAGGTTCCCTGCAGGCATCCCGGCTGTCCGAATCTCGTGCCCGCCGGACAAAAGTACTGCGAGGAACACAAGAGGATGCATTCGGAAGAAATACGGTCTGCTGCGGCACGAGGATACAACAGCCGATGGAGACGGGAGAGCAAGAAGTTCTTACAACTCCACCCTCTTTGTGAGGAGTGCCTGCGGCATGGCATCGCTACACCTGCGACGGTTGTGGATCACATCGTTCCGCACCGAGGAGATCAGAAGCTCTTCTGGGACCAGTCGAACTGGCAGGCGCTGTGTAAGAAGTGCCACGACAGGAAGACCGGAAGAGAGGACAGCAATCCGACGTATCGATACTGAAAGCGTGGAGGCGGGGGAGGTCATAATCCTGAAAACTAGAGGCACAGGTGACCGGCGTTCCCTCTTGCGTTGATTCCCGCGAAATTGATACCCCGGGGTCAGAGGGCCGCCGGACGGGTCCCAGAAAGGTACATTTCGCGTGAAAAATCCGCGTAGAATGCGGGTTTGTTCGAAAATAGATTTCATTTACAGGCAGTGCTGGAGCAAGATCCACCACTGCTTTTTTCATGCCCAGAAGTCCTTTGTTTCCAAGGCCTCGGGCATTTTTGCGGACAGGAGATATGCATGGAAGACATCGAAAGAAAGCAGGATCTTTCCCTGTTCCTCGCGTCCTGTGCGAAGCGGTTCTGTCCGGAGTGTGGGAAGCCGATCGAAGGGAATCGGCGAGGCAGGCCCAGGTGCTTCTGCAGTAACCGCTGCCGCTGGGCATTCAACAAGAGGATGGAAAGGGAAAGGAGAAGAGAACATGAAGACAGCAACGTTAAAAACAATACCGGTGAAAGATCTGAAACCGGCAGCCTACAACCCGAGAAAGAAACTGAAGCCGGGCGATAAAGAATACGAGAAGATCAAGAACTCCATTCAGGAGTTTGGCTTTGCGGATCCTTTGGTTGTAAATGCTGACATGACGATCATCGGAGGACATCAGAGACTGACTGTTGCGATGGATCTCGGCTACACCGAGGTTCCCTGTGCCGTCGTCGACATCGATAAGACCAGAGAGAAGGCTCTGAACATTGCGCTCAACAAGATCACCGGTGCATGGGACGAAAACCTTCTGGCAGATCTTCTGCATGATCTTGAGGCGAGCGACTTCAACACCGCGCTCACCGGCTTCGAGCCTCCGGAGATGGAGCAGCTCTTTAACAAGGTGGCGTCGAAAGAAGTCAAAGAGGATGATTTTGATGTGGACGAGGAACTGAAGAATCCGACCTTCTCCAAAGCCGGGGACCTTTGGTTCCTGGGACGGCACACTGTTTTCTGTGGTGACTCCACGGATCCTGCTTCCTACGAGAAGCTGCTGGATGGTGTGAAGGCAAACGTCATCGTGACGGACCCGCCTTATAACGTAAACGTGGAGGAGACAGCAGGGAAGATCCTGAATGACAACATGGCCGACGAGGACTTCTACAAGTTCCTGCTTGCCGCCTATACCTGCATGCATGACAGCCTCGCCGATGACGGTTCCATCTACGTATTCCACGCAGATACGGAGGGACTGAACTTCCGCAGGGCATTTGTGGATGCAGGTTTCTACCTTTCCGGCTGCTGTATTTGGAAAAAGAATGCGCTGGTCCTGGGACGCTCTCCCTACCAGTGGCAGCATGAGCCATGCCTGTTTGGCTGGAAGAAAGGCGGGAGGCATGAGTGGTACTCGGACCGGAAGCAGACCACCATCTGGGAATACGATCGTCCGAAGGCCTCAAAGGATCATCCGACGATGAAGCCGGTGCAGCTGATGGCGTATCCGATCCGGAACTCCTCGATGACAAACGGAATCGTTCTGGATCCCTTCCTCGGATCTGGCTCTACCCTGATTGCCTGTGAGCAGACCGACCGGATTTGTCGAGGCATTGAGCTGGATCCCAAGTTTGTGGATGTCATCGTAAAGCGCTACGTCGAACAGGTCGGAAACTCCGATGATGCGTATGTACTTCGTGACGGCCAGAAGCTCACGTTCGATGAAGCGATTGCGGCGATGCCGAAGGAGGAGAGCGCGTGAGCATGTACACATCTGCCAAAAGCTCCGCCTGATCTTTGTTCATAATTCCTGCCAGTATGAGTTGCTATTCCGGTGCTCCTGAGTGATGTATGTACTACCAAAAGAAAAGGAGGCACACGCCATGAAAGCAAACTACAACCTGACAGGAACTAAGAGAAAAGAGCTGGTGCATGCGATCGAGGAGATCACCGGAGATAAAGCACAGTACATGAGGATGCCGACCTGCGCCTACGAGATCGGAGACATCACGGTCGACAAGGACGGTGGGATCAGCTGCAGCGATGAGGAGAAGATGCAGAAGGTGATGGACGCACTGAACGAGAAGGGATTCACTGCAGAGGAAGATGCCGAGACCAAGCAACCCGAGCAGGCGGAGACCACAGAGCCGGAACACACCACCGAGCCGGAACACAGCACCGAGGAAGAGAAGGAAACAGCCGAGGATGAGCAGGAACCGGCGCTGACGATCAGCCTTCCGCTTGCATCCGCAAACGTCGGAATCTTGAGAAACCTGATCAGCGCGAAGGAGAGCCTCATCCAGAAGGCGCTCGGAATCACCGACACCCGGATCAACATTACGGATGAGAAGATCGAGTTCCCCTGGTTCGACCGGGAGCTGACGCCGGAAGAGACAAACGCCTACCTGCTTTTTCTCACCCAGCTTTGCAAGCTCTCGAAGGGGCTGAAGCACGCAAGCAGCAAGCCGGTAGAGACAGACAATGAAAAGTACGCCTTCCGCACCTGGCTTCTTCGGATGGGCTTCATTGGACCGGACTTCAAGGCAGCTCGGAAGATCCTATTGAAGAACCTCTCCGGAAGCTCCGCCTTCCGAAACGGCGCTCCAACAAAGGAGGTGGAAGCATGAAGCTAATCAGACCAGAGGAGTTTGAAGAGCTCTGCAAGATCTATCCGAACGGTACCCGTGTGGAGCTTCTTCAGATGAACGACATCCAGGCACCGCCAATCGGCACAAAAGGAACCGTCTATGGTGTCGATGACACGGGATCCTTGCTCGTCCACTGGGATAACGGTTCAGGACTAAGCGTGATCTATGGCGAGGATATCGTAAAGAGGGTGACCGGCTGATATGGATGAGAAGATCAGGCAACAGATTATTGCGATTCGAGACAGCGGCCTTACGAACATGTTCGACCTGCCCTACGTGCAGCGCCTCGCCTTCGACCGGAACTACTACGATCTGGTGCTCTTTATTGAGGAGCACCGGGACGAATACGTCCGCTTTATTCTCCATGGAGATGTCAGATAAGCACAGGATTTTCGGTACATTTTTGTGCAGGTTATGAGGCTTATTTCCTTGCTATATATCGCCTGCAGAGTGATATATGTACATGCCAAAGGAAAAGGCAAGCAAGCAAAAAGCAAGGAGGACAAAGCCATGACAAACATTTTTGAAGAAACCTACAACACCATCGCAGAAGCAAAGAAAGCCTACAAGGAAGCCACCACTGCAGAGGGCAGGGATGCCGCAAGAGAAGCTGCGAAGGCAGCCGAGGATAGGATCATTGAGATGGGCGACATTGCCTGCAAGGTTTGGAGAGCCTACCGGAATTCCAGAGACAACGAGAACGAGATCCTCGACTTCGACGACATCATCTGGGATCGGGATGTGGAAGCCATCACCACCTGCATGAAGGAGAACGGCATCAAGGCCTTCACCTACTCCTGCCGGGCAACGGACGCGGTCGAGACGCTTTGGCTTTTTAAAGAGGCCGGCTGCACGATCGGCGAGATGGTCGAGGTCAACCTCCGGAAGGACTTTTTCGGCAAAGGCTATGAGAAGGGCCACGCCTTCAGGATGACCCTGAACTGAAAACGGAAAGGGAGGAAGCCCCGCAAAAGGGGCCTCTTCCTCGTACAAAATCCACAGATTCCGGGGCTGATCTTTGTGACACATATCCGGCGGATCTCCTTGCTATATCACGCCCGTAGAGTGATATATGTACATGCCAAAGGAAAAGGCAAGCAAGCAAAAAGCAAGCACAATACAAGGAGGAAAAAACCATGTGGAACAAGGGAAGCATCAAGATCGAGAACCAGACATTCACCTACAGCACGAAGGTTTACGGAGAGCCGAGCGAGGACTACGGAATTGAGGGCGGCAAGATCAGCAAGCTTGAGATCCGCCTCGGAGACTTCCCGGTCGCAAGATATGATAGAGGATGGGACATCGAGCCGGAGACGGAAAACGCACAGCTTGCGCTCCTTGCCATCCTGCAAAACTTCAACTGAAAAGAAAACGCTGAATTGAAAGCAACTTCCGGGAGGAGAGCCACACGGCTCTTTCTCTCGTTCACATATACCGCATTACACATATACCACATGGGACGGGATCGCTTCGGCGGTCTTTTTTTGATGCACGAATACGGACAGAAAGGAGGTGTTCCCTATGGCGACCAGAGGAAGAAAGCCAACTCCGACAGCAATCAAGGAGTTGGAGGGAAATCCCGGGAAAAGAAAACTGAATGAGAATGAGCCGAAGCCTGAGCGGAAAGCGCCTGCCTGTCCGAAGTGGCTCGACAAGGATGCCAGAAAGGAATGGCACAGGCTGGCAAAGAAGATGGAAACCATCGGTGTCCTCACCGAAGTCGATATGGCTGCCTTTGCTGCATACTGCCAGTCCTATGCAAGATGGAAGGAAGCCGAGGAGTTTATCACCGAGCACGGCACTCTTGTCCGGACACCTTCTGGCTACTGGCAACAGGTCCCGCAGGTCTCCATCGCACAGACCTACATGAAGCAGATGGGAAAGTTCGCGACCGAGTTCGGTCTGACTCCGGCATCAAGGTCAAGGTTGATCGCGGATGCCGGGAAGGCAACGCCAGGAGATGAGATGGAGGAACTCTTGGGAGGTGATCCTTAATGGAGGAGAGACCCAAGGAAATGCCAAAGCTGACCGATTACCAGCCGACAAAATTCATGCTTTCGACATCTCACTATGACAAGACAAAGGCGGACCGGGCGGTGAAGTTCATCGAGATGCTCCGCCATACCAAAGGCAAGTGGGCCGGAAAACGCTTCTGGCTCCTCCCTTGGCAGGAGCAGATCGTCCGAGACTTATTCGGGATCATAAAGCCCGATGGGAACCGGCAGTTCCGGACAGCCTACATCGAGATTGGCAAGAAGAATGGAAAGTCGGAGCTTGCCGCCGCAGTTGCCCTGTACCTGCTCTACGCAGACAACGAACCTTCTGCAGAAGTTTATGGCGCTGCCGCGGATCGCCAGCAGGCATCGATCGTTTTTGATGTCGCCCACCAGATGGTAAACATGACACCGGCGCTTTTAAAGCGCTCCAAGATCATGGCCGCCAGCAAGCGAATTGTGAACTACTCGAATGCCGGATTCTACCAGGTGCTTTCTGCAGAGGTGGGAACGAAACACGGCCTGAATGTTTCTGGTCTTGTGTTCGATGAGGTCCATGCGCAACCCACTAGAAGACTCTTCGATGTACTCACGCAAGGCTCTGGTGATGCCCGTGAGCAGCCGTTGTACTTTCTTATCACCACGGCAGGAACCGATAAGAACTCGATCTGCTACGAGCTGCACCAGAAGGCAAAAGACATCCTCTCCGGGCAGCGTGTGGATCGTACGTTTTATCCAGTCGTCTACGGATTGGAAGAAGATGAGGACTGGCACGATGAGAAGAACTGGTACAAAGCAAATCCAAGTCTCGGGCAGACGATTGACATTGAACGTGTCCGGGAGCATTACCACGAGGCAATGGAAAATCCGGCGGAGGAGGCGGTGTTTAAGCAGCTCCGACTGAACATGTGGGTATCTTCAACGACCGCCTTCATTCCGGAGCAGGTCTTTGATCAGGGCAATGAGCCGATTGATCTGGACAGTCTCCGGGGAAGGGAATGTTACGGTGGACTCGACCTTTCGAGCACCGGCGACATCACCGCACTGGTTCTGATGTTCCCGCCGAGGGATGAGAGGGAGAAATACATCTGCCTTCCGTTCTTTTGGGTCCCGGAAGACACCATCCCGATCCGGGTGCGAAGGGCTTCGGTTCCCTACGACGTCTGGGTGAAGCAGGGATATATGAAGGCGACGGAAGGAAATGTGATCGACTACAACTTCATCGAGAAGTTCATCCTGGATCTCTACAAGATCTACAACATCAAGGAAATCGCGGTCGACAGGTGGAATGCGACCCAGCTCATTATCAACCTGCAGGATGACGGCTTGACGATGGTGCCCTTTGGACAAGGTTTTAAAGATATGTCCGCCCCGACCAAGGAGTTCTACAAGCTGATGATGGAAGGAAAAATCATCCACGGTGGCAATCCGGTCCTACGCTGGATGGCCCTGAACGTGGTAGTAGATCGGGATGCTGCCGATAACATCAAGCCGACCAAGGCGAAGTCACCGGAAAAGATCGACGGTATCGTTGCATCAATCATGGCGCTGGATCGCTGTATCCGGCAGGACCAAGCAGAGAGTGTTTACGACAGCCGAGGGCTGATCACATTTTGATGGAGGAAGGATCGATGGGATTTAAGGATTTATTTCACAGAAGGAAGGCAAGAGCGGATCCGAAGGATGCAACATCCGGCAGTGTCTACCGCGCTTACTACGGGCACACTTCATCCGGCAAAACCGTGACAGAGCGAAGCTCGATGCAGGTGACTGCCGTGTATGCCTGTGTCCGGGTGTTGGCAGAAGCTGTGGCAAGCCTGCCCTTACATCTCTACAAAGAGGAGAACGGAAGCAAGGTAAAGGCAACAGATCATCCGCTGTACTTTCTTCTTCACAGTGAGCCGAATGAGGAGATGACGGCCTACACCTTTTGGGAGACGCTCCTCACACACCTTCTCCTGTGGGGTAATGCTTATGTACAGATTATCCGGAATGGAAAGGGCGAGATCACAGCACTGTATCCCCTGATGCCAAATCGCATGACCGTAGACCGGGATGAGAACGGTCACATCTATTACCAGTACCTCTGGTCCAAGGGATCCGATGCGCCGACCATGAAAGAGACGATCGTCAAGCTCTCACCGCACGAGGTGATGCAGATCCCGGGCCTTGGGTTTGATGGCCTTGTGGGGTACAGCCCGATTGCGATGGCAAAGAACAGTATCGGTCTTTCGATGGCCTGTGAGGAATATGGCTCTAAGTTCTTCGAGAACGGAGCCGCGCCTTCCGGAGTTCTCGAGCATCCCGGTATCCTGAAGGATCCGGAGAAAGTACGGGATAGCTGGCAGGCTGCCTTTGGCGGGAGCCAGAATGCCGGGAAGGTTGCGGTGTTGGAAGAGGGCATGAAGTATTCGCCGATCTCCATCAATCCGCAAGAAGCGCAGTTTCTGGATACTCGAAAGTTCCAGATCGATGAGATCGCAAGGATCTTCCGGGTGCCGCCGCATATGATTGGAGATCTTGAGCACGCGACTTTTTCTAATATTGAGGAACAGTCGCTGGAATTTGTGACCTACAGTCTGCAGCCGTGGCTTGCCAGAATCGAGTCTGCAATCTCTCGCTCTCTCCTTACCCCGGAGGAGAAGAAGATCTACTATGCGCGTTTCAACGTGGACGGTCTTCTTCGCGGCAACTATGAGAGTCGTATGCAGGGCTATGCGACCGGAATCAGCAACGGCTTTTTGTGTGTGAACGATGTCCGGCGCTTAGAGAACATGGATCTTGTCCCAGACGAGGAGGGCGGGAACCTGTTTCTTGTAAATGGATCGATGACGCCTTTGAAATCGGCAGGAGCGGCCTACCAGACTTCCGGTGGTGGAAGTAGTCCTCCGGAGCAGGATGAGCCCGATGAAGAGCCTGAGAAGAAGCAGGAGGATCCAGACCAGGAGTCGGAAGAAGATACCATGAACAATAAGCCCCTAAGAAGGGGAAGGAGGAACACATGAACAAGTTTTGGAAGTGGGTGCGGAACAAGGCACCGGATGGAGAAGATCCGGATCTTGCCGCACGCACACTGTTTTTGAACGGAACCATCGCTTCGGAGAGTTGGTTTGACGATGACGTCACGCCAGCTCTTTTTAAGTCCGACCTTGATTCCGGGAAAGGACCGATCACGGTCTGGATCAACTCTCCGGGCGGCGATGTCTGGGCGGCAGCGCAGATCTACAACATGCTCTTGTCCTATGACGGAAAGGTCACCGTGAAGATCGACGGCCTTGCAGCATCAGCGGCATCGGTCATTGCGATGGCAGGAGACGAGGTTCTTGTCTCTCCGGTCTCCATGCTGATGATCCACAATCCGTCCACGATGGCAATGGGGGATAAGGATGATCTTGCGCAGGCCATCTCGATGCTCGATTCCGTCAAGGATTCGATCCTGAATGCCTACGTCAAGAAGACCGGGCTCTCCAAGAACAAGCTCAGTAAGCTTATGGACGATGAGACCTGGATGGATGCGAACAAGGCAGTGGAGCTTCATTTTGCAGACCGTGTGATGGAGAGACCGGATCTCTATCGCAGTGAGCAGGAAGAGAAACCGGAAGAGGACGATCCTGCCAAGGAGAATCCGGAGGAATCTGAAGAGAAAACCGAGCAATCACCAGACGGTCCCAAGAAGAACAAGGATCTGCTTGCTGCGGGTTTCCTTTATTCCAGTCGTCAGATGGCGGCTGCCTTCACCAACAAGGTGAAGGAACACTACAAGGTTAGAAACAAGGCACAGGATGGTCCTGATGCCGAAAGCAAAGTAGAGGAAGGCCGGAGCGTGGATGCTCTGATGGATCGCCTGAATCTGCTGCACACGATGATGTGAGGAGGAGAACACAATGAACGTACAGGATTTGATTGCAAAGAGAGCAAGAGCGTGGGAGGCAGCAAAGGCCTTCCTCGAAGCACACAGAGGAGAGACCGGCGTCCTTTCTGCCGCCGATGGAGAAACCTATGACCGCATGGAAAAGGAGATCACGGATCTCACGAAGGAGATTGATCGCCTGAACCGTCAGGCTGCTATTGAGGCACAGCTGAGTCAGCCGACTTCTTCTCCTCTTTCCAACATGCCTTCCGCAGGCAGTGAGAAGCCGAAGAAGCAGGGACGCGCTTCCGATCAGTATGCCAAGGATATGCTGACCGCCATGCGCACGAACTTCCATCAGGTTTCCGACATCCTGCAGGAGGGTGTGGATGCCGATGGCGGATACCTCGTTCCGGAGGAGTGGGACAACCGACTCATTGATGTCCTGAATGAAGAGAACATCATGCGGGGCCTTGCAACCCACATCACGACTTCCGGTGAGCACAAGATCAACATCGCGGGAGCCAAGCCGACGGCGGCATGGATCGAAGAGGGTGGAGCACTGCAGTTCACCGACGCGAAGTTCGGACAGAAGATCATGGATGCGCATAAGCTCCATGTGGCGGTGAAGGTCACTGAGGAGCTTCTCTATGACTCCATGTTTGACCTTGCAAGCTACATCACCACCCAGTTCGGAATCGCCATCGCCAATGCCGAGGAGGATGCCTTCCTGAACGGCGATGGGAAGGGGAAGCCCACCGGTCTCTTTGATGAGACCAATGGCGGCACGGTTGCAAAGACCCTGACCGGCACCAAGCTTGGCACCGATGATGTGCTGGATCTGGTCTACGCGTTGAAGCGTCCGTACCGGAAGAAAGCATCGTTCATCATGAACGACCAGACCCTTGCAACTCTCCGGAAGCTTAAGGACAACAACGGCGCTTACATCTGGCAACCGTCCTATCAGGCAGGGGAGCCGGACAGACTCCTTGGCTATGCGGTTCATACCAGCGCGTTTGCACCGGAGCTTGCGGCAGGAAAGCCTGTGATGGCCTTTGGTGACTACAGCTACTACAACATCGGCGATCGCGGGAGTCGTTCCATGCAGGAGCTTCGTGAGCTCTTTGCCGGAAACGGCATGATCGGGTATGTCGCCAAGGAGCGTGTCGATGGCCTTCTGGTTCTTCCGGAAGCCGTGCAGATCCTGAAGGCAGGAGCATCTGCCTGATCTGCAGAAGTAATTCAGAAATGATGGAGGCTCAGAGTGTCAAAGCTCTGGGCTTTCTTTCTAATTTGAAGGGAGGACAGGATGATCACGCTGGAGGAAGCAAAGAAATATCTCCGGGTCGATTCTGGTGACGAAGATGACATCATTCAGCAGGAATTGGATGCCGCTGAGAACTTAGTTGCTGCCGTTCTCCGGAAAGACAGCCTCGAAGATGAGAGCAGCCCGATCACAGTTGTGGCAGTCCTCTATACCCTGGCCTATCTCAATGAGCACCGGGAGGAAGCCGATCATCACGCCCTGACCATCACGCTTCGAAACCTACTCTTCGGAGAACGGGATGCCAGGTTCTGACGGAGGTGCGGGATGAATATCGCAGCAATGAATGTAAGGCTTACGATCCAGAAGAATGAGGTCATCAAAGACAAGTATGGCAATCACACCAACACCTGGACAGACTTCTACACCTGCTGGGCAACACCGGTACAGAGCGGAGGATCCGAAAAGCAGGAGGCGGGAACCACAAACAGCACGGATGCGATCGACTTTACCGTCCGGTATGCAAAGTGCCTCGAAGGGCTCGACTCCACCAAGATCCGGATCCGGTTAGGGGGCAGTATCTACAACGTCACCGCCATGGACCCGATGGGGTTCAAGAAGCGAAGCCTGAAGTTTAAGTGTGAGAAGGTGAAGCGATGAAGGTGAAAGTAGATGATCTAGCGGCGACGGTGGAAAAGACCCTCTCGGACTACGCGGAGGATGTGAACGACATCGTAAAGCAGGAGATCAAGGATGCCGGAAAGGAAGCGGCAAAAGAACTGAAGGAGAAATCGCCAAAGCGTACCGGAAAGTACGCAAAAGGATGGCGCTCTACCGTTCAGAAGGAGGTGGCGGTCGGCGCAGAAGTGGTTGTGCACAACAAGATTTATAGACTCACGCACCTCTTGGAGAAAGGCCATGCCAAGCGCGGTGGTGGAAGAGTTGCGGGCATTCCACATATCGCTCCGGTCGAAGAAGAGATCACCGGGAAGCTATCAGATGAGATTGAGAAGGAATTAAAGGGCTGAGGATGGGAGGAAGCAATGGATAAGATCATAAAGATTCTGGAGGGGCTGGAGAAGCAGGGCATCCCTTATGCCTATGATCACTTTGCGGAAGGGGAAGGGCCGGATCCTCCCTTTCTCTGCTTCCGCTGTCCGAACAGCGACAACTTCGCTGCGGATGGAACCGTGTATTTGCCGATCACAGAGATCGACGTCGAGCTCTACACGGATAAGAAGGATCCGGAGATGGAAAAGAGACTGGAAGATCAGCTGATCCAAAGCGGGATCTTCTTTGAAAAGACAGAGACCTGGATAGATTCTGAGAAGCTCTACGAGGTCCTGTATTCATTTGAACAGGAGGCCTGAAATGGCAAGTAAAAAGAATAAGGTCAAGTACAACCTGAAAAATGTACATTATGCCATCGCAACGATTGCAGAGGATGGAACCGCCACCTTTGCGGATCCGATTGCATGGCCGGGTGCGGTATCTCTCTCGCTGGATGCACAGGGAGACCAGACGATCTTCTGGGCAGACGGCGTGCAGTATTTTGTCACCAATGCGAACAGCGGCTACAACGGTGACTTCGAGTCTGCGATGGTACCGGAGGATTTCCGGGAGAACGTGCTCGGCGAGATCAAGGACGGAAACGGGGTACTGGTTGAAGATGCGGATGCCCAGCCTATTCACTTTGCCCTTCTCTTTGAGTTTGACGGCGATGTGAATGAGATCCGCCACGTCATGTATAACTGCACGGCATCGAGACCTTCCGTGGCATCCAGCACCAAGGAGGATTCCATCGAGGTACAGACCGAGAGCCTTACGATCAACGCGACATCGATCAAGGATGCGACTCTTGGGAAGAACATCGTGAAGGCGCGCTCCAGTGCAGATACCACCGATGCCACCTACCAGAACTGGTACAGTAAGGTCTATACGCCTGCTGCAGGGAAAGCATCTGGAGGTTCTTCTGCGTCTGGCGGTAGTACTACACCGTCGACAACGACAAGTTCCAGCAAGTGATAAGGAGGAGCAAACATGTATCAGGAAATTTCCCTCCGGCTCAATGATGGGTCGGAGCAGAAGTTCCCGTTTCTCGCAACGGGGACCACAGCGTATCGCTTTAAGCAGGTGTTCCACCAGGATCTTATGATCCTCTTAAACAAGATGGAGAACAGCGAGGATGACCAGACGGATATGACCGTCGGCGACAAGCTGGCCTTTATCATGAACGCGCAGGCAGAAAAGCGTGACATGAACCAGCTGAACGAGGACGCCTTCCTCGAATGGGCGGATCAGTTCGACGGGGCAGAGCTCTTTCTTCACATGCAGGAGTTCGTTACGCTCTATCTTGGATCGCGGAGGACAAGCTCCAAGTCAAAAAAAGAAGTCGCCCAACGGAGCGGGAAGTAAACACGGCAGTGTTTCTCCTGAGGGCGAAGCAGATGGGACTGACACTGTCTGAGCTGGATGAACTGGATGAGGGGACTGTGATGGATATGATCATTGAGTCCGGGAATGACTTCTGCGACGATGAGTACCGGCAGGTGGCGACACAGGAGGACTTCGATTCGTTTTAATTCGCATCGGTGATGAGCCGGTGCTTTTTCATGCCATGAAGGAAGGAGTAGGCTATGGCAGATCGCATTAAAGGAATCACAATCGAGCTGGACGGCGATACGACCAAGCTCTCCAATGCCCTGAAAGGCGTGAATAAGGAGATCCGGGATACCCAGAGTAACCTTAAGGACGTGAACAAGCTTCTCAAGATGGATCCGGGCAATGCCGATCTTCTGGCACAGAAGCAGAAGTACCTGACCGAAGCGATCGATGCGACAAAGAAAAAGCTTGCCGAGGAGAAGGAAGCCCTCGCTCAGCTAAAGGCTGGTCCTCAGACTGAGGAGACGCAAAAACAGCAGGAAGCACTGACCCGGGAGATCGAGGCGACCAAGCAGTCCCTCGAAGGACTCGAGGACGAGTATAAGAAGTTTGGCTCTATTGCCGGACAGCAGCTTCAGGTTGCCGGGGACAAGATGAAGAAAGTCGGCGGCAAGATCAGTGATGTCGGTGAAGGACTCACCAAAGGCATCACGGTCCCTGTCGCTGCGGTTGGTGCTGCCTCGGTTGCCGCTTGGAAGGAAGTCGATGAAGCGCTCGATACCGTGACGCAGAAAACAGGAGCAAGCGGTGCAGCCCTTGAGGACATGCAGAAGCGCGCCAAGTCGATCGCGGAGACCATTCCGACAGACTTCCAGACTGCCGGGGACGCCATTGGCGAAGTAAACACTAGGTTCGGTTTGACGGGTGATGCACTTGAAGACCTCTCTAAGAAGTTCGTGGAGTTCTCGACGTTGAATTCTACCGATGTTTCTACTTCTGTCGATAACGTCTCTTCCGTCCTCAACGCCTTCGGGCAGTCGTCCGATGATGCCGGGAACCTCCTCGATGCCTTAAATCAGGTCGGACAGGCAACCGGTGTGTCAATGGATACGCTCTCGCAGGATCTTTCCAAGAATGCCACACAGTTCCAGTCGATGGGACTTTCTGCGGAACAGGCGGCAGGATTTATGGGCGCGGTGGAGATGTCCGGTCTTGATACTTCGACGATGCTCACCGGCCTTACCAAGGCGCAGAAGACCGCAACAAAGAATGGACAGTCCTTAAGCGATGCGCTGAAGGATTTCTCCAAAACCATGAACAGCAATGCCTCCGATACCGAGAAGCTGCAGGCGGCCTACGACCTCTTTGGCTCCCGTGCCGGTGGCGCGATCTACAATGCGGTGCAGACGGGGAAGCTCTCCTTAAGCGACCTCTCTACCACGCTAGGAGATTATGCGGGATCGGTGGAGAGTACGTTCAATGAAACTCTAGATCCGCTCGACCAGATGACAGTTGTGATGAACAACTTAAAAGACCTCGGCGCGGAGATCGTAGATGCGTCGGCACCGATGATCACGGAAGCGATGACCCAGATCAAAGATGTGGTGACAACTCTCAAAAGTGCGTGGGATGGTCTGTCCCCGGGAATGCAGGAGGCAATCGTCAAGGCCGCCCTCATCGCTGCCGCTGTCGGTCCAGTCGTCGTTGGCGTTGGTAAGGTTGTCACCGCTGTGGGTTCCGTCACAAGTGTGGTCGGAAAGTTGGTCGGGTTCCTTTCCACAACGGCAATCCCGGCGATCACAGCAGTTTCCGTTCCGATTCTTCCGATCCTTGGAATCATCGCTGCGGTCGTGGCTGCTGTAGTCGCAGTGATTGAGATCGTGAAACACTGGGGAGAAATCTCCGAGTGGTTTGGCGGTGTCTGGACTACCGTTTGCTCTGGTGTACAGAGCGTTGGTGAAGGCCTCGGCGACTTCTTTTCCGGCCTCTGGGATGGGATTAAATCTACTACAGAATCGGTCTGGAACGGCATCAGCAGCTTCTTCACAGGACTCTGGGAAGGGATCAGCACGACAGCTACCACGGTCTTTACTGGCATTTCGGCTTTCCTCGGAAATACCTGGTCGACCATCAGCACCACGGCATCAAACACATGGAATGGAATTACATCCACGCTCTCCGGTGTGTGGGACGGGATCAAGACGACAGCAGGCACGACCTTTGACAACATCAAGACCACGATCGGTACTGCGTGGGATACCGTAAAGACGAACACCGGGAATGCATGGGATGCGATTCAGTCGTCCGTTGATCAGCACGGCGGCGGGATCAAGGGCATCATCGGAACTGCCGTGGATGCTTATAAGTCGATCTGGGAGGAGGGATTTACTACCATCAATAATCTCACAGGCGGCAAGCTTGGCGATGCGTTTTCTTCCGCACAAGGGAAACTTGGTGAGATTAAGGGAGCTTTCTCCTCCATGATCGAGAATGCCAAGAGCATCGTAAGTGGCGGCCTCGATCGGATCAAGGGATTCTTCTCCGGCTGCCATCTGGAGCTTCCACACATCAAGCTCCCGCACTTCTCGATCAGCGGAAAGCTCTCTATTAATCCGCCATCGGTTCCGCATCTTTCCGTCGATTGGTATCGGAAAGCTATGGATGATGCCTACCTCTTAAATAGCCCGACGATCTTTGGCGCTTCCGGAGGCAGACTCCTTGGTGGCGGCGAAGCCGGGCAGGAAGCCGTGGTTGGTACGGATAAGCTTGCGGAAATCGTGAAGGGTGCTCTCGCAGGTGCAGGTGGCGGTGACATCATTATCCCTGTCTACATCGGGCAGGAGCGGATTGATGAGATCGTCGTTCGTGCGACCCAGCGGAGCAACTATCGGTCAGGAGGTCGATGATGCATGTTAAGTGATTACCCAATCTACTTTGATGACGTAAAACTCTTCACACCGGAAAGCTGGGAGGAGAGCTACGCTGTCGTTGAGAGTACCAATCAGACCGAGGCAGGAACGGATCAGGTCATTGTCACCAGGTATGACAAGCTGTCCGTCTCTGCCTCTTTTCCGTGTTCGAGTAGGTGGGCAGCAATTTTTGCCACGTTCCGGGACAAGGATTCGATACAGGTAAAGCTCTATGACCTGAAATCGCAGGGCTACAAGACAAGGACCATGCGGATGCGGAACTTCAAAACCGGACCGGAGAAGAACTCGGAGAAGACAAGAGGGACGAATGGACTCTACACCGTAAGCTTCGAGCTGGAAGAGTTCTAAGAAAGGAGGCGCTTCATGTACGCTGTAAGTGAACAATACAAGGCTGCCATGAAGCAGCCGGTACAAAGCTTTCATATGAAGGGAACGATTGGAGCAGTTCCTTTTTGGGATGAAAACATCCTCTCTGGGTCTTTTTCAATTACAAATCAGTGCTCGGATGAAACAAACGTGGGGATCGGACAGGTTTATATCGGGCAGTTAAAGGCAACGTTTAATGGTCTTCATTTAGAGAAGAGAACACTTCTCGGAAAACCGATAACTCCAGTCTGTGGGCTAAAACTTGCGGACGGAAGCTACGAGGACGTGCCGCTTGGTGTGTTTTACATTGCCGAAGCAAACTGGACCTTGTCGGGAGTTGAAATCACAGCCTATGACGGGATGAGCCTGTTTGATAAGACGATTTCTCTGTCATCCTCCCAAGGGTCTATTTATGATTTTCTGCACTTGGCGTGTAACGCCTGCGGTGTGTTGATGGCGCAGAGCAAGACAGATCTTCAGTTATTCCCAAACGGCAAAGAGAATCTCGCCGTGTATGAGGACAACGACATAGAAACCTGGCGGGATCTGGTGAGCTGGACCGCTCAGGCAGCGGGTTCCTTTGCCACAATGGATCGAGAGGGAAAGCTTATCCTTCGACGGTACACAAAGGAACCGGTTGATACGATCGATTCCAGGCATCGCTATACTGGAGCGAAGTTCTCAGATTTTGAGACTCGCTACACGGGCGTCTCAAGAGTGGATATCGCAACACAGACAACGAAATACTACTGTCTTGATGCGGATGATGGCTTAACCTACAACCTCGGCGCAAACCCTCTGCTCCAGTATGGCGTTTCCGATACGCTTGAGCAGCAGACCAGGGCTGTCCTTAGTGCGCTTTCTGCAATTGATTACGTGCCAATGGAAGTGTCCATGATCGGTAACCCAGCCTATGATCTTGGAGACGTACTGGTATTTTCTGATGGGATTGCAGATGGAGACAAGCTCTACTGCATCACAAAGTACGACTGGACATATGGCGGTGAGTACAAGGTAAAAGGTGTCGGTCAGAACCCGGCACTTGCAAGCGCCAGAAGCAAGGTGGATAAGAACCTCGCGGGGCTTATGAACCGGGTCGATGGAGATGCAGTCCACTATTACGATTACCAGAATGCACAGGACATCCACATCGGGGATGGTCAGAGTGGAAAGATCATTGAATTTCATTACGTCACGACAAAAGACACTCATGTGGACTTTCATGCAGAGATCATCTATCAGCTCAATACAACAGAATCCATTCTGGAAGGTACCTTTTCCGAACAGGAAGGAATCCTGAAGGTCAGCTACGAACTAAACGGCGAGTCAATCACAGACTACTATCCTGTGGAGACCGCGTCAGACGGAACGCATCTGCTTCATCTGTTATACACCTGGAACTCTACGGCAAATATCATCGGATCCTTTCTTGTAAACATCACGATGGAAGGCGGAGAAATCGACATCGGCATGGCGCAGGCGAGGGCATATATTTCCGGTCAGGGACTTGTCGGGGATGGTGCCTGGGATGGGACGACCCAGGTGGAGGATACGCTTCCTGCAACGGATCTTCGGGAAGTGCTTCTTGGAGATTTTGAGGATTCTGTTTCTTCTGTATTCGCGGCAGCAAAAGACTTTGCACTTAACGACCAAATCAGCCATCTCGATGTCGCAGAGGTACTGTTGAGAGCATTCTCAGATGCAATCGGTCCTATTTTCCGGTTGCATCAGTTCACAGTATCCTACGCAAAGGATGTCATGGCTTATGACAGAGTCACTTATGACGGCGCAGTTTGGAAGAACGCGGATGGGGCAAGCCAGGGAACCCTGACCACGCCCGTTTGTGAAGTTTCCGCCATTATGCAGATTACATCCAAGCATTCCGGGGATGATGTCGCATACCTGGTGTCATTTGATAAAGGAAAAAGCTGGTGGACCTATGCGGATGAGTGGGTGACACCGGATTATACCCAGGATGTGTACGGCATGTTTGAGGGAACAATGCGCTCGATTACCCCTTCGGCGTGGGCGGAAAAATGCACCGGTTCCGTGATGGTGCGCGCGATTCTGACAGAGTCCGCAACCGTTACGGACATTCAGATTTATGAGGAGGAAATATCGGCATGAGAGGGATCACAACGATAGAACTTTTTAATGCAAAGACGGGAAAGCTGGAGAGGAAGGCAGAGGATCATAACCTCGTCACGGATGCGCTCCGGTACGTGATGAATATCGCGCAGAACTGCGGGGCCAATCTGGACAGCGAGGTGTTTCCGATTGCGACCAATGCTCTCGGCGGCATCCTTCTTTTTGATGGGACGCTTACGGAGGACATCCGTAACGTACATTTTCCGACAAAGGACGTGCACCTCGTAGGATATGCAGACGGCTCTACAAACACATCGGATATCCACAGAGGCTCGTTTAATGCTGCAGAATCGGGACCTGTGGAGAATGGATATAAAAGCGTCTGGGACTTCGGTACGTCACAGGCGAACGGGACGATCAAAGCGTTGGCGCGTACCAGTAATTACGCGGCTTCCAATCCGTTGATCAATTACATGGGCTACTACAGCAGCTCGTCCAATGGAAGCCCTTCCACAGACGGAAGCTGGTATCCAGTTCGATATGATGGGGAATACCTGTATATGTTTAAAAATGTCAAGGACTCGATTCGGGTATCTCGTGTCCGCAGAGCTATGCTCCACCATAACGTGTACGACTTTGCTTCCCGCGTGGAGGATTATGAAGCGGTTACGGAATTTGACACGGAGTGCTGTTCCTTCACATATGTATCGAGCAGTTCCGGAGCAACGAATTCCTATACCTATCACTGCCGGAACGAGAAGCTGTATTTTGATGGCGGGGACGGATTTCTTTACTGCGTTTATGCGGGATTTGATCCCGAAAAAGAGTCCGGCCACGTATTCAACTGGTTTACCATCAAGTATTCGGATGGCTCTTACAGCAAATCTGACATCCACACAATGACGATAGCGCCGAGAGTTTTATGCAATTATGACACGGTATCCGTCTATGACAAAACAAAGAAAACCTATGTGACGCAATATGTCAGTTACTTCAGCGATCCTTATCAGATTCGGGTTCGGAATGGCTATCTGTATGTGATTGCGGTAAACCAGAAAGAGGTGCTTAAGGTGAGTCTCAAAAATCCCGTGGATGTCAAAGCAATCCGGGTGATTGAGGACGGATCCAGTGACTATATCTACAGTTTTCAGCAGATCACCCCTTATAACGGAGGTGTTCCGCTGAACCTCTATCATTACACCAAGGACGGCTATGAATGGCGAAACGGTCTGGTGTATGAAGACGGAACTGTATTCCTCCATAACTTTAAAGGCACCCGCCGCGAGTCGGACTGGTCGGATCATTTCCAGGTATGCGGGGACCATCTGGAGTGTTTTGGCTATTATGATTCGTCCCGGATCTACCGTGGTTATGTTGCCAACTATCTCGGGACGATTGCCAACCTCTCAAGTCCTATCGAAAAGAATGCCTCACAGACGATGAAGATCACATACACGCTGCTTGATGAGGATAAGACAATGGAGGCGGGCTCATGAATTTTTTCCGGATTGCTTACAAGGGGAAATCTAAAATCCTTAAAAAGTTATGCGAGCTCTCGAACGCTCTCGTTGATGTGGTTTCTTCCTTTGATGCAGACGGGGACGGAGTTGTGGACAATGCCGCCAAGGTGAACGGACACGCGGTAGCCTGCGACGTACCTGAGAATGCAGTCTTTACGGATACGACCTACACCTTTGAACTAAGTGACAGCAAGCTCACCATCCGCTCCTCGGAAGGAACCAAACAGGTGCTGACTCTTCCGGCATCCGGATCTGGAGGCTCCAGTGGAGATGTCACAGAAGTAAGCAATCCTTCCTTCGATCACATCAAGAACGTCGCTGCGGTGACAAAGCTTGCGCTGGACGTGGATGACGGGAGGGGCTTCATTACCTATCCCGCAAACAGCGCTGTGCATTTGAAGAGATCCTCAATCACGAAGAGTGATCCTGATATCCGCTTGAAGGTCGTGGAAGTACGGCTTTCGGACGGAACCCTGTCAACGGACATGGATACCTATAACGGATTCCGCTTCTACGCCACAACAGGAAAGTGCATCATAGATAGCGAAGACAACGGAACAACCAGCTACCCGGATGCGGATCAGATCGGGCATTTCAAGTTTGCCGATGGTGTTCCCAATGATGAGACAACCCTGATGGCTTATAACCAGGCAACGCTCAAGTACAAGTACCTCATGGTATATGTGGAGGATTAAGGAAGGAGGTGATTCCATTGATCGACTTTATCTTGAAATACTGGATCCAGGAGCTCTTTGCCCTGATCCTCGCCGTTCTCACCTGGCTCTGGCGGACGCTTCTCCGGCGAAAACAGGAGAACGACGAAATCAAAGATGGAATGATGGCATTGCTGCACGACCGTATTTATCAGGCCTGCAGCTTTTTTATTGCCCGGGGATGGTGCTCTCCGGAGGACCGGAGCAACCTAGAGTACCTGTACAAGCCATACAAGGCCCTTGGTGGAAATGGTACCGGAGAGTCCCTGTATAAGAAGTGTCTGGAACTGCCGCTTACGGCAGACAGAAATAAAAAGAAGGAGGAATGACTTATGGACTTTGGAATTGCAAGTGTGGCAGCAATCACAGTGATCGCCTACCTTGTCGGCATCGGCTGCAAGGCAGCTGGCTCTGTGAAGGATGAGCTGATCCCAGTAATCTGCGGATGCGTCGGTGCGGCGCTCGGCATTGCGGGACTGTATCTCATGCCGGACTTCCCGGCAACAGATGTGATCAACGCTCTGGCTGTCGGTATTGTGTCCGGTCTTGCAGCGACTGGTGTAAACCAGATCTACAAGCAGCTCACCAAGACAGATGCGTGAGAGGAGGTGATCCTCGTATCTCGGAAGCTCCTTCCGTTAAGGGAGCAATGTAATTCACGGCTCTTCGGGCTTCAAAACCCGGAGGGCTTTTTGATTTGCAGGAAATAGAAGTTTGATTGGGAGGAGAAAATCATGAGTAAAACAGAATCTGCCATCCAGTGGATGGAAAATCATGCAAATGACAATCGATACGGCTATGACCAGAGGTATCGCTGGGGAGAGAAGGGAGACTTTGACTGCTCCTCGGCAGTGATCTCGGCATGGCAGGCAGCCGGTGTTCCTGTGAAGACAAGGGGTGCTACCTATACTGGCAACATGCTTTCCGTCTTCTTGTCCTGTGGCTTTGAGGACGTAACCGGCACGGTGAACCTTGCAACCGGAGCAGGCCTTAGACGCGGCGATGTCCTTTTAAACACCGCGCACCACACCGCGATGTACTGCGGAAATGGAAGAGAGGTCGAGGCATCCATCAATGAGAAGGGAACCGCAGTTGGTGGCGCTCCCGGTGACCAGACAGGACGTGAGTTTCTGATCCGTTCGTATCGGAACTTCCCTTGGAACCATGTGCTTCGCTACAAGGAGAATACCGCGACGAAGTCCATCACCGAGGTGGCAAAGGAAGTGATCGCCGGGAAGTGGGGGAATGGCTCTGACAGGAGAAGACGCCTTGCTTCTTCCGGCTATGATGCCTCCGCTGTGCAGGCGAAGGTGAACGAACTGCTTCACGAAAAGGCTAAGCCGCAGGCGGTTTACTACACCGTGCAGCGAGGAGACACCCTCTCCGGAATTGCCAGAAGGTATGGAACCAGCGTATCCGCCATCCAGAAGCTGAACGCATCCCTGATCAAAAATGTGAACCTGATCCGGGTGGGATGGAAGATTCGGGTGAAGTAACCGAAGATATAGTGCCTGCATTACCCCGTAGATCTACCAATTTCTGCCCTTTTGTGAAGGGTCAGGTTTGGTGGTTTCTGCGGGGTTTATTCGTTGCTATAAACAGGTTTTAGAGTGATGAATAGACCAGAAAGGAGACGTGCAAACATGGAATACACAATCATTACCGATAAGAAAAAAATCATCAAACGGCTGATGGATCTTACCGGACAAAAATCAAAGTATCTCGGAATTCCGAGCATGGCCTACCAGGTCGGGAAATACACGGTGGACAGCAACATGGTTTTGTCCTTTGAAGAGGATGCGTATAATGTGGTTCCAACTCTTGCGAGGGAGAGGATGATCCACACAGGTGAGGAACCTGAGGAAGAAGTGATCCTGCCTCCGGTAAATGTTAAGAAACAACAGAAGGAACGCATTCTGCAGGAGGCAGTAAAAGAGCCGGAAAAAACTACAATAGGGATCGCTGTGCCGCTCAACCAGCACACCGGAAACAGCCTGCTAAGGCTAATCCACCTGATCCGCGCACACCAGACCGTCATGAACCGAGCTACGCTTGGACACTTTTCCATCGACGATGATTTCATTGCATGGATCAACATGCAGGATGAGGCGGTATATGGAGTCCGGAATTTCATCAAGGCTGTGGAAACCTATGAGGAAGAGCACGGACAAGTGATACAGGGGCTTACGGTAAAAGGAGACATGCTGATCTACACCGGATACGGAGACGTTGATCTTCATGCCTGCCAAACTCTAACCGCTTTTATTAACGCAGCAGCAATTAACCAAAAATCGGCAAGCAGTTTTGAAAACCGAAATGGAAGCGACAAGTTCATCTTCCGGAGCTGGCTGGTGCGTCTTGGGATGACAGGACCGGAGTATAAAGAGGATCGAAAACAGCTGTATCGTCATCTTACCGGATACACCGGCTTTCCTACGAAGGAGAAGTATGATGCCTGGAAAGAGGACGCCATGCCAAAGATCCTCGAGAGGACGAGAAAAAACCGGGAAGCATTAAGGACTGAAAGACAGCGTAGAAGAGAGGAGGCTATGTGATGGGTGAGATAACTGTATTACCGGCAACCAAGAAATTCTTCCAGACTGCCGATACCCTGGAGCGATCCAGAGGTGTCCGCGTAGCTGCCTACTGTAGGGTTTCCACAGACGAACAAGATCAGGAAAACTCCTATCAGAACCAGGTGGCCTACTATAAGCAGTATATTGCAGATCAGAGAGACTGGATCTTTGCGGGGATTTATGCAGATGATGGTATCTCCGGCATGAGCACCAAGGGAAGAGACGGCTTCAAGCAGATGATCGCGGACGCAAAGGCGGGTATGTTCGACTACATCATCACAAAGTCCATCTCCCGCTTTACCAGAAACACGGTGGATGGATTAACCATTGTGAATGAACTTCTGCATCAGGATCCGCCGGTCGGGGTCTACTTCCAGAAGGAAAATCTGGACACCATGCAGAAGGGCGTTGAGTTTCTGCTCACGATCATGACCGGCATTGCTCAGAGTGAGAGCGACTCCACAGGGGAAAACATCACCTGGACCATCCGCAGAAAGTTTGCTGCTGGAGATCCGTTGGTTAACCCGAACCGAATCTACGGATATCGGAAAGGCGAAGATGGAAGCTGGGAGATTGATCCAAAGCAGGGGGAAGCCATTCGCTTTATCTATGAGAAATACCGGGAGGGCTGGGCATCCAGGGACATCGCAAAAGACCTGATGGATAGAGGCGTTCCGGCACCGGGTGGGAAGATTTGGTATCCGTCTACCGTAATCCAGCTGATGAAGAACGAGAAGTACAAGGGCGATGTCCAGATGCAAAAGACGATCACCGTTGACCGGAAGAACAAGATCTGCAAGAAGAATGAAGGAGAAGCGAAATCCTACTACATCAAGGATCATCATGTGCCGCTGGTTTCCCGGGAGCTCTGGGAGGAATGCAACCAGATCACAAAAGACAGAGAAGCGGCAAAACTTGAGAACTTTAAAAAGAACCGGGCAAAGCCACCGTTTAAACTGTTGAATCTTTTACACAACAAAGACTATTACAAATCTCGTAATGAACGGTCAGTACAGAACTATGAAGACGAGCGGGGAGAAGGGCATTACTACTTCCGGCGAGAATTTATAAGAAGACACAGCAACGAAGAAAAATGGTATGAGTTTGCACTGGAGCAGAGCTTCATGGAAATGCTCTACACCTGCAAGGAAGATGACGAGACCTATGGAGACGGATCCGACATTGCGATGGACTTCAACGAGAAGTACGATGAAGCGAAACTGAATAAAGCCCCGCAGAAAGAGCTGGAAAAGATGATGGAAGAGTATCAAAACTTCCTGAAGGCGCTCTCGGAGTTACCGACTATCACAAAGACCGGAAGACCACTCATGGTCAACGGAGTCAACGCGCAGGGAACATTGATGCGGACCGTGGAAGGGTACATCATCCCCGGAGCCTACTCCATGGTCAAGCATGGCAGGATCAATGTAACGGATGACAAGATCCAGAAAACCCCGGACATCTTAACCTTTGATAGAGCCTTTGCAGAGCGGTACTTTACGAAGATGGACCTGATCGGCGATGAGGCAGAGTACACCACAAGGTTCGGTGTCAAACTGAAGAGCATTAGGAATCAGCGAACCCTGAATGCATTCATGGGATACCGAAAGTTCGATGAGCAGGGCAACGCCTCCCTGGTGATGGAAGAGTATCAGGTGGTTCTGGATAAGCCGATGTTCAGGGAGAAGTGACCGGAATTCAACACACCTCTTTCAAGCCCTGTGGAAATTGGAAGAGTTAGACAACTTAGCTTTAAATTTTCAGATTTTCCTGATATAATAAAGTCAGGGTAGTATATACAAATCAAGAAAGAACGGCGGTGGCTTGAACAAAGATTTAGACTTTGAAGGAAAGCATAAAGAAGATCTGGAGCGTCTTCACAATTTGCGCTTACTCGATGATGACTTCATGACGAAAGTCTTTGAGGACACAAAGTGTGCAGAATTTCTGCTCCAAATTATTCTGAAACGTGATGATCTGAAGGTCACAAAATCCACCAGCCAGTATGGGATAAAAAACCTTCAGGGACGCTCCGTCAGACTTGATATTCTGGCGGTCGACCAAAAGAATCATGTGTACAACATCGAGATCCAACGCAGTGATCATGGCGCAGGAGTTAAGAGAGCCAGATACAACAGCAGCCTGATCGATGCAAACGTAACAGAACCTGGAGAACAATATGAAGCGCTCAATGAAAGTTATGTAATCTTCATCACGGAAAACGATGTGCTGGGGAAGAGCCTTCCGATTTATCACATTGAGCGAACGGTCACGGAAACCGGAGAGCCCTTTGGAGATGAAGAGCATATTGTCTATGTGAACTCACAGATTAAAGATGAAACTTCTCTCGGAAAGCTGATGCACGATTTCGCTTGTATAGAGGCGAAGGATATGTACTATCCGGTGCTGGCTGATCGGGTTAGATATTTTAAAGAAGACGAGAAAGGAGTGACGGTTATGTGCAAGGCTATGGAAGATATGAGAAATGAAGCTGCTAGAGAATCTGCTAGAGAAAATACACTGCAAATAGCTAACAATATGCTAGGTATGAAGAAATTCACCTACGAAGACATTGCAAGAGCAACCGGATTGACTGTAGATGAGATTAAGGAGCTGGACTCAAAGAAGTCCGCTTGATGTTTTTGGCCGACAAGGTCACCTTGATGGCAATCCCCTTAAGGCGGGGTGTGGTTAGGCCATGCCCCTATTTGTAATATCATCTATGAGCAGGGAGTGGCGGCTATGTGTAAGGCTATGGAAGATATGATCGCTGAAGCAAGAGCTGAAGGAAGAGCTGAAGGCAAAGCTGAAGGAAGAGTCGTAGGAAGAGCTGAAGGTTCAAAAGAAAACGCCATTAGTGTAGCTCGTAAAATGCTTAAGACTGAAAGGTTTAGCCATGAGGAGATTGCAGATTTTTCAGGACTAACCGTTGATGAAGTAAAGAAACTGGCAACCAAACAGCCTGCATAACAAATTGAATCAGCTTCTCTAAGGAAGATCCCTTCTGTGGGGTCTTCTTTTTTTTGTCCTTTTCGAATGAGTTTCTTCTTTATTATATATACACATTTCGAGCGACCTGCTGCCACCTTCTGGGCAGAGGAATTTAGTCTCACCTCCCAGAGTCGCTCCATCATTCTTAAGTCCCATAATCAGGAACGAGTTTCTTCCTTATTATATGTAGTCCATAATCAAGCTCATAATCAGACTCATAATCACGATAGGGGTGATTATGACTTATAGACTATAGTGCCTATCTATCTCTTTTTCAAAATTTCCTATTCCCGGGCATTTCTGCCGATTCCCACGATCCTTCGCTCATATCGTGGTAATACCCCTTAATCAATCAATATCTAGTAGTCACATGTATTCCGTACCGCAATATATAGCGATGAACCGATTCGTGGGGTGCCTTTTCTTCACTGAGCTTAACAATCGCTTGCTTATGATTGTTTGTATTCCATGCTCCGGCATTCATTCACGGGTTGGTCAGCGATTGACAGGCGAGAGAATGATTAGACCCGCGGGGGAATGGAAGAGTAGGGACTGGGGGTCATATGGCATTCATTCACAGGAAGTTTGGAAGACTTCCTGTGAATAAAACGAAGATGAGGGATAGAATGCTAACCCAAAGAATAGCATAAATTTAAGGAGAAGAGTAGATGATTAGTGAAAAGATCCGCGAGGAGTATCAAAGATGGTGTCAGAAAGCAACGATAGATGCGGATCTGATTCCTGAATTAAAGAATCTAAACGAAGCAGGTATCGAGGACGCATTTTACAAGAATCTTGCGTTTGGTACCGGCGGTTTACGAGGCACGATCGGGGCAGGTACAAACCGGATGAATGTCTATACGGTTGCAAAAGCCACACAGGGTCTCAGTAATTATCTTCTTCGTAAATATGGTACAACGGCATCAGTCGTAATAGGTTATGATTCCCGTATTAAATCAGATGTGTTTGCTAAGGTGGCAGCATCTGTCTTCTCATCGAATCACATTTCTGTTCATATTTGGCCAAGGCTGAATCCGGTTCCGACGGTTTCATACGCTATACGGTATTTACATACATCAGCAGGAGTGATGATCACCGCTTCCCACAATCCTTCCAAGTATAACGGTTACAAGGTGTATGGAGAGGATGGTTGCCAGATCACTACGGAAGCAGCGGCAGAGATCCTAAAAGAGATCGAAGCAGTTGAAGTTTTTGATGTGCGGATTCCGGAATTCAAGGTAGAAGGCAATATTACTTATATCCCGGATAAAGTACTGACATCTTTTATTGAAGAGGTAAAGAAACAGTCAGTTGTAAAGGAAGATATCGACCGGAATGTTGCCATCGTTTACAGCCCACTGAATGGCACAGGGCTGATCCCAGTAACGCAGATATTAAAGGAGTCAGTGTTTACCAATATTACTGTTGTGAAGGAACAGGAACAACCGGATGGAAACTTTCCAACTTGTCCGTATCCGAACCCGGAAATTCGCGAGGCGATGCAGCTGGGGCTTCAGTACTGCAAGAGAGTTGGAGCAGATCTGATGCTGGCAACTGATCCTGACTGCGATCGCTGCGGCATTGCGGTAAGAAACAGCCAAGGTGAGTACCAGCTTTTAACTGGTAACGAAACAGGACTCCTGCTCCTTGACTTTATCTGCAGTCAGCGGATCAAGAACGGAACGATGCCGGAGAATCCGGTGATGATCAAGACCATTGTTACCTCTGATATGGGAAAGCAGATCGCGGATCACTATGGTGTGAGAACGATTGATGTCCTGACAGGGTTCAAGTTCATCGGTGAACAGATCGGTCTCCTGGAGAAACAGGAACATGAGAATGATTACATCTTCGGCTTTGAGGAATCCTACGGATATCTGACTGGCGGTTATGTCCGCGACAAGGATGCTGTAGATGCGGCGTTCATGATCTGCGAGATGTTCGCATATTACAAGACACATGGGATCTCTCTTCTGGATAAGCTGGATGAGCTCTACCAGACTTATGGATATAGGCTTAACACACTTCATTCCTATGAGTTCGATGGTTCTGTAGGCTTTGAAAAGATGCAGGAGATCATGAAGAAGTTCCACCAGGGGATGACAGATTTCGGAGGTAGAAAGGTAGAAACCACACTGGACTACAGTCAGGGACTGAACGGACTTCCGAAGTCAGATGTTCTGAAATATTTGATCGAGGGGAACAGCTCGGTGGTAGTTCGTCCTTCTGGAACAGAGCCAAAGCTCAAGGTTTACATTTCCATCTCTGCGGACTCTATGGAGACAGCAAAGGCTGAAGAACATAAGATCGCTGACCAGATGACAGAATACATGCAGTAAGGGGAGATAAAGCCGTGAATATCATTTTACTTTCAGGCGGATCCGGCAAAAGACTGTGGCCGTTATCCAATGACGTAAGAAGCAAGCAGTTCATAAAGCTCTTCAAGGATGAAGATGGAAACTATGAATCCATGGTTCAGAGAGTTTTCCGTCAGATCTCGCGAGTAGATAAGGATGCTAAGGTTACGATCGCAACATCTAAATCACAGGTTGCTGCTATCCATAATCAACTTGGTGATTCTGTGTCTGTCTGTGTTGAGCCGATGAGAAGAGATACTTTTCCGGCAATCGCACTGGCTGCAACTTATCTGCATGATGAACTGAATGTAAGTGATGATGAAGCAGTTGTAGTCTGCCCGGTCGATCCGTATGTGGATGATTCCTACTATGAGGCGGTAGCAAAACTCGGAACACTGGCTGAGAAGAATGCAGCGGACTTGACTCTGATGGGCATCCAGCCAACCTACCCTTCCGAGAAGTACGGATACATTATTCCAGAGACTAAGGATGAGGTTTCCAGGGTTAAAGAATTTAAGGAAAAGCCGGATAAGGAGACCGCACAGAAGTATCTGGATCAGGGCGCTGTATGGAACGCGGGCGTATTCGCGTTTAAACTCAGCTATCTTGTTGAGAAGGCACATAGTATGCTGGACTTCAAGGATTACCGTGATTTGTATGCTAAATACAGCCAGTGCCCGAAGATCTCCTTTGATTATGCTGTTGTTGAGAAGGAATCTTCCATTCAGATGATGCGTTATGCCGGAGAGTGGAAAGATGTCGGCACCTGGAACACGATGTCTGAAGTTATGGCGGATCCAGTCAAAGGTGAGGCAACGGTTGATGAGACTTGTGAGAATGTCAACATCATCAACGAGCTGGATATACCGATCCTCGTCATGGGTGAAAAGAACATGGTAGTTGCTGCATCCGGTGATGGGATTCTTGTTGCTGATAAGGAACGATCCGGCTACATGAAACCGTATGTGGAGAAGATTTCCACTGAGGCAAAATACATCGAGAAGTCATGGGGATCCTATAACGTTTTGGATGCTGGAGAAGGCTATCGTCTACTTAAAGTTAAACTCAACGCTGGAAGACGGATGTCTTATCACAGCCATGAGTTAAGAGATGAGTCCATCACAATTCTCAGTGGTTATGGAAAGACTGTCATCGATGGCATGGAACAAATCGTCCGTCCTGGTGACATCGTTACCATGGCAGCTGGATGTAAACACACGCTCATTGCTGAGACCGAAATCATTGCACTGGAAACACAGGTGGGAGAAGAGATCACTTTCAATGATAAAAAGAAATATCCGCTTGATAGCAGGTTTGTGGAAGGAAGTATTTAATGTCACCTATTTTGCTGGCACCGTCAGGGAAGGATTATCTCTGGGGCGGCAACCGATTGAAAACAGAATATGGAAAAGACATTGAATTAACTCCACTGGCAGAGACATGGGAATGTTCAGTACATCCAAACGGACCATGTTATGCAATCTCAGGAGAGTATAGGGGAATGTCGCTTGCTGAGATCATCCAGATGCACCCGGAGTATGTGGGGCACAAGAATAACCAAATTCCTGTACTCATTAAATTCATTGATGCGGCAAAGGATCTTTCCGTTCAAGTGCATCCTTCTGATGAGTATGCCAGAGAACATGAAAACGGACAAAACGGCAAGACGGAAATGTGGTATGTGCTCGAAGCAAAAGAAGGCGCAAAGCTCGTTTGGGGATTTGAGCACAAAGTTACAAAAGAAATCTTAGAGAAGGATATCACAGACGGAACTCTGCAGAATGATCTTCACTATGTTCCGGTTCATAAAGGCGATGTGTTTCTCATCGAGTCCGGAACGGTTCATGCGATTGGAGAGGGAATCCTTCTTGCGGAGATTCAGGAGAATTCCGATCTAACCTATCGACTATATGACTACAACCGGAAAGATAAGAATGGAAACCTCAGAGAGCTACATTTTGGCAAGGCGGTGCAGGTTCTCAATATGAATCCCATCGGAGATACAAGCCAAAAACCACGCTATGTCCGGTATTTCTACGGATGCTCCAGAGAGATGCTTTGCCGGTGCAAATATTTTGAAACAGAAAAAATTCAGGTGACTAAGGGCTTTTCCTTCTCTGTAATGAATAACTCTTTCCAAGTACTTCTTTGTACAGATGGAGAGGGGGGACTCGAAACAGATGGAGGCAATCGACCTCTGCGATTCAAGAAGGGTAGCTGCATATTCCTTCCCGCAGGACTTGGAAGATGCCATGTGATTGGGAGTTGTGAGCTGCTGAAGATCAGGTGCTAATCGTAATATTTTAGTTCACTTGAGAATGGAAATTTGCGAATTTTAATAAAAAGGGAAGTTTATTAATGAACATAGCAATGGTCGGCCATAAGCGAATGCCGAGTCGGGAAGGTGGAATTGAAATTGTAGTAGAAGCTTTAGCTACGAGAATGGTGAGTCTTGGTAACAATGTTACTGTCTACAATAGATCAGGTCACCATGTCGCCGGTGAGAAATATGATGCGCAAAAGCTAACTGAGTACAAGGGGGTGAACATCAAGTATGTTCCAACCATTGAGAAGAGAGGATTGGCAGCGGTCTCCTCTTCATTTTTTGGATGCTTATTCGCAGGAATTGGTAAGTATGACGTTGTGCACATTCACGCAGAAGGTCCTGCACACTTTTCGTGGCTTGTGAAGTTCCTAAGTGGTGGCAGGAAGAGAGTGGTTGTCACAATCCATGGACTTGACTGGGCGAGAGCTAAATGGGGACGATTCGCTTCTTGGTATATAAAAGGTGGAGAAAAGAACGCAGTAAAGTATGCTGATGAAATTATCGTACTAAGCAAAGCCGTACAGGACTATTTTATAACGACTTATGGTCGAAAAACGGTTTTTGTTCCCAATGGAGTTGAAAGAACGGGGATAACTGAAGCAAAAGAGATTACAAAGCAGTGGGGATTGAGTAAAGATTCCTATATTTTGTTTGTAGGCCGCTTGGTACCTGAGAAAGGTATAAAATACTTACTTCAGGCGTGGAAGAATGTGAAGACGGACAAGAAACTGGTACTTGCTGGGATGCCTTCAGACTCTGAGGAGTTCGCTGAAGAAATAAAAAGCTTAGCTGATAATAGAGTTGTGTTCACAGGATTTGTTACTGGACGATCGCTAAAGGAGCTATATAGTAATAGCTATTTATATGTTCTTCCATCAGATCTCGAGGGAATGCCGCTGACACTTCTTGAAGCAATGAGCTATGGGAATTGTTGCCTGACTTCTGATATTAAGGAATGTACTGAGGTTACTGGTGATAAGGCGGTAACCTTTAAGAAATCAAATGTGGAGGACCTGAGGGAGAAGTTACAAAAGCTGGTTGATTCACCGACAGATGTAGAGAAGTACAAATCTACAGCTGCCGATTTTATTTGCAGTAAGTACAACTGGGATGATGTTGTAAATAGAACATTAAAGCTTTATGAGGAGAACAGTTAATCATGGCAGATAAGAAAGTCGCTACAGGAAATCAGAAGTTGAATGGTACAGTTATTGTTACATACCGTTGTAATGCACGCTGCACAATGTGCAATAGATATAAGGCTCCTTCCAAACCGGAGGAGGAGATCAGCATTGAGACGATCAAGAAGCTTCCGAAGATGTATTTCACAAATATCACAGGTGGAGAGCCGTTCATCAGGACTGACTTGAAAGATATCGTTCGTGAGCTTTACAAGAAGTCTGATCGTATCGTTATTTCTACGAACGGTTTCTTCACAGACCGTATTATCGACTTAGCTAAGGAGTTCCCGCAGATTGGGATTCGTATCTCTATTGAAGGACTTGAGCAGACAAACAATGAAATTCGTGGACTCCAGGATGGCTACAACCGTGGATACACAACACTTAAGAAACTCCGTGAGATGGGAATGAAGGATGTTGGATTTGGTATGACCGTTCAGGACAAAAATGCCAAGGATCTGGTCCCTCTCTATGAGCTTTCTAATAAGATGGGGATGGAGTTCGCGACAGCATCTCTTCATAACTCATTTTACTTTGTAGAAGCAAAGAATATCATTAATGATCGTCCGATGGTTGCGAAGAATTTCGAGAACCTGATCAACGAACTTCTGAGATCCAACAGTCCGAAGAAGTGGTATAGGGCTTATTTCAACCACGGCCTTATTAATTACATTTATGGACAGCCAAGATTGCTTCCATGTGATATGAGTTTTGATACATTCTTTATCGATCCTTACGGTGATGTTATGCCCTGTAACGGAACTAAAGATAAGGAAGTGATGGGTAATCTTAACGAGCAGACCTGGGATGAACTTTGGAACAGCAAGCAGGCTGATGAAGTCCGCAATAAGGTACGTCACTGCGACAGAAACTGCTGGATGATTGGATCCGTCTCCCCGGCTATGCACAAGTATATCCAGGTACCTACTGCTTGGGTTATTAAGCACAAGGCTAAGGCACTGTTCAGTAAGCACCCTTATAGCATGTATGAGAATAAGATTGTCAGAGATTACCGTGATGGTAAGGTGACCAAGGAAGAACTTGATAAGCTTAGCACCTGTGATATGAATGCAGTTGTTAATAACGGACTAAGTGAAGCGTCGAAAGAACAGTTGAAGCACAAGACCGGTGAAGAGATTGTCGATGCTGATATCGCTAGTCAGATGGAGAAGAAGTGTAAACGGTAAACCGCCAGTACCTGTTGTACCTAGCTAGCCTTTGCGATAATGGAGTCGAATAAATCTAAGGTTTTTTCGACTTCTCCAAAGGAGGCTTGGTATTGATGGACAAGATCACATCCGACGTTCGCCGTCAACAATGGCTTGATATCATTCAGGCCTGTAATGCCAGTGGTCTTACAAAAAAGGCCTGGTGTGAACAGAATGGTATCAACATTAAAAGCTTCTATTACTGGCAGCGACAGTTGAGACATGAAACTTATGATGTACAATCTGCCGCTCTGTCTCCGGAACCCGAGGTTACTTTTGCAGAGATTGCCGTTCCATCATCTCCCAAAAACATTGTCGATCAGACGATGACGGATTCGGCAACAAGTTTTTGTCCGGATGCTGTCATTCGAACCGGTACCTTGACAATCGAAGTATCGAATCATGCATCCAGAGAGGTACTCTCACTTATCCGATCGGTGATGAAATATGCTACGTGATCTTTCCAATCTGCAAAAAATCTATATTGCCTGTGGACGCACAGATCTTCGTAAAGGCATTGATGGCCTTGCAACACTCGTCAAGGAACAGTTTCAGCTGGACCCTTTTCAAAAGGATGTGCTCTTTCTGTTTTGTGGCACTAGAAAGGATCGATTCAAGGCACTTGTCTGGGAAGGGGACGGTTTTCTGCTTCTGTATAAAAGATTAGAAGTTGGAGGTTTCAAGTGGCCTCGTAATACCAAAGAACTTGCGGAGATTTCACCAGAACAGTTTCGCTGTCTGCTCGATGGCTTTGTTGTGATTGACACATCGACCATTCAAACAGATTTGCAGCCCACAGACCTCCTCTAATCTTTGTGCAAAACAGAGAAAATAAAAAAATATTTTCCAGTCTGTCGGTGGATAACTTTTCTTAAAAAAATCGGATTGTTGATAACACCTGCCATCGATTGCGGATCAGAAGAATAGCTTCCTGAAACACCGATCCTTATAAAAAAACGCGCTGTTTTTCCGAGACTTATTCAACCGGATGTCGCAAATTGGATAAGTTATCCACAGTCATAATGACGAATGTTTTTCTACCCGCATTGGCGTTGTTTCTCCTTCTTCGGTATAATAAAGACATCGAAAGTGAGGAAGAAAAAATGCCAGGCCATTATTCAAAGGAAGAATTAAATCAGCTGGATAAACAATCGCTGATCCTATTGGTT